>JAEWCW010000101.1 GCA_023390415.1 Pseudomonadota bacterium | reverse complement strand
TCGTAGAGGATCACGCGGGTGAGGCAGGCGAGCTCGGCCTCGGAGACTTGCGAACCGTCATCCTCGTCCGCGGCTACGGGCTGAGCCGCGGGCGCCGGAGCAGGGACGGGAGCGGGGGAAGCGACGGCGGCGGGAGCAGCGGGCTGCGCGCTCGGTTGGACCGGGGCCATCTGGATCTGGGTTTCGGCGGCGATCATCGCCGCGGCCTGGCCCGGAACGGGCTCGGCCTGCGCCGCAACGAAAGCGACGGCGCTTCCGGAAGCCAGGCACGCGCCGAAGGCTCCGGCAAGGAACTTGCGATACAAAGACATTCAAGGCTCTTGCACATGCGCCGGCCGGGACAAGCGCAGCAAACGGGCGGAATGCCCGGCTACGCGTCGCGTACCCACGTCCTGTCAGGAGGATTGAAGACTACCCGCCCTCTGACCGAGAACCGCCGTGGCCGCCCGCTCGTTTCGGGGCAAGTTCGTTACGGTGGGCTGTTTGCGGAACGGGACGACCTGACCCCCGCTTTCATCGTGCAAAGTGCCGGAAATGGCGCTCAGAGGATTGATTCAGCTGGGAGATTCAAGGTTTCCGAAAAATGTACGGCGAACGCGCGCACCGGCCGGGATTTTGTGCGCCGAATCGACTCGGTCAAAGCGGGGGGACGGCCGTTTCGCCGCGCAAAGCCAGGCAGAAGGCCTCGAGCGCGGGTGGATAGAGCTTGTGCTCCTCGGCAAGGACCCGGGCCTCGAGCTCCTCGGCGCTCTCGCGGGTGCGGATCCGGATCCGCGTCTGCGCGATGACCGGGCCGCCGTCCAGGTCCGGCGTGACGAGGTGGACCGAGCAGCCGGCCTCGGCCTCGCCCGCCTCGATCGCCCGGCGATGGGTGTCGAGCCCCTTGTAATCGGGGAGGAGGGAAGGGTGGATGTTGAGGATCCGCCCTTGCCAGGCAGCGACGAATTCGTCCGAGAGCAGCCGCATATAGCCGGCAAGCGCGATCGCCTCGATGTCGCGGCGCCGAAGTTCGGCATCGACGAGACGGTCGAAGTCGGCGCGGTTCAGCCCCTTGTGGCTGTGCGCCCAGGTGGGAAGGCCGAGGCGGCGGGCGAGAACGAGGCCCCGCGATTCCGGGACATTGGAGGCGACGAGATCGATCCGGTAGGCGCGGTCCGGATCACGGCGCCTGTGCTCGGCAAGCGCGAGCATGTTCGAGCCGCGGCCCGAGAGCAGGACCGCGACCCGGACCGGATCAGCCATTGTGCGTCGCGGACCAATCGTCGCGCGCCGACCAGGTGCCGCGCGAGCCGCGCACGGTGCAGCCGCGCTGCCCAGCCTCGACCCGGCCAATCTCGAAGACGGTTTCACCCGACTTCTCAAGCTCTTCACGGACGCTCTTCATATCGTCCGGAGCGACGATCGCGGCCATGCCGATGCCGCAGTTGAAGGTCCGCGCCATCTCCCCCGGCTCGATATTGCCCTGCGCCTGGAGGAAGGCCATGAGCCGCGGCTGCGGCCATCTGTCGGCATCGACCTCGGCATGGAGGTGGGCCGGGAGGACTCGCGGGATATTCTCGAGCAGGCCGCCGCCGGTGATGTGGGCAAGCGCCTTGATCCGGCCGGCGCGCACGATCGGAAGCAAGGATTTCACGTAGATTCGGGTCGGCTCCAGCAGCGCTTCGATCAGTAGCCGCTCCTGATCGAACAGTGCCGGGCGGTCGAGCCTCCAACCCTTGTCGGCTGCAAGGCGGCGGACGAGAGAGAAGCCGTTGGAATGGACCCCGGACGAGGCGAGGCCGAGGATGATGTCGCCCTCAGCGACCCGGTCTCCGGTCAGCGCTTCGCCGCGCTCGACCGCGCCGACGCAGAAGCCGGCGAGATCGTAATCGCCCTCGGCATACATTCCCGGCATTTCGGCGGTCTCACCGCCGATCAGCGCGCAGCCTGCCTGGCGGCAGCCATCCGCGATACCCGCGACAACGGCCTCGGCGACTCCGGTATCGAGCCTGGCGCAAGCGAAATAATCGAGGAAGAACAGGGGCTCGGCGCCCTGGACGATGAGATCGTTGACGCACATGGCGACGAGATCCACGCCGACCCCGTCATGGCGCCCTGAATCGATGGCGAGCTTCAGCTTGGTGCCGACCCCGTCATTGGCGGCGACCAGCAGTGCATCGGAATAGCCCGCGGCCTTGAGATCGAAGAAGCCGCCGAAGCCGCCGAGCTCGGCGCCGGCACCGGGGCGGGCGGTGGCGCGGGCCAGCGGCGCGATCGCCTTGACCAGCGCATTGCCGGCGGCGATCGACACGCCGGCTTCGGCATAGGAATAGGATCTGGGCTTGTCCTCGGGCTGGCTCATGCGCCCCGCTAGCCACATCGCGCTTGGATTTCCACGGGCAAACCGCCAAAAAGGCGCCCGTGACCTCCCGCCGCCGTTTCCGCCTCCCGATTCTGCTGTCCGCGCTAACCCTTGCCGGGGCCGGGGCCGGGGCCGGCATCGTCTATGCGCAGCTCGAGGGCGCCGACCGAGGGATCGCCCCGGTCGACAGCGCAAGCGCGTTCGAAGTGGGCGGAGTCCAGGTCGATGTCGTCGCCGAGACGGCCCAGGCGGCGCGGCTCGAAGGCTGGCGCCGCGCGCAGGGCGAGGGCTGGAAGCTGCTCTGGGCGCGCACCCACAATCGCCCAGCGTCGGAAGCGCCGACACTTTCGGAATCGGTGTTGAGCTCGATCGTCTCGGGAATCGTGATCGAGAACGAGCAGATCGGCCCGCGGCGCTACATCGCGCGCCTCGGCGTGCTGTTCGACCGCGGCCGCGCGGGGCCGATGCTTGGCGTCTCGCGCCATCAGATCCGGTCGGCGGCAATGCTGGTGGTGCCTGTGATGACCACGGGCGGGACGGGCTACAGCTTCGAATATCGCAACGAATGGCAGGCGGCCTGGGCGCAGTTCCGAACCGTCGAGAGCCCAATCGATTATGTCCGCACCTCCGGAACCGGCTCCGACCCGCTGCTGATCAACGCGGCGCTAGACGGCCGGCGAAGCCGAGGCTGGTGGCACGTCATCCTCAACCAATATGGCGCCGAGGACGTGCTGATCGCCGAGCTCCAGCTCCGCCGGCTGTTCCCCGGCGGTCCGGCGGTCGCGACCTTCACTGCCAAGCACGGGCCAGATGGCGAGATTCTCGGGCGATTCCAGCTGCGCGCGCCGGACGCCGCTTCGATCCCGCGCGTGCTGGCCGAAGGCGTGCGGCGGATCGACGCCATCTACGTCGCAGCGCTCGAGGCGGACCGACTGAACCGAGATCCAACCCTCAACATTCCGCGCCCGCAGCCGGTCGAGGAGCCGGAAGAGCAGGAGGCCAGGGTGGTCGAGACCCCGAGCGCCGCTCCGACCGCGCCCCTCCAGGCTGGCGTCACCCAGACGATCCGAATCCAATATCCCTCGCCCGATCCCGAGGCTGTCCAGCGGGCCGAAGTCGCCGTCAGCCGGGTGCGGGGAGTCACCTCTGCGCTCACCGTCAGCCAGGCGCTCGGCGGAGTCTCTGCGATGCGGGTCACCTTCCAGGGGGATCCGGAGGCGCTTGCGGCGGCGCTGCGGGCACAAGGCTGGACGGTCGCCGGCTCCGGCACGACCCTCAGAATCTCGCGGTGAGGCGGCGGTGCTGAGCCAGATCGCGCTACCGTTCGAATGGCCGGTGGCGGATCGCGACGAGGACTTCCTGATCTCCGAGGCGAACCGCTACGCCTTCGAACATTTCAAGAGCTGGTCGACCTGGCCGGTCATGGCGACGCTTCTGACCGGGCCGCGCAAGTCCGGGCGGAGCCTGCTCGGCCGGATCTTCGTACGCAAGACCGGCGGGCGGTTGTTCGACAATGCCGAGGATCATGAGGAAGAGGCGCTCTTCCACGCCTGGAACGACGCGCAGGAGCGGCGGCGCCCGCTGCTGATCGTCGCCGACGCGCCGCCGCCGCTGTGGCAGGTCGAGCTTCCGGACCTGCGCTCGCGCCTCGCCGCGACTCCGCAGATCGCGATCCAGCCTCCGGACGACGAGCTGATCGCGGCGCTGATCCTGAAATTGCTTGGCGACCGCGGGATCGCCGCGCCGCCGGAGCTCGCCGATTTCCTGGTTCCGCGGATCGAACGTTCCTATGTCGCCGTTCAGAAGGTGGTCGACGCGCTCGACCGCGCCGTGCTCTCGCACCACAAAAGGCTGACCCTGCCGGTGGCGAAGCGCGCGCTGATCGAGGCCCGTCTGATCCGGAGAGCGAAATTTCGGTGAGCAAGCCGCTGACGATCCCCGCCAATGACCAGGCCGTCCCGGCCTCCCCGGAGGCGGGCCCGCGTTATTTCAACCGCGAATTGTCCTGGCTGGCGTTCAACCGGCGCGTTCTGGAGGAGGCGACCAACGAGGCGCACCCTCTGCTCGAGCGGGTCCGCTTCCTGTCCATCTCGGGCAGCAATATCGACGAATTCTTCATGGTCCGCGTTGCCGGCCTGAAGGGCCACCAGCTTCTCGGCGTTGAGGAGCGGTCGGCCGACGGGCTGACCCCGGCCCAGCAGCTGCCCCTGATCGCGGAGGCGGCGGACCGGCTGACCAAGAGCCAGCAGGAGGTGTGGCGCGAGCTGAGGGCGGCGCTGGGAGAGGCCGGGATCGAGGTGGTGCGCAGCACCGATGCGCTCGATCCCGACGCTCTGGCCTGGGTCGAACGCTACTTCCGCGAGCAGATTTTCCCGCTGCTCACCCCGCAGGCAATCGACCCCGCGCATCCGTTCCCGTTCATCCCCAATCGGGGCTTCTCTTTGATTTTCGATTTGAAGCGGGTCTCGGACGGCGAGCCGCTGCGCGAGCTTTTGATGATCCCACAGAGTCTCCCGCGCTTCGTGCGGATCCCGGGCGATCGGCCGCGCTACACCACCGTCGAGGGGCTGGTGCGGCGCCGGATCGAGGCCTTGTTCCCCGGCTACGAGCTTCAGGGCGGCGGCGCCTTCCGAGTGATCCGCGACAGCGACATCGAGGTGGAGGAGGAGGCCGAAGACCTTGTCCGCTACTTCCGCAGCGCGATCAAAAGGCGACGGCGAGGGAGGGTGATCCGGCTCGAGATCGAGAGCGAGATGCCCGACGAGCTTGAGAAGGTGGTGCGCGAGGGCGTCGATGCCAGCGCCGCGCTCATTTATGAATCGACCGGCTTCATCGGGATCGCCGACCTCGCCATCCTCACCGAGGAGGATCGGCCGGACCTCAAATTCCCGCCCTATGCACCGCGGGTGCCGGAGCGGATCCGCGAGCATGGCGGCGACTGCTTCGCCGCGATCCGTGCCAAGGACATCGTCGTCCACCACCCTTACGAAAGCTTCGAGGTGGTCGTCGACTTCCTCAAGCAGGCGGCGGCGGACCCCGAGGTGGTGGCGATCAAGCAGACGCTCTACCGCGCCGGCAAGCAGTCCGCGGTGATCCGCGCGTTGATTGACGCCGCCGAGGCGGGGAAATCGGTGACCGCGGTGGTCGAGCTCAAGGCGCGGTTCGACGAGGAGCAGAATCTGCTCTGGGCCAACGCGCTCGAACGGGCGGGCGTGCAGGTCGTCTACGGCTTTGTCGACTTCAAGACCCACGCCAAGGTCTCGATGGTCGTCCGGCGGGAGGAGAGGGGCTACCGCACCTACGTCCATCTCGGCACCGGAAACTATCATCCGGTGACCGCGCGCATCTATACCGACATCAGCTTCTTCACCGCCGACCCGTCGGTCGGCCGGGACGTCGCGCAATTGTTCAACTACATCACCGGCTATGTCGAGCCGCGCGGGCTCGAGCGGCTGGTCATGTCGCCGCACAATATGCGGGGCGAGCTGATGCGGCTGATCGACCGGGAGATCGGCCATGCCGCGGCCGGGCGGGAGTCGGCGATCTGGGCGAAGCTCAATTCGCTGGTCGATCCTCAGATCATCGACAAGCTCTACGAGGCGAGCGCGGCGGGGGTGGAGATCGACCTCATCGTGCGCGGAATATGCTGCCTCCGGCCCGGCGTGCCGGGCCTCTCAGAGAACATCCGCGTCAAGTCGATCGTCGGCCGCTTCCTGGAGCACAGCCGGATCTGGGCGTTCGGCAACGGCAACGACCTGCCGAGCCGCAACGCCGCCGTCTATATCAGCTCGGCCGACTGGATGCCGCGCAACTTCGACCGACGGGTGGAATATATGCTCCCGGTCGACAACCCGACCGTCCACCGCCAGATCCTCGACCAGGTGATGGTCGCGAACCTGATCGACAACCAGCAGAGCTGGCGGCTCTGCCCCGACGGAAGCTACGAGCGGATCGCGCCGGAGCCCGACGAGAAGCCGTTCAACCTCCACCATTATTTCATGACCAACCCGTCGCTTTCCGGGCGCGGCGCGGCGCTCCATGCGAGCGGCGATTCGCCCCAGAAATTGCGCCTCCGCCGAAGCCAGGCATGATCGAGCAGCGCCCGATCGCGATCGTCGACATCGGCTCGAACTCGGTCCGTCTCGTCGTCTATTCGGGCGCGACCCGGGCGCCCTCTATCGTGTTCAACGAGAAGGTGATGGCGGGCCTGGGGAGCGGGCTTGCGGAGACTGGAGCGCTTTCGCCCAAGGCGCGCGCCCGGGCACTGGCGGCGCTGGAGCGCTTCCGCACCCTGCTGGAGCAGATGAAGGTGGCACGGCATCGCGTGGTGGCGACCGCGGCGGTCCGCGACGCCTCCAACGGCGCCGAATTCCTCGACGAGATCAGGGCGATCGGGCTGGAGCCCGAAATCCTCTCCGGCGAGGAGGAGGGGCGGATGGCCGGGTTCGGCGTGCTCTCCTCGATCCCGGACGCGGACGGGATCGTCGGCGACCTCGGCGGGGGCAGCCTGGAGCTGGTCGACGTCGCTGGCGGCGAGGTCCGGCGCAGCACGTCGCTTCCGTTCGGCACCTTCCGGATCGGCAATCGCGACGAGGAGGAGCTCGATTCGGTGCTCGGCAAAGCGCTCGAGGAGAGCGGCTTCGCCCACGGCTGCCGGGGCCGCGAATTCTACATGGTCGGCGGCTCGTGGCGGACGCTCGCGCGGGTGGATATGGCCTTTGCGGGCCATCCACTGCCGATCGTCCACCAGCACGAGATTCGCCCGGCGGACCTTGAGGCGCTGGAGAGGAAGGTCAGCGCGCTCGACAAGGCGAAGGCGCAGCGAATCCCGTCAATGTCGATGTCGCGCCTGCCCGCATTGCCGGATGCCACGCGGCTGCTGCGTCTGCTCGCACGCCGGCTCGAGCCCAAGCGGCTCGTCGCGTCGGCCTTCGGGATCCGCGAAGGGCTGCTCTATCGCGACCTCGATCCCGAGACCCGAAAGGTCGATCCCTTGCTCGCTGCGGCGCGCGAGGCGGGAACCGGGCTCGGCCGCTTCGCGCCGCACGGCGAGCTTCTCGATCGCTGGATATCCCCGGTCTTTGACGACAGCCCGGCCGCGGCGCGGCTTCGCCTGGCGGCTGCGTTGCTCGGCGACGTCGCCTGGCAGGCGCATCCCGATTTCCGTGCCGAACGCGGGCTCGACATGGCGCTGCACGGCAACTGGGTGGGGATCGACCCGCCGGGCCGGGTGCTGCTCGCCCAGGCCCTTTTCTGCAGTTTCGGCGGCGGCCGCAACCTTCCAGGCAGCGCGCTCTCGGACTTGTGCAGCGAGGCCGAGCTGAAGCGCGCGTCTCAATGGGGCCTCGCGATCCGGCTCGGCCAGCGGCTCAGCGGCGGGGTCGCCGCCGGGCTGGAGGCGAGCCGCTTGTCGGTAGAGGAGGGGAAGCTCGTCCTTGCGCTCGACGGAGCCCTTGCCGGTCTGCGCGGCGAGGCGGTGGAGCGTCGGCTCAAGACCCTTGCAGGCGCGCTCGGCCTCACCGCCGAGATGCGGCTGGTCTAGCCGCAGCGAAGGCCCGTCACCCGCATCCGCGAGTCATACTCGATGTTCAGCCGATCCGGGCTGAACTCCATCGTCACGATCGCGCCGGGCGGGAGCCAGCGGACGCGGCGCGCGCCGCTGCGGCGCTGCGCGTCTGCGGCGAGCGCCTGGGTCGCTTCGCGGCCGATCAGATCCTGGACCGGCGCAGCGTTGCAGCTTCCAGCGCCATGATCGGGGATTTCGGCCTCGGGTGTCGTCGTTGCGCAGGCCATGGTCAAAGCCACCAATCCCCCCGCTGCGATCCTGGCGATCATGCCGCCTGCTCCTCTTCCTTCTCCTGCTTGGTGCGCGTCATCACCAACTTGCCGCTTCGGACGCCGAAGGCGAGGCGCCCTTCGACCAGATCGAGCGCGTCGCGGCCGAACTCCTCGAAGCGCCAGCCTTCGAGGATTCCGAGACCCTCGCGCCGGCCGGCGGCAAGAAGCTCCAGTTCCTCTGAACGTGCGATGAGCTTGGCGGCGACATTGCTTTCGCGGGCGCGGATCTTGAGCAGCAGCTTGAGCAGGTCGGCGATCAGAGCGCCCTCCTTGCCGAGCCCGGGGCCCTTGTCGTCGCGCGGCGGAAGCTCGGAGGCGGGGAGGGGATCGGCGGCGGCGAGCGCGTCCATCAGCCGGGCGCCGATGTCGTTGGTCTTCCAGGAGGGCGAAAGGCCGCGGACCTGCGCGAGCTTCTCCTGGCTCGACGGCGGATGGGCGGCGACGTCGGCAAGGGTCTCGTCCTTCATGATCCGGCCGCGCGGCAGGTTCTTCGAGCGGGCCTCGATCTCGCGCCAGGCAGCGAGGGCCTTGAGGCGGCCGAGCACCTCGGGCTTGCGGCTCTGGATCCGGACCTTCTTCCAGGCCTGCGCGGGATCGTTGACGTAGTTCGCGGGGTCGGCGATCCGCTCCATCTCCTGGTCGAGCCAGCCGCCGCGGCCGGTGCGCCGGAGGCGGTCGACCATTTTCGGGAACAGGACCGCGAGATGGGTGACGTCGCCGATCGCATAGTCGATCTGGCGCTTGTCGAGCGGCCGCCGGGCCCAGTCGGTGAAGCGCGCGCCCTTGTCGAGCGTCTTGCCGAGCAGGCTCTCGCAAAGGTTCGAATAGCCGATCTGCTCGCCCAGCCCGAGCGCCATGGCTGCGATCTGGGTGTCGAACAGAGGATGGGGCGTCCCGCCGGTCAGGTTGAAGATGATTTCGATGTCCTGGCCGCCGGCGTGGAAGACCTTGATGACATGCTCGTTGTTGACCAGCAGGTTCAGCAAGGGCGTGAGATCGATCCCCTCCGCCTTGGGATCGATGGCAGCCGCCTCCTCGCTATTGGCGATCTGGAACAGGCACAGATCCGGCCAATAGGTGTTCTCGCGCATGAACTCGGTGTCGACCGCCACGAACTCGGAGCGGGCGAGGCGTTCACAAAGGGCGGCAAGCGACTCGCTGTCGGTGATCAAAGGATGGATGTGCATTGGCGCGCGCTATAGCCGCCCCTCCCGCCTTGACAAAGCCTCCCCGCACCGCGAAGCGCTCGACCCTCTCATTTCCGCAAATTGCGAAGTCTGGAAAGCGCTCTCGATGCACGCCTATCGTACCCATAATTGCGGTGAACTCCGTGCCGCCCAGGTCGGGGAGCGGGTCAAGCTGTCGGGCTGGGTGCACCGCAAGCGCGACCACGGCAATCTGCTGTTCGTCGATCTGCGCGACCATTATGGGATCACCCAGGTCGTCACCGACATCGCCGACGAGGCGTTCAAGGCGCTCGAGGGCGTGCGCGCGGAATCCGTCGTCACGGTCGAGGGCAAGGTCGTCGCGCGCGCATCCGAGGCGGTGAACCCGAACCTCGCCACCGGCCAGATCGAGATCCACGCCGAGGCGGTCACCGTCCAGTCGGCTGCCCAGGAGCTGCCGCTGCCGGTCGCGGGCGAGGCCGACTATCCCGAGGATATCCGGCTCCGCTACCGCTATCTCGACCTGCGCCGGGAGCGCATCCACAAGAATATCGTGCTCCGCTCCAACGTCATCGCCTCGATCCGGCGGCGGATGGTCGAGCAGGGCTTCACAGAGTTCCAGACTCCGATCCTGACCGCTTCGAGCCCCGAGGGCGCGCGCGACTATCTGGTGCCG
The DNA here is from genome assembly GCA_023390415.1 of Pseudomonadota bacterium. Classification (GTDB taxonomy): domain Bacteria; phylum Pseudomonadota; class Alphaproteobacteria; order Sphingomonadales; family Sphingomonadaceae; genus Allosphingosinicella. The sequence goes on along the minus strand of JAEWCW010000101.1, from coordinate 6,927 downwards.
AGCCGGGTCCACCCGGGCAAATTCTACGCGCTCCCGCAGGCGCCGCAGATGTTCAAGCAGCTGATCATGGTCGCGGGCTTCGACCGCTATTTCCAGATCGCGCCCTGCTTCCGCGACGAGGACGCCCGCGCGGACCGGAGCCCCGGCGAATTCTATCAGCTCGACTTCGAGATGAGCTTCGTCACGCAGGAAGACGTCTTCCAGGCGATCGAGCCGGTGCTCGCCGGCGTGTTCGAGGAGTTCGCCAACGGCAAGTCGGTGACTCCGGCGGGCCAGTTCCCGCGCATTCCCTACAAGGAATCGATGCTGAAATACGGCAACGACAAGCCGGACCTGCGCAACCCGCTGATCATCAAGGACGTCACCGAGCATTTCCGCGGCTCGGGCTTCGGCCTGTTCGCCAAGATGGTCGAGGCCGGTAACGTCGTCCGCGCCATCCCGGCGCCTGGCACCGCCGAGAAGAGCCGCAAGTTCTTCGACGACATGAACGAGTGGGCGCGCAGCGAAGGCTTCGCAGGCCTCGGCTACGTCACCCAGAAGGGTGGCGAGCTCGGTGGTCCGATCGCCAAGAATCATGGCGAGGAAGGCATGCGCAAGCTGATTGCCGAGCTCGGCCTCGGCCCCGACGATGGCATCTTCTTCGCGGCCGGCAAGGAAGCCCAGGCGGCCAAGCTCGCCGGCCTCGCCCGCACCCGCGTCGGCGAGGAACTGGGCCTGATCGAGCAGGATGCCTTCAAGTTCTGCTGGATCGTCGATTTCCCGATGTACGAATATGACGAGGAAGCGAAGAAGGTCGATTTCTCGCACAATCCCTTCTCGATGCCGCAGGGCGAGCTGGAGGCGCTGGAGACCAAGAACCCCTTGGACATCCTCGCCTATCAGTACGACATCGTCTGCAATGGGGTGGAGCTGAGTTCGGGCGCGATCCGGAACCACCGGCCGGACATCATGTACAAGGCGTTCGAGATCGCCGGCTACAGCCGCGAGGACGTCGACGCTAATTTCTCGGGCATGATCAACGCGTTCAAATATGGCGCGCCGCCGCACGGCGGATCGGCGCCGGGAATCGACCGGATCGTCATGCTGCTCGCCGACGAGCCCAACATCCGCGAGGTCATCCTCTTCCCGATGACCCAGAAGGCCGAGGATCTGATGATGGGCGCGCCCTCCGGAGTCTCGCCCAAGCAGCTTCGCGAGCTCGGCATCCGGATCGTGGAGCCGGCGGGCGCGGCGCCGAAGAAGGACCCCGCAAAGGCGGTCGCGCCGGAATAGGACGTGTCCCGCGACGAGAGCGGGGCCGCGCATTCCACTGGCTAAGCCGTTGCAGTTGCGGCATGGTGCGCGCGCGATGGAGCGCCCGTACAGCCTCTACGACGTCCTCAACGTTTCCCCGGGCGCTCCGCCTGCGGCAATCGAGGCCGCCTACCGGGCGCTGATGAAGAAGCATCATCCGGATCATGCCGGTGCCGAATCGGCCGAGCGGGCCGCCGAGATCAATGCGGCCTTCACCATCCTTCGAGACCCCGTTCGCCGAAGCGAATATGATTGCCGCGAGCGCGCCCGGGTCGAGGCGATTACAGCGAGCCAAGTGCGCAGATGGTCGCGGATGCGGCGCGCCAGGCGGACCGGCCTCCTCCTCCTAGCCGGACTCGTGGTCTCAGCGGCGGTGCCATTCGCCGCAAACCTCTATTTGGGCGGGATCGTGCCGCAACGGGCGGTCGCGGCGGAGCCGAGCGGTTCCAAACCCAAGGTTGCGCCCCCTCCGCCGGCGATCGAACCGGCCGCTCCGGCTGATCCGATCGAGCATGTCGCGGATTTCCTCTCGCGCGCCTCTGTCCCCCGTGCGCTCTCCGCACAGCCGGCCAAGGCGCGGCAGGTGGCGGCGGAGGCGGAGCCGGAGGCGCCCCGCGTCGCGCAGCCGTCCGCCGAAGCCCGCTCGACGCGTGAGCGCACCGTGACCGCCGACCGCCAGCCGAGGGCCGCGCGCGAGGAGGTCGATTTCCTCGAGCGCGAAGACTTCATCTACTGACGCTCAGTCGCTCCGGCAGGGCACCCTGCACGGCGCGCGGGGCCCTGCGGGCGGCGGGGCAACGCGTTCGCCGACGGCCCGCTCCACCCGCGCGGCCATGTCGTGCTCGTCGCGCTGGTAGCCGCGCGCTTCGAGGCAGTCATAGGCGCGGTAGAGCGCGGCAACCGGATCCATCCAGTAGCGCCGGTTCGCCCGCGACGTACAGTCGTCAATGTCCGCCTGCATCTCCGATGGGGTCTTGGTGGGATGGGTGACGCTCGCCGTGCAGCCGGCGAGGGCGGCGGCGAGCGAAGCGGCGGCAAGCAGGGTACAAGGCTTCATGGCGGTCCCATGACGGCGATGCGTGCGTTTGTTGCACCTCCGCGACGAGTGCACAAGCGCCTCAGCCGCGGCGGGCGGCGGCAAGCTCGGCCTGGCTCTCCTCGAAGGTGCGGACCACGTCGGGCGGCGGCGGCGATCCCGCGAGGCTGATCAGGATCGCGGCAAGGCCGCTCAGCAGGAAGCCGGGCACCATCTCGTAGACGAGGCTGCTGAGGGTCGCGCCGTCGGCGAGGAGGGGCGCGTAGATCCAGACCAGAACGGTGATGGCGCCGACGACCATCCCGGCGAGGGCGCCGTTGCGGGTCATCCTTTTCCAGGTGAGGCTGAGGATCACGATCGGGCCGAAGGCGGCGCCGAAGCCGGCCCAGGCGTTCGCCACGAGGCCGAGGATGCTGCTCTCCGGATCGAGCGCGAGCACGATCGCGGCGAGCGACACGGCGAGCACCGAGAGCCGGCCGATCGTCACAAGCTCCTTCTGGCTGGCGTCGCGGCGAAGGAAGGTGCGGTAGAAATCCTCGGTCAGCGACGAGGAGGAGACGAGCAGCTGCGACGAGATCGTGCTCATGATCGCCGCCAGCAAAGCGGCGAGCAGGAAGCCGGTGATCAGCGGGTGGAAGAGGATGTCCGAGAGCAGGATGAAGATCGTCTCCGGATCGCCGACCGCGATCCCGTTGCGGGTGGCGTAAGCGAGGCCGGCGAATCCGGTGGCGAGCGCGCCGAGCAAAGTGATCAGCATCCAGCTCATGCCGATATTGCGCATCGTCGGAACGTCGCGGACCGAGCGCACCGCCATGAAGCGGACGATGATGTGCGGCTGGCCGAAATAGCCGAGGCCCCAGGCGAGGCTCGAGACGATCGCGAGCAGGCCGAGATTGGAAACCATGTCGAGATAGGCCGGATTGACCTGGGCGACGATGGCGCCGGCCTCCGCGGGCCCGCCGACCGCGGTCAGCGCGACGACCGGGACCAGGACCAGAGCGACGAACATGATCGCGCCCTGGACGAAATCGGTGAGGCTGACGGCGAGGAAGCCGCCGAAATAGGTGTAGATGATGATCACGCCCGCGGTCAGCCACAGGCCGAAGCTGTAATCGGCGCCGAACGCGCTCTCGAACAGCTTGCCGCCGGCGACCATGCCGCTCGACGTGTAGAGGGTGAAGAAGACGACGATGATCAGGGCCGAGATCGCGCGCAGCGCCCGGCTGCGGTCCTGGAAGCGCTCCTCGAAGAAGGCGGGGACGGTGATCGAATCGCCGGCAAGCTCGGTATGGACGCGGAGCCGGGGGGCGACGACGTGATAATTGGCGAAGGCGCCGGCGAGCAGGCCGATCGCGATCCAGCTGGCGCTGAGCCCGACCCGGTACATCTCGCCGGGAAGGCCCATCAGCAGCCAGCCGCTCATGTCTGCGGCGCCAGCCGAGAGTGCAGCGACCGCCGGGCCGAGATCGCGCCCGCCGAGGAGATAGCCCTTTATGTTCTGAGTCGATTTCCGCCAGGCGTAGAAGCCGATCGCGAGCATCGCCGCGAAATAGATCGTGATCGATACGATCGCGCCGGTTTCCATCCTGTCAGCCCCCGCTCAAGCCGGCGCGAATTCGCCGCTCCCCTCATCGAGCACATGGAGCAGGCCGTCCGCAATGGCGAAATAGGCGCCGCGCAGCTTCACCCGGCCGTCGCCCTCGCGCTCGGCGACGAACGGGAAGCTGCGCAGGTTGGCGAGTGAGACCCGCACAGCCTCCAGCTCCATGGCGTGGAGCGCGGCGCGATCGACCTTGCCGTCGCATTGGGCCCGGACCTTTTCGCGGGCCTCGTCGAGAAGCCCGATCCAGTCGGCGATGAAATGGCCCTCGCCGTGGGGCGCGTCGTCGAACTGGCCGGTCAGCGCGGCCGCGCAGCCGCCGCAGAAGCCGTGGCCGAGGACGATCACCTCCTCGACCTGGAGCTGGGTGACGGCGAATTCGAGCGCCGCAGAGACTCCGTGGCGGCCCGCGGTGGTCTCGTAGGGCGGGACCAGATTGGCGACGTTGCGGACGACGAAGATCTCACCGGGCCGGACGTTGAAGATCTGCGTCGGATCGACGCGGCTATCGGAGCAGGCGATGACCATCGCCTTCGGACTTTGGCCCTCCGCCAGCTCGTTCCAGCGCTCGCGCTCGCGCGCCCAGCCGCTTTCCCGGAAATGGCGATAGCCTGCGATCAGCTCGTCGAACTTGCTCATGGCGCGCCGATAAGCGGCGAGGGGAGGGGTGGCAAGACGGCGCCGCACTCGCTATCTGCGCCGGCATGAGCGAAGCCGACCCCGTCATTCCGAGCCCGAAGCAGCGCAAGCCCGACTGGATCCGGGTGAAGGCACCCACCAGCGTCGGCTTCGCCGAGACCCGCAAGCTGATGCGCCGCCTCAACCTCGCCACCGTCTGCGAGGAGGCGGCCTGCCCGAACATCGGCGAGTGCTGGACCAAGAAGCACGCGACGGTGATGATCCTCGGCGACACCTGCACCAGGGCCTGCGCCTTCTGCAACGTCAAGACGGGCATGCCGCGCGCGGTCGATCCGCTCGAGCCCGAGCATGTCGCGGTCGCCGCCGCCGAGCTCGGCCTCGAGCATATCGTGATCACCTCGGTCGACCGCGACGACCTTCCGGACGGCGGCGCGAAGCAGTTCGTGAAGGTGATCGAGGCGCTCCGCCGCAACACCCCGCAGACCACGATCGAGATCCTCACCCCCGATTTCCGAAACAAGCCGGAAGCGGCGGTGAAGGCGATCGTCGCCGCGCGGCCCGACGTCTACAACCACAATCTGGAGACGGTGCCCCGGCTCTATCCGACCATCCGGCCCGGCGCGCGCTATTATGCCTCGCTCCGCCTGCTCGAAAGCGTCAAGCGGCAGGATCCGAGCATCTTCACCAAGTCCGGCGTGATGGTCGGGCTCGGCGAGGAGCGGCTCGAAGTCCACCAGGTGATGGACGACATGCGCTCCGCCGACGTCGATTTCCTGACCATGGGCCAGTATCTTCAGCCGACCCCGCGCCACGCCAAGGTGCAGGAATTCGTCACGCCGCAGACGTTCGGCGCCTATGCGGCGATCGCTCGGGCCAAGGGCTTCCTGCTGGTCGCGGCGAGCCCGCTGACCCGCTCCAGCTACCATGCCGGCGACGATTTCGCGAAGATGCGCGCGGCGCGGGAGGCGAAGCTGGCGGCGGGGGCGCGCTAGGATGCCCCGGCATACCGAGACCCGGGAGCTGCCCTACACGCCGGAGCAGCTCTTCGATCTCGTCGCCGATGTCCGCCGCTATCCCGAATTCCTTCCCTGGGTCGCAGCGACCCGGATCCGCTCCGAGAGCGAGACCGAGATGGTCGCCGACCTCGTCGTCGGCTTCAAGTCGCTGAAGGAGACCTTCGCTTCGCGGGTGAAGAAGGCGCGGCCGCGCGAGATCGAGATCGACTATATCGAGGGGCCGCTCAAATATCTCCACAATGCGTGGAAGTTCGAGCCGGCCGACGGTGGCACGAGCGTCCATTTCTGCGTCGATTTCGCGTTCAAGAGCCGCATTTTCGAGGCACTTGCCGGGCAGATGTTCGATCGTGCGCTGAGGCGTATGATCGGCGCGTTCGAGGAACGCGCGCACCAGCTCTACGGCGCGGGCGACGCATCCGGCATCAGCAGTTCGAGCGCGCACAAGGCGGCCTGAAGCCGCACGCCGCCGCGGCCGAGATCGCCGAAGTCGCGCTGGTCGGCGACGATCTCGTCCGGGTCCGCGCCGCGCCGGGCGCGGGCGAACATCACCGTCCCGACCGGCTTCATCGTGCTTCCGCCCGCGGGGCCGGCAATTCCGGTGATCGCGACTGCCACGTCCGCGCCCGATCTCGCGAGGGCGCCCTGAGCCATTGCCCAGGCGACCGGCATCGAGACCGCGCCGAACGTCTCCAGCACGTCCTCATTGACGCCGAGCAAAGCGACTTTCGCCTCATCCGCATAGGTGACGAAGCTCGCCAGGAACACGTCGGACGAGCCGGGCACTTCGGTGAGCGCCGCCCCGACGAGACCGCCGGTGCAGCTCTCCGCGACCGCGACCGAGCGCCCGGCCGCGCGGTTCGCCTCGATCGCGCGGCGCGCGGCGGCGACCAGCTCCTCGGGGAGGACGAGGTCGAGCGCGTCGGTCATTCCGTGCAGATCGGCGAGGGTTCGTCCGACCCCGCCGCCATCGTCCCGAGGATCGCACCGAACGCCTTGGCGAAATTGGCGGTGGGCAGAGGAGCGAGGGCCTCGAGCAAATCGCTCGCGCCGCGACATTGGGCCGGCTCGAGACCGGCTGCGAAGCCGGCGGTGAGAACGTCGATCATCCGGTCCGGGTCCTGGACCCGCGCCGGGCGGGCCTGACCGGTCAAAGCGAGGATCGCCTGCACGGCCGCCGCGCGGTCCGGGGCCGTATCGGCGCGCAGGCGCTGCGAGAGCGCGCCGGCGCCGGAGCGCAGGAAGGCGCTCTGCGGAAGGTGCGCGGCGCATTGACGCGCGGCCGCGTCGATCATCGACGGCAGCAAGGCAGCGGCGTGGGTGCCGGCCAAAGCGGGCGGCAGGCA
>JAEWCW010000004.1 GCA_023390415.1 Pseudomonadota bacterium | reverse complement strand
TCGCCGTGCTCGTGTTCGGCACTTACGCGACCAGCGCCCGAGTGCGCGGCATCGTCGCCTACGACGCCGGAATCGCCCGCGTCTATCCGTCGAGCCAGGCCGAGATCCGCCAGATCCACGTCCGCACCGGCCAGCGCGTCGCTGCCGGGACCCCGCTTGTCACCATCTCGCTCGCGCAAGGTTCGGGCGGCGTCGGCTCGCAGATCCAGCAGCTCGCAGCCCAGGACAGCGAGCTCGCCCGCCAGTATGATCTTACCGCCTCGATCGGCTCGACCGAGACCCGCGCTCTTGCCGAGCAGCGCTCGAGCCTCGCTGCGACGATCGGCTCGCTGGAGCGCCAGCGCGCCATCGCCGCCGCACAGATCCAGATCGCCGAATCCGCTCACCGCCGTGCCGCCGGCCTCGCCCGTGAAGGCGCCGGGACGCAGCGCCAGGTCGAGGACGCGCGCGCAGCCTTGCTCGCCCGCCGCGCCGAGCTGGAAGGGCTTGGCGAAAGGCTGATCGGCCAGCGCGAGGCGCTGCGCGCGATCGAGAGCCGCATCGCGGAGCGCAGCCTCGACGCCGACCGCAGCCGCTCGGTCATCGCCGCGCAGCGGGCAGCGCTCGCCGAGCAGCGCGAGGCGCTCCTGCGCACCCACCAGCTCACCCTCACCGCACCGGTGGACGGCGAGGTGGGCGACATCGCGGTCGAGGTCGGTCAGCGCGCCCGTCCGGACACGTCGCTGGTCACCATCGTCCCCCATAATAGCCGCCTCGAAGTGTGGCTCTACGCGCCGTCGCGGGCGATCGGCTACGTGCGCCCGGGCCAGGAAGTGCGCCTCCTGTTCGACGCCTTCCCTTATCAAAGCCACGGCGCCGGCCACGGCACCGTCACCGAGGTTTCGCGAGTTCCGACCGAGCCCGCCGCGATCGACGCCCAGCTCGGGATCGAGGAGCCGGTCTTCCGGATCCGGGTCGCGATCGACAGCCTTGCCCCGCGCGCGCCGCGCGGCGAGCGCACGCTCCGTCCCGGAATGACGCTCGGCGCCAACCTGGTGCTCGAGCGGCGGAGCCTCTGGGAGGTCCTCTTCAACCCCTTCCTCGGGGCGATGACTCGATGAGCGGGATCGCCTGGCCCTGGTCGCGGCGGATGCAGCCGATGCTGCAGTCCGAGGGCGCGGAATGCGGTCTCGCCTGCCTGGCGATGATCGCCAATTATCACGGCCACCGGACCAATCTCGCCGGTCTCCGCCAGCGCTACCCGACCTCGATCAAGGGCGCGACGCTCTCGGACCTGATGGCGATCGCCTCGGACCTTGAATTGAGCCCGCGCGCCGTGCGCCTGGATATCGACGAGCTCGGCCAGCTCCAGACGCCGGCCATCCTCCACTGGGACATGAACCATTTCGTCGTCGTCGAGGAGGTGCGCCGCGACGAGGCGACGATCTGCGATCCGGCGACCGGCCGCCGTGTCGTCAAGACGAAGGAGCTCGACAGATATTTCACCGGAGTCGCGATGGAGCTGACTCCCACCGCCGATTTCCGTCCCGTCGAGGCGCGCACGCGAACGCGCCTCCGCGACCTCTGGAGCCGGCTCACCAATTACCGCGGCGCCATCGCGCAGGTCGCGGCTCTGTCGCTCCTGCTCCAGCTCACCGCTTTGCTGATGCCCTTCTTCGTCCAGCTGACCGTCGACGAGGCGATCGGCCAGGGCGACACGAGCCTCCTCCTCATCCTCTTCCTCGGCTTCGGGATCGTCTACCTCTTGAACGCCGTCGTGCGGTCGCTGCGCGCCTGGGTGGTGCTGACTCTGGGCGAATCGCTCGCCTACCAGCTTGGCTCAAACGTCGTCCGCCACCTCGTCCGGCTCCCGCTCGGCTATTTCGAGCGCCGCCATGTCGGCGACCTGCTCTCGCGCATCGGCTCGATCCGGCCGATCGAGCGCCTCCTGACCCAGGGGCTGGTCAACGTCCTCATCGATTCCGTGCTTGCGATCACGACGGTGGTGGTGATGGCGCTGATCGCGCCCGGCCTGGCGCTGCTCGTCTTCGCCTCGACCCTCTTCTACCTCGCGGTCAGCCTGATCCTCTATCCGGGCCTCAAGCGGCGGACCGAGGAGGAGATCATGGCCCGCGCCCATGAGGAGACCTACCTCATGGAAACGATGCGCGCGATCCGCGCCATCAAGCTCCACACCCACGAAGCGGTCCGCGAGAATGGCTGGCGCAACCGCTATGCGGACGTGATCTCGGCGACCTACCGCGCGGAGACATACGGCATCCGCCTCGATCTCGCCGAGAACATCCTGTTCGGCGCCCAATATCTCCTCGTCGTCTTCCTCGGCGCGCATGCCGTGCTTGCGCAGGAGATGACGATCGGCCTGCTGCTCGCCTTCCTCGCCTATCGCGGCAACTTCACCTCCAGCGCCACCGCTCTGGTCGATCAGCTCCAGCGCTTCCGCCTGGTCGGAGTCCACCTCGACCGGCTGTCGGACATCGTCGGCGAGAAGAAGGAGGAGCTTCGGGTCACGCCGCGCAAGGGCCTGCTCCCCGCCCCCGGCATCCGCGCGGAGGGCCTCACCTTCGCTTATGGGCCGACCGAGGTGCCGGTGCTCGATTCGATCGACTTCGAGGTCCCGGCTGGGTCGCTGGTCGCCATCGTCGGGCCGTCGGGCGCCGGCAAGACGACCCTGGTGCGGGTGATGCTCGGCCTGCTTCCCGCAACCGGAGGGCGCCTCCTGGTCGACGGCGTGCCGCTCGGCCCCGCCACGGTCTCCGCCTGGCGCGGGCGGATCGGCGCGGTGATGCAGGACGATCACCTGCTGACCGGCACGCTCGCCGACAATATCGCCTTCTTCGATCCGCGGATCGATCCGCAGATGGTGGAGGAAGCGGCCAAGGCGGCGCGGATCCATGACGACATCGTGGCGATGCCGATGGCCTATCAGAGCCTGATCGGCGACATGGGCGCGGCGCTCTCCGCCGGTCAGCGCCAGCGCATCATGCTCGCCCGCGCCCTCTATCGCGATCCCGACATCCTCTTCCTCGACGAAGGCACCGCCAATCTCGACGAGGCGAATGAGCGCGCGATCGCGGCGATGATCGCCAAGCTTCCGGTGACCCGGATCGTCGTCGCCCACCGGCCGGCGCTCGTCGCCCATGCCGACATCGTCTATCGGCTCGAAGGCGGGAAGATCACGAAGGTCGAACGCTCGGGCAGCGCCTTCGCCGCCTGATCCTCAGGCCGGCGCCGCGGTTCCAGACTTCACGTTGATCTCGATCTCGATCACCGTCTCCAGCGCGGGAACGGCCAGGATCTTGCGAAGCTTCTCGTCGAAAAAGTCCTTGAGCAAGGGCGGGCGCTTGGCGGCGAAGAAGAATTCCGGATCGCCGGAGACCGCTTCGCACGTGGCGATCCTGAGCTCGTCCTTGCGGGTCACGTCGGTGACGATGCAGGGCGCGTGGGTGAAGCCCATCGCGCGAAGCGCATAGCAGCGGTGATAGCCGTTCTGCAGGACGAGCCTTTTGCCGCTGCGCACCGCCGAGAGGAAATTGGAGCCGAAGCCGACGACCGCCGCAACGGCCGCGGTGACCGGGCCGAAGCTCGAATGATCGCGTAGCTGCTGCGGCCTCAGCACAATCGTCGGGTGGACCCGGAAGTCGGTCGATCCCGACGAGAAGAGGTAGCGGTTGGCGCCGAGCCGCTGGATGCGGACCGGCGGCTGATCGCGCTCGAGCGGGAGGCAGAAGCGAAACAGCGATTCCAGGCCGTCCGAAGGGTCCAGAGTCGCGCGCAGCGAGTCGGTGAAGCTGCTCTCGACATGGGTCTGCGAGACCATCAGCCGATCGAGCTCGACCATCATGATCCGCGACGGCAGTCCGCCGAACGCCTCCTTGCAATAAGGATCGGCCATCACCTTGCGGGCGAGCGGGCGCAGCTCCTTGGGGAGCGGCCGGACCTCGATCCGGTCGGCCTCGCCGGCTTCGCTCTTCTCAAGCTCGTAATAATGGTCGTTGGCGGCGCGCCATTCGTCGGCCAGCCGCCGCTGCGGGATCTTGGCCCCGCCGACGACCTTGTCGCGCACGAAGTCTAGGTAGTCGCCGAGATGGGGCTGGCCGAGCAGCCAGACAATCTCGGCCGTGGCTTCCGCGCCGGTTGCGGCGAGGACGCGTTCGTTGCGCATTTCAGCTCCCCCCGGCGGCTATGGCGATAGCGTCTTCATAGCCCGCGAACGGCAAAGGAAATCTTACCCGCGGAGGGGATGTGCGGGGCCGACCGAGGCCGGCCCCGGCATCAGTTCAGGAGCACTTGCCCCGGCTGCCCTTGCCCTTGCTCTTGCGGCCGCGGCTCTTGCTGCCCTTGCCGCGGCTCTTCGAGCCGCCCTTGCAGCTGTTCTTGGCCGGCTTGCAGGACGAGCGGCCGCCGGCGCCATAGACGTGGCCCAGCTCCTCGACATGAAGATCACGCATGTTGGGACTCCCTTGTTCGATGCCTCCACCGGCCGCCGCCGAGGCGAAGTGCCGGATACCGTAGAAGTACCAGTGACTCCCGGCGGATACCCGTCAAAACGGACCGAGCCGCGTTCCAAATCGGGACTCGGGGGAAGTCGCGGCTGTCACCGATCTGTCACGCGCCTTTCCCCGCACTGTCATCGGTCCGTCTTAGAATTGCCTCTCAGCCGATCGCCGCTCAAAGGGGTACTCGATGAAGACCGGATTGTTCGTCCTTGCCTCGGGCATCGCCATCGCCGCGGCCTCCCCTGCGGCCGCGCAGTCGAGCCCGGGCGGCGCTCCAGAGAGCATGTTCGGCCCTGGGCCGACCATCCGCTCGGGCGATTGGTCGATCAAGCCGCGCGGGCGCCTCCAGATCGATGCCGGATCCATCAGCCGCCCGGACGGGATCGCGCTCCCCGAGGGCCGGCTCGGCTCGGGCGGGGAGCTTCGCCGCGGCCGGATCGGCATCGAGGGAACGATGCCCGGCCACCTCAGCTACGTGTTCGAGATCGATCTCGCGGCCGACGTGGTCGAGGTGATCGAAGCCTATGTGGACTGGAAGCCCTCCTCGAACCTCAACCTCACCATCGGTCAGCACAACAACCTGCAGTCGCTGGAGGAGCTGACCAGCGATCGCTTCACCTCTTTCGTCGAGCGCGCGGCTTTCACCGATGCCTTCAATTTCGAATATCGGCTGGGGCTGTCGGCGACCTACAGCCGGGGTCCGCTCACGGTGCAGGCGGGCGTCTTCCACGACAATCTTCTGGACGTCGACGAACCCGGCAATGACAGTCACAGCGTCGACGGACGCATCGTCGTCGCGCCGAAGGCGGGCGAGACCCAGCTCCATTTCGGCGCCTCGGCCCATGTTCGAAGCAACGGCGATCTGGACGATCGCGGTGCGACGACCCGTTACCGTCAGCGTCCGCTGGTCCACTTCACCAGCGCGCGCTTCGCCGCGACGCCTGCCCTCGCCGTCTCGTCCGAGACCAGCTACGGCCTCGAAGCGGCGTTGATCCGCGGCCCCTTCCACGCCGCCGCCGAGGCGCATTGGCTGAACGCGGAGACTCCGACCGCGAGCCCCACCTTCTTCGGCGGTTACGTCGAGGCGGGCTGGTTCCTGACCGGCGAGACCCGCGGCTACCGCGGCGCCAAGTTCGACCGTACGCGGGTACTGAACCCTCTCGCCGGCGGCGGCATCGGCGCGATCCAGTTCAACCTGCGCTACGACCGGCTCGATCTCAATTCCGCCGGGATCGTCGGCGGCACCCAGGACGGCTATCTCGCCTCCCTGATCTGGAATCCCGAAGACCGGCTCCGCTTCCTGATCAGTGCCGGCCGCCTGGATTATCGCGACGCGCGGATCCCGGCTGCGGGCGGCAATCGCGATTACGGCGTGAACGTCGTCGGCGTCCGCGCGCAGCTGGACTGGTAGGGGCTCAGCCCTCGACGTCCAGCGCGTAGCCTGCGGAGCGCACGGTTCGGATCGCGTCCGCCCCGCCACCTTCGTTCAACGCCTTGCGCAAGCGGCGGATATGCACGTCCACGGTGCGCAGCTCGATGTCGCTGTCGTGCGGCCAGACCGAATCCAGCAACTGCTCGCGCGAGAAGACCCGGCCGGGCTGCTGGAGGAAGTGGCGGAGCAGGCGGAACTCGGTCGGGCCGAGCGCCACGATCCTGCCGTCGCGGCGCACCTTGTGGGTGGCCACGTCCATCTCGATCCCGCCATAGCTCAATTGCTCCGCGGCGACCGCCGGCCGCACCCGCCGGAGCACTGCGCCGACGCGGGCGACGAGCTCGCGCGGGCTGAACGGCTTGGTGACATAATCGTCGGCGCCGGTCTCGAGCCCGCGGATCCGGTCCGCCTCCTCGCCACGCGCCGTCAGCATGATGATCGGCACGTTGGCGGTTTCCTGGAGCCGCCGGAGCCTTCGGCAGACCTCGATCCCGGACACGCCCTCGATCATCCAGTCGAGGATGACGACGTCGGGCGGAGTCTCCTGGGCGAGGATCAAGGCCTCCTCGCCGTCGGGCGTGGAAGCGACGTCGAAGCCCTCCCGCTCGAAATTCCAGCCGAGCAGCTCGCGAAGCGCCGGATCGTCCTCGACGATCAGGAGCCGGGGCTTGCTCATTCCGAATCCGCCGGATTGTGGCCTTTCGGACGCTCGGTCAGCCGCGCGCCGGTCGCGGCATAATAGACCATCTCGGCGATGTTGGTCGCATGGTCGCCGATCCGCTCCAGGTTCTTCGCGACGAACAGCAGGTGGGCGGAGGGCGTGATGTTCTGCGGATCCTCCATCATGAAGGTCAGAAGCGCCCGGAAGATCGAATTGTAGAAATCGTCCAGCGACTTGTCGCGAAGGCAGACGGCCTGCGCCTTCTCGGCATCGCGAAGGATGAAGGCGTCGAGCGCGTTGTGGACCATCTCGGCGGCGATCCGCGCCATCTCGGGGAGCAGCGAGAGCGGGCCGATCGAGCCGCGATCGCTGAGCAGTTTCACCCGCTTGGCATTGTTCTTGGCATAGTCGCCGATCCGCTCGACGACGCCGGCGATCTTCAGCGCCGCCACCGCTTCGCGAAGGTCGTCCGCCATCGGTGCGCGGAGCGCGATCAGCCGCACCACCGCGGTCTCGGCCTCGGCCTCGAGCTGGTCCAGCCGCGCATCGGCCTCGACAACCTTCTGGGCGGCGTCGACGTCGCGCTGGAGAAGCGCGCGCATCGATTCCCGGATCGCCTCCTCGGCGAGCCCGCCCATCTCGCTGATCAGCGCGCGCAGCTCGTTCAGGTCCTCGTCGAAGGCCTTGAGCGTGTGGCCCGTGTCCATCCTGGTCCTCCTCAGCCGTAGCGGCCGGTGATGTAGTCCTTGGTGCGCTGCACCTGCGGGTTGGTGAAGATCCGGTCGGTCTCGTCATATTCGACGAGCTCGCCGAGGTGGAAGAAGGCGGTGCGCTGCGAGACTCGCGCCGCCTGCTGCATATTGTGGGTGACGATGACGATCGCATAGCGGCCGCGAAGCTCGTGGATCAGCTCCTCGATCCGCGCGGTCGCGATCGGATCGAGCGCCGAAGCCGGCTCGTCCATCAGGATCACCTCCGGATCGACCGCGATCGCGCGTGCGATGCACAGGCGCTGCTGCTGGCCGCCCGACAGCGCGGTGCCGCTCTCCGAGAGACGGTCCTTGACCTCGTCCCACAGCCCGGCGGCGCGCAGCGAGCTTTCGACGATCCCGTCCATCTCGGTCTTGCCCGCGGCGAGGCCGTGAATCCGCGGCCCGTAGGCGACATTCTCATAGATCGACTTGGGAAACGGGTTCGGCTTCTGGAACACCATGCCGACCCGGGCGCGGAGCTGCACCACGTCCATCTTGGGGTCGTAAATGTCCTGGCCGTCGAGCGTGATCAGCCCCTCCACGCGGGCGCTGCCGATCGTGTCGTTCATCCGGTTGAAGGCGCGGAGGAAAGTGGACTTGCCGCAACCCGACGGGCCGATGAACGCGGTGACGTTCTCCGACGAGATGTCGATCGAGACGTTCTTCACGGCCTGCTTGTCGCCGTAGAAGACGCTGACGTCGCGCGCCGCCATCTTGGGGTTCGTGATTATGGGGGCGTCGGTCACCAGCGTCTCTCGAACTTGTTGCGGAGGTAGATTGCGAGCCCGTTCATCACGAGCAGGAAGGCGAGCAGGACCAGGATCGCCGCCGAGGTCTTCTCGACGAAGGCGCGATTGACCTCGTCCGACCATTGGAAGATCTGCACCGGAAGCACCGTCGCCGGATCGGCGATCCCGCCCGGCGGGGTCGAGATGAAGGCGCGCATGCCGATCATCAGCAGGGGCGCGGTCTCGCCGAGCGCGCGGGCCATGCCGATGATCGTTCCGGTGAGGATTCCGGGCAAAGCCAGCGGCAGCACGTGGTGCGAGACGACCTGGATCCGGCTTGCGCCGATCCCGAGCGCGGCGTCGCGGATCGAGGGCGGGACCGATTTGATGGCGTTGCGGCCGGCGATGACGATGACCGGGAAGGTCATCAGCGCCAGCGTCAGCCCGCCGACCAGAGGCGCGGAGCGCGGCAGCTGCATGAACTGCAGGAAGATGGCGAGGCCGAGCAGGCCGAAGATGATCGAGGGCACCGCGGCGAGATTGTTGATCGAAACCTCGATCATGTCGGTCCAGCGGTTCCGCGGCGCATATTCCTCGAGATAGACGGCGGTGAGCACGCCGACCGGGAAGGCGATCGCGATCGTCACCGCCATGGTCAGGAGCGAGCCCTTCAGCGCCCCCCAGATGCCGACCCGCATCGGATCGGTCGCGTCCGAACCGGTGAGGAAGGTCCAGGAGAAGCCGCCGACTCCCTGGACGAGGATCGT
>JAEWCW010000153.1 GCA_023390415.1 Pseudomonadota bacterium | reverse complement strand
ATCGAGTGTCACCCGGCTGAAACCCCGCGGGGCTAGGCCGGACTAGGACGAGGAAGGGCGAGACGATGTTCGCGATCACCGAGAGACTCCTCCTGCGGCCCGGCTGGACCGAGGACGCGCCCGCGCTTCACCGCGCGATCGCCGACGAGGGCATCGTCCGCAACCTCGCCACCGCGCCCTGGCCGTACCGGCCGGAGGATGCCGAGACCTTCCTCTCCCGCGAACGCAGCCCCTGCGAACCCGCTTTGCTGATCTTCAGGCGCGAAGGCGGGCCGCCCGAGCTGATCGGCGGGATCGGCTTCGGCCGGCGGCCCGAGGGCGGCACGGAATTCGGCTACTGGCTGGCGCGCCGCTACTGGGGCCGCGGCTATGCGACCGAGGCCGGCCGGGCGCTCATCGCCAATGCCCGCGATTCGCTCCGGCTGCGACGGCTCGAGGCCGGCCACTTCCTGGACAATCCGGCTTCGGGCCGGGTGCTGGAGAAGCTCGGCTTTCGTCCGACCGGAAAGACGGTGCCGCGCTTCAGCCTCGGCCGCGGCGGGCTTGCGCCCTGCCGCGAGCTGGTGCTCGACCTCGCCGACCAGGAGGAGGACGCGCCGATGCCCGAGCGGGAGTGTATCGCGGCCTGATTTCAGGCGATGAGGTGGCGCGGCCCCACACCGGCGCGCGCAACCTCGTCGCCCGGATTGCGAAGCGGACAGTCGTCCACCGAGAGGCAGCCGCAGCCGATGCAGCCGTCCAGCCGGTCGCGGAGCCGCTCGAGCAGCGCGATCCGGCGGTCGAGATCGGCACGCCAGTCGGCCGCGAGCTGCGCCCAGCCGGCCTTGCCCTTGGGCATCGACTCGAGCCGGGAGCGAATCTCGGCGAGCGGGATGCCGAGGCCCTGCGCGACCTTGATGATCGCCACGCGCCGCAAGGTGGCGCGTTCGTAGCGGCGCTGGTTGCCGGCGCTTCGCCAGCCCTCGATCAGGCCCTCCCGCTCCCAGAAATGGAGGGCGGAGACCGAAACTCCGGAGCGTCGGGCGAGCTCGCCGACGGACAGAATCGGGGGAAGCGCAGTCATCGCTTGACCTCAACTATGGTTGAGGTTGGATAGACCCGAGGGATCGACGCTGCAACTGGGGACGAGATGACTGACGCCGCCCTTTCCGAACCCTCCCGCGCAGGCTGGTCCGAGCTGGTCGCCGGGGGCCGCGCGCCCGTCCTTGCCCTGGTCGTGCTGGGCTGCTGGGTGGTCGCGGCCGATTCCCTGGTGACCGCGACGATCATGCCGAGCGTCGGTGCGGCGCTCCACGGCTTCGCCTGGTTCGGCTGGGCGGCCTCGGGCTTCATGGCCGGACTGGTCGTCGCCGGCGCTTCGGCCGGCTGGCTCGCCGAAAGGATCGGCCTGCGCGGGGCGATGGCCCTGACCGGCGCGGCCTTCGCGGTCGGCTGCGCGATGAGCGCCGCGGCGCCGGACATCTTCGTCTTCCTCGCCGGCCGGGTGGTCCAGGGCTGCGCCGCCGGCTGGGTCTGCGGCCTGATCTACGTCGCCGCCGCCTTGCTCTTTCCGGGCCGGCTGCTTCCGCGCCTGTTTGCGATCCTGACCAGCGTGTGGGGGATCGCCACCTTCGCCGGCCCGCTGCTCGGCGGCCTCTTCGCCGATGCCGGCGCGTGGCGCGGGATCTTCTGGCTGTTCGCGGGCCAGGCGGTGCTGTTCGGCGCGGCCAGCTGGTTGTTGATCCCGGCCGATGCCGCCCGCGACCGCGGCGGCACCCTCCCCCTCCGGACGATGATCCCGATCGGCATCGGGATCGCGGCGGTGGCGACCGCAGGCGTGGTCGGCGGGACCGCCCTCCCCCTTGTCCTCGCCGGCGGCGGAATCCTGCTGCTGATCGCCGCGCTGGTCCTCGACCGTGCCCGGCCGGGCGGGCTGCTGCCGACCCGCGCCGCCGACCCCGCATTTCCGCTCGCAAGCGCCTATCTCACCTATTTCTGCACGACCGCGGCCGGCACGGCCTTCGCCCTCTACGCCCCGGCAATGCTCCAGTATCGTGCCGGGCTCAGTGCGCTCGAAGCCGGCTATCTCGTTGCGGCCGAGGCGCTGGCCTGGACGGCGGCTGCGCTCTCCGTGTCGGGCGCGGGCGAGACATGGCGCTCAAGGCTGATCCTGGCCGGCCCCGCGGCGATTCTCGCGGGCGTGACCGGGATTACCTTCCTGACGGCAAACGGCCCCCTCGCCGCGGTCGCGATGTCGGCGGCGCTGCTCGGCGCCGGCTTCGGCATGTCCTATTCGTTCATCAGCCAGCGGGTCATCGGCGCGTTCGACGATGCGGCGCGTGCCCGCGGCTCGGCAGCGATCGGGGCGGTGCGCAATACGGGCGCGGCGCTGGGCGCGGCGATCGCGGGGATTGCCGCCAACGTGGCGGGCTTCGGCGGCGGCCTGACGGCCGGCAATCTCGACTTGGCGGCGTGGGGCGCGTTCGGCAGCGGGATTCCGTTCGCCCTGGTCGGAGTCGCCGCGGCGTTCCGGCTGGTCAGGCGTCCGGCTCAGGCCGGGCGCGGCATCAAAGCGTCGGCATAGTCGCTTTCGGCCCTGGCGATCAGCGCGCGGTCGTCATGCTTCCAGGGGTGGAAGCCGGGCAGGAAGAAGCTCGCCCAGGCGAGGAAGATCTTGCGCATCATCCCCGGCCGCACCCAGGCGAACCAGAAGAAGCGGGCCCAGGCGCGCGGGCCGGTGATCCCGTCCTGGCGGAGCAGCTCGAGCGTGCCCTTGGTGCGATCGATGATGAAGTTGCGGGTGACGAGCAGCATCACCTTCGCCTTCACCTTCCAGCGCTTGAAGCGCGTCCAGTCGCGGGTGGCGTGGAGCCAGGTGTCGTAGGCGACGCCCTTATGCTCGATCTCCTCGATCGCGTGCCAGCGCCACATCGCCGCCGTCTCGGCATCGGCGCCGGCGAGGTGGCGCGGATTCTTCAGCAGCTCATGGGCGAGGATCGCGGTGAAATGCTCCAGCGCCATGGTGACGGCGAGGCTGACGATCGGGTGCTTTGAGCGGATGAAGGCGAGACGCCATTCGACCCGCTCCTCGAGCGGCGTGAGATCGTAGCCGGCCTCGCGGGCGCGCTTGTTG
>JAEWCW010000156.1 GCA_023390415.1 Pseudomonadota bacterium | reverse complement strand
AGATTGTGATGAGCATCGATTTCATCCGGCCGGATGTGGACGAACTTCGGCCTCGGATCAGCGTCATCGGCGTCGGGGGCGCCGGCGGTAACGCGATCGCGAACATGATCACCTCGGACGTGCAGGGCGTCGATTTCATCGTCGCCAACACGGACGCGCAGGCGCTCAATCACAGCGACGCCGGCACCCGCATCCAGCTCGGCCCGAAGATCACGCAGGGCCTCGGCGCCGGCTCCCGTCCGGAGATCGGCAAGGCCGCGGCCGAGGAAGTGGTCATGGAGATCGAGCGCGCCCTCGAAGGCGCACACATGTGCTTCATCGCCGCAGGCATGGGCGGCGGCACCGGCACGGGTGCTGCGCCGGTCATCGCGAAGATCGCACGCGACAAGGGCATCCTCACCGTCGGCGTCGTCACCAAGCCGTTCAGCTTTGAGGGGCAGCGCCGGATGCGCTCGGCCGACAGCGGCATCTCCGAGCTCCAGCAGCATGTCGACACGCTGATCGTCATCCCCAACCAGAACCTGTTCCGCATCGCCAATCCGAACACGACCTTCAAGGAAGCGTTCGCGATGGCCGACGAGGTGCTCCAGCAGGGCGTCCGCGGGATCACCGACCTGATGGTGATGCCGGGCCTCATCAACCTCGATTTCGCCGACGTCCGCTCGGTGATGGGAGAGATGGGCAAGGCGATGATGGGCACCGGCGAGGCTTCGGGCGACAATCGCGCGATCGAGGCCGCCGAGCAGGCGATCGCCAACCCGCTTCTCGACGGCGTGTCGATGAAGGGCGC
The DNA here is from genome assembly GCA_023390415.1 of Pseudomonadota bacterium. Classification (GTDB taxonomy): domain Bacteria; phylum Pseudomonadota; class Alphaproteobacteria; order Sphingomonadales; family Sphingomonadaceae; genus Allosphingosinicella. The sequence goes on along the minus strand of JAEWCW010000156.1, from coordinate 4,848 downwards.
GCGCGGCGTCATCATCTCGATCACCGGCGGCGAGGACATGCGCCTGATGGAGGTCGACGAGGCCGCCAGCCACATCAAGGAGCTGGTCGATCCGGACGCCAACATCATCTGGGGTTCGGCGTTCAACAACGACCTCGACGGCAAGATCCGCGTGTCGGTCGTCGCCACCGGAATCGATGCCGAGGTCCAGGCCGAGGCGCCGCCCGCGCCGGCCAAGGTCTTCACCTTTCCGACCCCGCGCGCCCAGGAGCCCAAGCCCGCCGCAGCGGCGCCGGCCGCCCCGGCCGTCACCCTGACCGCGCCGGAGGGCTTCGAGGAGGACGAGCAGCCGGTGGCGGACGTCGCCGAGGAGCCGACCGCCGAGGCCGAGGAGCTGGATCTGGCCGCAGAATCCGGCGAGACCGGCGAGGACGAGCTTCTGCTCGACGACATGGAGATGGTCGCCGAAGAGCCGGCCGCGGAGCCCGAAGAGACCCCGGAGCAGCCCACCGGCACCCGCTCCTGGCTGTCTCGCGAGGACGAGCAGGCGGTTCCTGCGCCCAAGGCGCCGCCCGCAGGCGGCACCCTGTTCGAGCGCATGTCGAACATCGCCCGCGGCGCCGCCAAGGCGCAGGTCGAGGAAGAGGCGCCGAGCCCGCGGCTGCGCACCAGCCGCGACCCGCTCGACATTCCGCGCTTCCTCAATCGCCAGAACAACCAATAGAAATCGCTATATCGAACTGAGGGGAGTCCGCGTTTCGCGGGCTCCCCTTTTGTTTTGCGCGGAGGCGTTCATCGCCACGCGCGACCGCTCCGCCGCATCGCGGGCGTTCCAGTCATTGCCGGTACAGCCGGTTCGGTGTCTGGTCGGGCCATGATTTCAAGGGCGTGGTGGGGGCTCCGCTTCGGCTTCAGGCTGACGGCGGCCGGAACGATTTTGGGCATAGCTGCGATCGGTGCGTCTGCGGGCGCGCAGGTGCCGGCGGGCGCCGTCGTGCAGCCGCTGCCTTCGGGCGACGGCGGCGCGGAGCTGCGCCGTCATCTCGCCGACCTCGGTGCCAATCCGCGCAGCGTCGCGTCGCTGATCGGTGCCGGGCGCGCCGCCATCCAGGTCGGCGACGGTCATGCCGCATTGGGCTTCTTCGCCCGCGCCGAGGAGATTTCGCCCAACGAGGCGCGCGTGAAGGCGGGCATGGGATCGGCCTTCGTCCTGCTCGAGCAGCCACAGGCGGCTCTGCGCTTCTTCGCCGAGGCGCTCCAGCTCGGTGCACCGGAGGTCGAGATCGCCCGCGACCGCGGTCTCGCTTACGACATGGCCGGCGACCAGCGCCGCGCCCAGCAGGATTATGCCCTCGTCCTTCGCCGCGGCGAGGACGCGGAGACCCGGCGCCGGCTTGCACTGTCGCAGGCGATCAGCGGCGACGGGCAGGCGGCTCTGCGCACGCTCGATCCGCTGCTCCGGCGCAACGATCGTCCGGCCTATCGCACGCGCGCCTTCGTCCTCGCGCTGACCGGCGACGCCAATGGCGCGACCCAGGCGGTGAACGCGGTGATGCCGGGCCAGGGCAATGCGATGGCGCCGTTCCTCGGCCGGCTCGCAGCGCTCGGCCCTGCCCAAAAGGCGATGGCGGTCCATTTCGGGCGCTTCCCGAGCGACGGGCGCGCCATCCAGACCGCGTCGACCGGACTCCAGCCGGTGCCCGGGGCGAGCGCGCCAACCGTCAGCGCCCCCGCGCGGACGGCCTCGACCAACCGCCGCCGGACGGCACTCGCCGAACCGATCACCGACGATCCACGGCGCCGCCCTGGAACCACGGCCCCGGCAAATACGCGCACGACGACTCCGTCGCGGCCGGCGGCGACCACGCCCTCGCGCCCGGTCCAGACCGCACAGGCGCAGCCGCAGCGCAACCTCGATATCCCGCCGGCGATGCGCCAGGATAACCCGGTCCAGCCGACGGCGCAGCCCGCGCCCACCCAGGTGGCGCCGGCCCAGAGCGTGGCCGTCCAGCCCCAGCCCCAGCCCGCAGCGCCGCGGCCGGCTTTCTCCGACATCGCCCAGCTCGTCCAATCGCTGCCGACCGAAGAGCCGGTCCGGACATCGGCACCCGCGCCGCGCAGCACGCCTACGTCCTCGAACCGAGCGACTTCCGCAGCCACCGGCGGGCGCACGCCCGCGCCGGCGACGTCCACGCCTGGCCGCGCCGGGACCGCCTCGACGCGCACCGCGGCAAACAGCCGGACGGCAGCGCCGCGGCCGCCGGCCAATCCCTCGCGCCACTGGGTGCAGATCGGCACCGGCCAGCGCGCGGCGCTCGGCTTCACCTTCAACCGGATCCGACAGCGCGCGCCCGATCTCTTCCGCAACCGCAGCGCGCACACTGCGGCAATGGGGCAGTCGAACAGGCTGCTGGTCGGCCCGTTCGCTTCGGCAGCCGAGGCGCGCACATTCATGAACCAGCTCGCCCGCCAGGAGATCGACGCCTTCGTCTGGACCAGCCCGGCCGGCGAGGAAGTTACGGGGCTGCCTGCCCGGTGAGCCGCTTTGCAGGCTTTGCGTCCGACCCGGCCGAGAGCCGGGGGCGGCTCCACGCCGAGCCGACCGGCGCGGCGCGGGGTCCGCGCGACGACTTCCAGCGCGACCGCGACCGGATCATCCATTCGATCCCCTTCCGGCGGCTGAGGCACAAGACGCAGGTCTTCGTCGCGCCCGACGGCGATCATTTCCGGGTTCGCCTCACCCACAGCCTCGAGGTTGCGCAGATCGGGCGGACGCTCGCCCGCGCCCTCGCCCTCAACGAGGACCTCACCGAGGCTTTGTGCCTCGCCCACGATATCGGCCACCCGCCCTTCGGCCATGCGGGCGAGGACGCGCTCCAGGCGGCGACGGCTTCGGCGGGCGGCTTCGACCACAATGCGCATACGATCCGGCTGCTCACCAAGCTGGAGACGCCTTATCCCGCCTGGCCGGGGCTCAACCTCAGTTGGGAGACGTTGGAGGGCCTCGCCAAGCATAACGGGCCGGTGCCGCGGCCGACCTGGGCGCTGGCCGAGGCGGACGGGGAGTTCCCGCTCGATCTCGCCACCTGGCCGAGCCTCGAGGCGCAGATCGCCGCGATCGCAGACGACATCGCCTACGACAATCACGACATCGACGACGGCCTGCGCGCAGGCCTGTTCACGCTCGAGGAGCTGCTCGACGTGCCGCTGGTCGCCCGGAGCTGGGACGGGGTGGAGGGGCGCTTTCCCGGCGTGGCCAAGGAGCGCCTGCTTCCCGAGCTCGTCCGCGACCAGATCGGCCGGATGGTCAATGACGTGCTGGAGGAGACCCGCGCGCGGATCGCGGCGTCGGGCGTCGAGACCGCCGAGGACGTGCGCCACGCCGGACGCGCGCTTGCCGGCTTCTCGGATGCGTTGGCCGGTGAGGAGCGGGCGCTCAAATCCTTCCTCTATGCGCGCATGTACAATGCGCCGGCGGTGACCGCGGTCCGGGTCGAGGCGCAGAAGGTCGTCGCCGGCCTCGCCGCCGCCTTCCGCGCCGACCCGCGCCTTCTTCCGGACGCCTGGCGCCCGGCGACCGACGACCCGACTGCGATCCTGAGGCGTATCGGCGACTATATCGCGGGGATGACCGACCGCTTCGCCATCCGCCAGCACGAGGCCCTGATCGGCCCGGTCGCGCTGCCCGAGGGCTTCTAGGGCGCACTGGACCAGCCGGGGCCGGCTCCGCTAAAGGGCGCGCTTCCCGCCAGCAGGAAGTGCCAGTGACCCTCTACGATCGTTTCGCCGCGCATATCGACGCCATTCTCGGGGCGCTGGAGGCCGAGGGGCAGTTGCCCGCTGGGCTCGATCGCGGCGCGGTTGCGGTCGAGCCCCCGCGCGATCCGTCGCATGGCGATCTCGCGACCAATGCGGCGATGGTGCTGGCCAAGCGTGCCGGGACCAATCCGCGCGCGCTCGCCAGGCTGATCGCACCTAAGCTCGAGGCTCTGGACGAGGTCGCTTCGGCCGAGATAGCCGGGCCCGGCTTCATCAACCTGCGCCTCCACCCGCAAGTCTGGGACGAGGAACTGCGGACGATCCTCAGAGAGGGCGGCGATTACGGCCGGCTCGCCATCGGCCAGGGCATCCGGGTCAATGTCGAATATGTCTCGGCCAACCCGACCGGGCCGATGCACATGGGCCATTGCCGCGGCGCGGTGGTCGGCGACGCGCTCGCCAGCCTGCTCGAATATGCCGGCTACCAGGTCACCCGCGAATATTATGTCAACGATGCGGGCGGCCAGGTCGACGTGCTCGCGCGCTCCGCCCACCTCCGCTATCGAGAGGCGCTCGGCGAGGCGATCGGCGAGATTCCCGAAGGCCTCTATCCGGGCGATTATCTGAAGCCGGTCGGCGAGGCTCTGGCGCGCGAACATGGCGACCGCTTCGTCGACGCGCCGGAGAGCGAGTGGCTGGTGCCGTTCCGCAAGGCGGCGGTGGCAGCGATGATGGAGATGATCCGCGCCGACCTCGCTCTGCTCGGGATCCATCACGACGTCTTCGCCTCCGAGGCCGAGGTCCAGGCGGCCGGCAAGCCCGACCAGGCGGTCGAGGCGCTGCGCGCGCGCGGCCTCGTCTACGAGGGCGAGCTGGAGCGGCCGAAGAGCCTCGATCCGCACGACGAATGGGAGCCGGTGGAGCTCACCCTGTTCCGCTCCACCCAGTTTGGCGACGACCAGGATCGGCCGGTGAAGAAGTCCGACGGCAGCTGGACCTATTTCGGCGCCGACCTCGCCTACCATTTCCAGAAGGCCCAGGAAGCCGACCAGTTGATCGACATCTGGGGCGCCGACCATGCCGGCACGGTCAAGCGCATCAAGGCCGCGG
>JAEWCW010000089.1 GCA_023390415.1 Pseudomonadota bacterium | reverse complement strand
ACTCCGAGATAGTCGACGAAGCTGTCGCTGATCAGCGGAACGTTGACCTCGGCATAGGTCTCCCAGACGTCGAACGAGCCGACAGTGTCCGGGATGACGTTGCCGGAGTTGCCGCCGGTGTTGGTGAGGATGTCGAGGTCGTCGACGCTGCTCTCCTTGCGGTACTCGGCACCCAGCGCGATCCCGACGTCGCCGCCCGGAAGGCTGAACAGGTTGCCGTTCGCGATGCTCGCCGCGACGACGTGCTGCTCGTTCACGATGTCCTCGGACTTCGGCACGACGGCGCGGACATAGGCCGAGGCCTCCGGCGACGCGGTCCCGAAACCGAAGAGGTTGATCGGAACGCAGCCCTCGGCACGCGCCGCCTCGCTGCGGCAGACGATCGACCCGTCCGCGAGCCGGACCGCGTCGAGCGCGTTGCGGTAGCGGTTGTTGTCGATGTCCTCGGACGCGGTGAAGTCGTGCAGACGGCCGTAGACGTAGCTGCCTTCCCAGTTCCAGTTGCCGAGGTCGCCGCGAAGGCCCGTGGCAACGCGCCACGTGTCGCGACGGTTGTCGTTCGAGCGGTCGAACACCTCGTTCTGGCGACGACGGAAGCCGAGCTGCGTGATCGGGTTCGTGTCGGGGTCGGCGTCGGCGAGCGCGGCGGCATTGTAGGCCAGCACCGAATCCCGCACCGCGATCGGCACGAACGGATTGTCGATGCTGATGCCGAAGCCCTGGGCGGCACCGTCATAGATGTCGGCCGCGTCGAGGGCGAGCGCCTCGATCTCGGAGCTCGAGCGGACCTTGGCGTAGGTGACTTCCGCGAACGCGCGGACGCTGTTCGAGACGTCGTAGCGGAACAGACCCGCCGCGAGGTAGCGCTCGACCGGCACCGAGATGCGGCGGACGCTGTTGCGGTTGAAGCCCGCGCCGCCGCCGGCGATCACCTGGTTCTGCGGGTTGAACGAGAACAGGCTGCCGCCGTTGAAGCCGTTCTGCGCCGCACCGTTGGCGTCGAGCAGCTGGAAGCGGCCCTGCGGCGAGTAGCTGGAATAGCCGCCCGGTCCGCAGATGTCGAAATAGCAGTCTTCGCGGCTGATCCGGCGGTCGTTCGACATCAGGCCCGAATCGTTGTCGTACGAGAAGTGGCCGATGAACGAGCCGCGGTCGTCGGAGCCGAAGCTGGTGCCGGCGGTGAGCGAGCCATAATAACGCGGGTTATCGCCGCGCTCGGTGATGTTGTACTGGCCGCGGACCGAGATGCCCTCGAACCGGTCCTTCAGGATGAAGTTGACCACGCCCGCAATGGCTTCCGAGCCGTAGACCGCGGAGGCACCGCCGGTGACGACTTCGACGCGCTCGATGAACTCGGCCGGGATGTTGTTGAGGTCGACGGCGGAGGTGCCGGCGATGCCCGCGACGAAGCGGCGGCCGTTGACCAGCACCAGGGTGCGGCTCGAGCCGAGATTGCGCAGGTTGACCGTCGCGACGCCGTTGGCGCCGGTGAGGAAGTTGGAGTTGGTGCGGGTGGAACCGACGCCGACCTGGGGCAGCTCGACGAGCGTGTCCTGGATGTTGATGGCGGCGTCGCGCTGGATGTCCGCAGCGCCGACGACCGCGACCGGAACGGTCGAGGTGAGATCGGGGCGGGCGATGCGCGATCCGGTGACGACGATGTCGGTCGCCGGCGCGGTCTGCGCCTCGACCGGGGCGTCGGCCTCGGTGCCGGTCTGGTCGACGACGTCCTGCGCCGCGGCAGCGCCGGGCGCCCAGGCGAGCGCCAGGGCGAGCGCCGCAGCGCTGGCCCCGCTGACGCGGACCGCCTTGTTGAGATCGATCATTGGTACGTGCTTCCTTTCGTGGAGCGGCCCTTGGGAGCCCTCATGAAGCCGCGCACGTTGTCCCTCGTCGGGGACTCGCTTCGCGGCCTGCCATCACTCTCGGCCCGGCGGGTCGCCGCGGCGTACCCGGGAGCGTGGAAAAGGCGTGGAAAGGCGGAAACCGCTGCACTTGGAGCGCCGGTGATGCACCAAAGCCACAGAGGCGGCGGCCAGAGCCTAGCCAGCCCGTGTGACGCCCATATGAAAACGCCCGCCCGGTTTCCCGGGCGGGCGTCGAGACTGGTTTGGGAGGATGTTCAGGCCGCGGTCTTGGCAGCGTCCTCGTCGGCCGGGGCAGGGCGCTTCTCGAACACCTCGTCGACCAGGCCGAAGGCCTTGGCCTCCTCGGCCGAGAAGAACTTGTCGCGCTCGACATTCTTCTCGATCGCCTCGAGCGGCTGGCCCGTATATTGCGCCATCAGCTCGTTCATCCGGTGCCGGATGCGGAGGATTTCCTTGGCCTGGATCTCGATGTCCGAGGCCATGCCCTGGGCACCGCCCGAAGGCTGGTGGATCATGATCCGGGCGTTGGTGAGGGCGACGCGCAGGCCCGGCTCGCCGGCCGAGAGAAGGAAGGCGCCCATCGAGGCGGCCTGGCCGATGCAGACGGTGCCGACGCGCGGCCGGATGTACTGCATGGTGTCGTGGATCGCCATGCCCGCCGTGACGACTCCGCCCGGCGAGTTGATGTACATGTAGATGTCCTTCTTCGGGTTCTCGCTCTCGAGATAGAGGAGCTGCGCCGTGATCAGCGTCGCCATGTGATCCTCGACGGGTCCGGTCACGAACACGATCCGCTCGCGCAGCAGACGCGAATAAATGTCGAAGCTGCGCTCGCCCCGGTTCGATTGCTCGATGACGATGGGGACGAGGCCGGAAACGATGTCTTCATGGTCGCGCATGGGAAGCGGGTCCTGTTCTGGTGTGTATGCGCCCCACATCGGGCGTTTCCGCGACCGGTTCAAGGGCCGCGACCCTGCACGTTGCGTGCGAACGGTTTGGACGGCAGGATCGCGGGATGGATGGGGGACTTTCGAGTGAAGAGCCGCGGGTGCTGACCGGTCCGGTCTTCATCGCCATTCTTGCGCTGCCGATCCTGTTCGTGTGGCTGCTGCTTCGGAGAGGATATTCGCGCGACTTGCGGATCGGCGGCTTTCTCTACGCCTTCTCGCCGGCGGCGCTCACTCTGATCCTGGCAGTCGCGACGGGCGAAGTGCCTTAGGATGTCGTTAGAGGCGGGTGACGGGACCGCCGTGGCCGTTGGCCGGAATATCCACTGACGCCAGAACGTCAGGTGGGGACCGTGTGATCCGGACCAGGGTCCGGGCAGGGACAGCCCCCGAGGATGTCTTATCGCCTCAGGGATGTTCGCAAAGGCTCGTACCGGGCAGTACCCGTCAGGCCCCGATGTAGGGCGCGGAGCGGCCGTTCTCAAGGCTTTCGGCAAGCGCTTCGACCCGCGCGGCGAGTCGCTCCAGCGCATCCGCAACCGCCGGATCGGGCGGCGCCGCGGCCGCGGCTTCGGCTGCCGCCGCAGGGGCGCCGCCGGCACGGTCGTTGAGGTCGTCAGCAAGCAGCAGGGAGGTGAAGAGCAGCTGCCTGGTCTCGCTGAGCGCGCCGAGCGCCGCGGCGGCGTCATGGGCGCGATTGTTGACGATCAAGGCGAGGCTCCGGAGGTGGTCCTCCTCGCCGTCGCGGCACGAGACCGGATAGCGACGGCCGGCAATCTCGACGTCGATCGTCGCCATCAGCGCGCCCCCGCAGTGTCGATCAGGCGGTCGATCTGGGTGATCGCGCCCTGAACGCGGCCGCGAAGCGCCTCGTGCGCCACGCGCAGCCGCTCGAGCTCGCCGCCGTCCGCATGGTTGCCCGCCGATGCCGCCGCCTCGATGCGCGCGAGCGCCCGCTCGATCCTGTCGATGGCGGCAAGGGCGCGCGGGTCCGGCATCCCTCCTGAATATCTGTCCCGGGGCCGCGCGGCAAGCTCGTGCAAGGCGCGGTTGACGCAAGCGCCCCCGCCATTAAGGAGCGGGCGCAGGCCGCGCCGCCCGGCGCAGCCGCCGACCTTCAGGGAAACGGGAATGGCCGCCGACCAGAGACTGCTCGCCAATGCCATCCGCGCGCTGTCGATGGACGCCGTCGAGGCCGCTAACAGCGGCCATCCGGGAATGCCGATGGGCATGGCCGATGTCGCGACGATCCTGTTCACGGAATATCTGAAGCACGATCCCGCCGATCCGGCCTGGCCGGACCGCGACCGGTTCGTGCTCTCCGCCGGCCACGGCTCGATGCTGATCTATTCGCTGCTCCACCTGACCGGCTACGCGCACCCGACGATCGACGAGATCCGGAATTTCCGCCAGCTCGGCAGCCCCTGCGCCGGCCACCCCGAGAATTTCATGCTCGACGGGGTCGAGGCGACCACCGGGCCGCTCGGGCAGGGCGTCGCGATGGCGGTCGGCATGGCGATCGCCGAGCGCCACCTCAATGCTGGCTTCGGCGACGACCTCGTCGATCACCGCACGTGGGTGATCGCCGGCGACGGCTGCCTGATGGAGGGCATCAATCACGAGGCGGCGGGCCTTGCCGGCCATCTCGGCCTTGGCCGGCTCAACGTCTTCTGGGACGACAACCGCATCACCATCGACGGCTCGACCGACCTCTCGACCAGCGAGGATATCGAGGCGCGCTATGCCGCATACGGCTGGCATGTCGTGCGCTGCGACGGCCACGATTTCGACGACATCCGCCGCGCGATCGATGAAGCGCTGGGCGATGAGCGGCCGTCGCTGATCGCCTGCCGCACGATCATCGGCAAGGGCGCGCCCAACAAGCAGGGCACCGCCGCGACCCATGGCGCGGCGCTCGGTGCCGACGAGGTCGCCGCGGCGCGCAAGGAATTGGTCTGGGACAGCGAGCCGTTCGACTTGCCCTCCGAGATCCTCTCCGCCTGGCGCGCTGCCGGCCGCCGAAGCGCCGAGGCGCATCAGGCCTGGATCGGCCGCCTGCAGGCGAGTGCCGAGGGCGCCGAGCTCATGCGGCGGATGGAAGGGCGCCTGCCGGAGGATCTCGGCCTCGATGCGTGGCTGGACCGCCTTGCGGCCGAGCCGCAGAAGATCGCAACCCGCAAGGCGTCCGAGCTCGCGCTCGAGGCGATCAATGCGGCGGTGCCCGAGACGATCGGCGGATCGGCCGACCTCACCGGTTCGAACAACACCAAGACCAAGGGGCAGAAGCCCTTCACCCGCGACGACGCCTCGGGACGCTACATCTATTACGGAATCCGCGAGTTCGGCATGGCCGCAGCGATGAACGGCATGGCGCTGCACGGCGGCGTCATTCCCTATGGCGGCACCTTCCTGGTCTTCTCAGACTATGCCCGCCCGGCGATGCGGCTCTCGGCGCTCCAGGGCGTGCGGGTCGTCTATGTGATGACCCACGATTCGATCGGCCTCGGCGAGGATGGACCGACCCATCAGCCGATCGAGCATCTGACCAGCCTGCGCCTGATCCCGAACATGGAGGTGCTTCGCCCCGCCGACGCGGTCGAGACCGCCGAATGCTGGGAGATCGCGCTTCGCCGCGCCGACGGGCCGACCACCTTGGCCCTGACCCGGCAGAACCTTCCGCAGCTCCGCCTGGAGCGTGCGGGCGAGAACCTGTCGGCGAAGGGCGCCTATCGTCTGCGCGCCGCGTCCGCCGGGCGCCGGGTGGTCCTGATCGCCACCGGCTCGGAAGTGGCGCTCGCCGTCTCGGTCGCCGAGGCGCTGGAGGGGCAGGGGATCGGCGCAGACGTCGTCTCGATGCCCTCATGGGCGCTGTTCGACGCGCAGGACGAGGGCTATCGGTGCGACCTGCTTCCGGAGGGCGCGCTGAAGGTCTCGATCGAGGCCGGCGCGACCCTCGGCTGGGAGCGCTATGTCGGGCCCGGCGGCCTCGCCATCGGGCTCGACCGGTTCGGCGCATCGGCCCCGGCCGCCGATTTGTTCAAGCGCTTCGGCTTCACCGCCGAAGCGATCGTGCCGCGGATTGTGGAGCGGCTCAAAAAGCAAGGAGATCAGTGACATGGCGACGAGAGTTGCGATCAATGGCTTCGGCCGCATCGGCCGCCTGGTGGCCCGCGCGATCCTCGAGCGCCCCGATTCCGGGCTCGAGCTGGTCGCGATCAACGACCTCGCCGACGCCGAATCCAACGCTTTGCTGTTCAAGCGCGACTCGGTTCACGGCACTTTCCAGGGCGAGGTCCGCGCCGAGGGCAATTACCTGATCGTCGGCGATCGCAAGATTCTCGTCACCGCGGAGCGGGATCCGGCCAAGCTCCCGCATGGCGAGAACGGCGTGGAGCTCGCGCTGGAATGCACGGGCTTCTTCACGGATCGTGACAAGGCCGGCGCGCATCTCACTGCAGGCGCTAAGAAAGTTCTGATCTCCGCGCCCGCGAAGGGCGTCGACCTCACGGTGGTTTACGGCGTCAATCACGACAAGCTCGAAGCCGGTCATACGATCGTGTCCAACGCCTCGTGCACGACCAATTGCCTGGCGCCGGTCGCCAAGGTGCTCAACGACGCGATCGGAATCGAGCGCGGCCTGATGACCACCGTCCACGCCTACACCAACGACCAGAAGATCCTCGACCAGATCCACAGCGACAAGCGCCGCGCCCGCGCCGCCGCAATGTCCATGATCCCGACCACCACCGGGGCCGCCCGCGCGGTCGGCGAGGTGCTTCCGGAGCTGAAGGGCAAGCTCGACGGCTCGGCGATCCGCGTACCGACGCCGAACGTCAGCCTGGTCGATCTCACCTTCACGCCGAAGCGCGACACGACCGTCGACGAGGTCAACGGCGCCCTCCGCGCCGCCGCCGAGGGCCCGATGAAGGGCATCCTCCAGTTCGTCACCGACCCGCTGGTCTCGATCGACTTCAACCACGATCCGCACAGCTCGAGCGTCGATAGCCTCGAGACCGCGGTGCTGGAAGGCAAGCTCGTCCGGGTCGTCTCCTGGTACGACAATGAATGGGGCTTCTCGAACCGGATGGTCGACACCGCCGCCGCGATGGCGAGGCTCGGCTGAGGAGAGGCTGACGCCATGACGTCATTCCGGACGCTCGACGATCTCCAGGACGTGGCCGGCAAGCGCGTGCTCGTCCGGGTCGACCTCAACGTGCCGATGGCCGAAGGGCGGGTGACCGACGACACCCGCCTCCGCGCCACGCTGCCGACGGTCACCGAGCTTGCCGACAAGGGCGCGAAGGTCCTCCTCCTTTCCCATTTCGGTCGCCCCAAGGGGCCGAGCGCGGAATTTTCGCTGTCCCGGATCGTGCCGGCCTACGAGCAGGTGCTCGGCCGCCCGGTCCGCTTCATCGACTGGGAAGAGGATGAGGCCGGCGTCGCCCGTCTGCAGCCCGGCGACGTCGCGATCCTCGAGAACACCCGCTTCTTCGGCGGCGAGGAAAAGAACGATCCCGCCGTCGTCGCGCGCTTCGCCCGTCTCGGCGACATCTATGTCAACGATGCCTTCTCGGCCGCGCATCGCGCCCATGCCTCGACCGAGGGCCTGGCGCACCGGCTTCCCGCTTATGCGGGCCGCGCGATGGAGGCCGAGCTCAAGGCGTTGGAGAAGGCGCTCGGCGATCCTGAGCGCCCGGTGGCGGCGGTGGTCGGCGGCGCGAAGGTCTCGACCAAGCTAGACGTGCTCCGCAATCTGGTCGCCAAGGTCGATCATCTCATCATCGGCGGCGGCATGGCCAACACCTTCCTCGCCGCGCGCGGCGTCGATGTCGGGAAGAGTCTGGCCGAGCACGATTTGGCGGAGACGGCGCTCGCGATCCTCGACGCCGCGGACCGCGCCCAATGCACCGTCCACCTTCCCTATGACGTCGTGGTGGCGAAGGAATTCGCGCCCAACCCTCCGTCGCGGCGCGTGTGCAACGTCCACGAGGTCGGGCCCGACGAGATGATCCTCGATATCGGCCCGGCCGCCGTCGAGGCGCTCGCCGACGCGCTCAAGACCTGCCGCACCCTGGTGTGGAACGGTCCGCTCGGGGCGTTCGAGACTCCGCCTTTCGACGAGGCGACCGTCGCGCTCGCCCGAACCGCCGCGGCGCTGACCAAGAGCGGCTCGCTCGTCTCGGTCGCCGGCGGCGGCGACACCGTGGCTGCATTGAACCATGCCGGCGTCGCGGACGACTTCACCTTCGTCTCGACCGCCGGCGGCGCCTTCCTCGAATGGATGGAAGGCAAGGAGCTTCCGGGCGTCAAAGCCCTAATGACCGAGGACTGAGGACAGGACATGAACAACCAGGAGATGACCGCCAAGATCGCTGAGGGCCGGGGCTTCATCGCCGCGCTCGACCAGAGCGGCGGCTCGACGCCCAAGGCGCTGAAGGGTTACGGCATCGAGGACGGCGCCTGGTCCTCCGACGAGGAGATGTTCGGCCTGATCCACGACATGCGCAGCCGGATCATCACCTCGCCGGCGTTCAGCGGCGACAAGGTGATCGGCGCGATCCTGTTCGAGCGGACGATGGACGGCGACATTGACGGCAAGCCGGTGCCGCAGGTCCTGCAAGAGCGCGGCGTCGTTCCCTTCATCAAGATCGACAAGGGCCTCGAGGAGGAATCCAACGGCGTCCAGCTGATGAAGCCGATGCCGGAGCTGGCGTCGCTCCTCGCCCGCGCGAAGGGCCTTGGCGTGTTCGGCACCAAGGAGCGTTCGGTGATCAACCTCGCCGATCGCGAGGGCATCGCGGCGATCGTCAAGCAGCAGTTCGAGGTGGCAGACGAGGTGCTTGCCGCCGGCCTCGTCCCGATCATCGAGCCCGAGGTCAACATCAGAACCGCCGAGCGCGCCGAGGCCGACCGCATCCTGAAGGACGAGCTTCTGAAGGCGCTCGACGGCGTCGACGAGGGGCGCCAGGTGATGCTGAAGCTGTCGATCCCCGCCGAAGCCGGCCTTTATGACGAGGTCGTCGCCCATCCGCGGGTGCTTCGAGTCGTCGCCCTGTCCGGCGGATTCTCGCGCAGCGAGGCGTGCCAGGAGCTTGCCAAGAACAAGGGCATGATCGCCAGCTTCTCGCGCGCCCTGCTCTCCGATCTCCGCCACGGGATGAGCGACGAGGAGTTCGATCGCACGCTCCAACAGGCCATCGACGAAATCTACACGGCGTCCACGGAGAAGGTCGCCGCCTGATGCCGCTCCGCCGGTGATCCGGCGCTGGCTCGCAGGCCAGTTCGCCCGGCCGCACGGCGCGGCCGGGCGGCTGCTGATCGGACCCTGGCTCGATCGGATCGCGCGGCGAATGAACGCGCTCGTCCTGGCCGAGCTCGGTCCGCAACCCGGCGAGACGGTTCTGGAGATCGGCTTCGGCGGCGGCGGGCTGATCGCAATGTTGCTTGAGGCCGGCGCAAGGCCGATCGGGGTTGACGTCTCGGAGGCCATGGTCGCGCGGGCACAGCGCCGGTTCGCCGATCATGCGCGGGTCGAATTGGCATCGGTCGAGGCGCTGCCCCTTGGAGACGCCTCGGTCGACAAGGCGGCGAGCGTCAACAACCTCTATTTCTGGCCCGATCCTGTGGCGGGGATGGCCGAGCTCGCGCGGGTCGTCCGCCCTGGCGGAATGCTCGCAATCGCCTTCGAGCCGCCCGAGGAGCTGGCCAAATGGCCCGGCGCCAAGTTCGGCTTCCGCGCATTCGGCGAGGCTGAGGTGCGGGCGCTTCTGGCGGCGGCCGGCTTCGGCGGCATCCGCGCAGCCTGGGGCACCGGCCGCAAGCCCGATCGCTTTCTGTGCTTGACCGCGCGCCGCCTTGCGTCCGATGCGGAGGCATGACCGAGATCGAGCTCTCCTCCGACTTCGCCGAATTGTTCGAGCCAACCGAGCGGCCGCCCTGCCAGCTCTACCTCATCTCCCCGCAGGAGGTGGGCGGCGATTTCCCGGCGCAGCTCGAGGCGGCGCTGTCGGGCGGCCCCGTCGCAGCCTTCCAGTTCCGGGTGAAGGGTGTCGACCAGCATGAGGCCGCGCGCCTTGCCGAGCCGCTCCAGCGTATCTGCGAGACCCATGAGGTTGCGTTCATCGTCAACGACGATGTCGGCCTTGCCAAGCGCATCGGCGCCGACGGCGTCCATCTTGGCCAGGAAGACGGCGATCCGCAGGCGGCGCGGCGCCTGCTCGGCCCTTCCGGGCAGATCGGCATCACCTGCCACGACAGCCGCCACCTCGCCATGGAGGCCGGCGAGGCGGGAGCCGACTATGTCGCGTTCGGCGCCTTCTTCCCGACCGCGACCAAGGAGACCAGCCACCGGCCGGACCCGTCCATCCTCTCCTGGTGGTCGCGACTGTTCGAGATACCCTGCGTCGCGATCGGCGGGATCACACCGGCCAACGGGCGCGAGCTCGTCGAGGCCGGCGCCGACTTCCTCGCCGTCTGCAACGCCGTCTGGGCTCACGAGAAAGGCCCGGCGGCGGCGGTCGCCGAGTTCCAGGAAATCCTGAAGCGCTAGCGCATCGCCTGGCTGACCATCGCGCGGAGGGTCAGGGCGTCCTCGATTGCGTCGCCGCCGATGTCGTTGTTGAAATAGCACCAGACGTCGCGGCCGCCGCGAGCCTGGTCCACGATCCAGTCGGTCCACCCGGCGAGCGTCTCGTCGCCATAGCGGCCGTGATATTTGCCGCCCGCGCCGTGGAACCGGACATAGGCGATGGGGCCCGCCGCCCAGCGCTCGGTCGCGCCGCCGATCATGTCGTGGGCGCAGAAGGACATGCCGCGTTGGTCGAGCAGCTCGAGCACTTCCGGCGCGAGCCAGCTCTTCTCGCGGAATTCGAAGACGTGGACGAGGTCGCGGGGGAGGAGGGCAACGAAGTCCTCGATCCGCGCACGGTCCAGCCCCCAGCGTGGCGGCAGCTGGTAGAGGAGGGGCCCCAAAGCCTCGCCCAGCCGTCTCGCTCTCGACAGGAATTCACCAACCGGTTCAGAGCATTCTTTCAGCTTCTTCATATGGGTGATGAAGCGCGGCGCCTTAACGGCATAGCGGAAGCCCGGCGGCGCCTGGTCCCGCCATTTGTCGAACGTCTCGGGCTTGGGGAGGTGGTAGAAGCTGGTGTTGAGCTCCACCGTCGCGAAGGTTTCGGCGTAGAAGCCGAACCATTTCTTCTGGGCCAGTCCCTTCGGATAGAAAAGCTCGCGCCAGTGCCGATATTGCCAGCCCGAGCAGCCGATCCTGATCTCTCCGATGCGTGCCATCGCCACTCGAAACGGAACGGGTCGGAAATAAGTTGCGTTTGACCGCCATGAGCCGACGCGCGATCCTGCTTCTCATGTCCGTCACCGCCCTCGTCAGCGCGGCCCTGACCAGCATCGTGTGGATGTACGCGTTGAGCCAGGGGCCGATCGACGAAGCGCCCGCCGCTGGGGGCAACGTCGTCACCGAGACGACCGAGCCCGACGACCGCCCGCAGCTCGTCCTCGCGCCCTCGGGCCTCGCAATCCCCGTCAGCGGTGTGACGGCCGAGCGCCTTGTCGACACATACACGCAGGCGCGGGCCGGCGGCGCGCGGGTGCACGACGCGATCGACATCATGGCGCCGGCGGGAACCCCCGTCGTCTCGGCGACGGAAGGGACGGTGGAGAAGCTCTATTTCAGCCGCGGGGGCGGCGGGATCACCGTCTACGTGCGCTCGCCGGATCGCCAGTGGATCTATTACTACGCGCACCTGCAGGAATATGCGCCCGGCCTAAACGAGGGCCAGCGCGTGGCGCGCGGCGACCGGCTCGGCACGGTGGGCTCGACCGGCAATGCCAACCCGGCCGGCCCGCACCTCCATTTCGCCGTCCACCGCGCTTCGCCCGACGATCCCTGGTACGAAGGGACCCCGGTCAATCCCTATCCCCTGCTCGCCGGTGCCCAAGCCGCCCAGCGCCAGGCAAGCGCGCGGCCCTAGAAGGTGCCCGGCGCCTCGCGTTGCGCCGGGGTCGGCCGCTCCGGCGTCAGGAGTGTGCGCTGGGACCCGACCGATTGGGTGGTGGCTCCAGACCCGAACGGGGTGCAGCTTCGGCCGGCGAGATAATCGAGCGCCTGGCGAACCGAGGCCTCCTGCGGATCGCCGAGGCCCCGCGTCAGCTCGTCGCCCGCTTGGCAGGTGACCGGCACCACTGGTCCCAGCCCTCCAAAATAGTCGCTTTGAGCCGCGGCGTTGACCATCCGGAACGCCGTGACCCGGATCCGATCGTCGCATTGGGGGCGATCGATGAACGACTGCCCAACCGGTTTTCCGAAGGTGTTGGTTCCGATCAACGCCATGTTGTTGCCGAAATAGGGCACGAAGATGTTGATGACGAACTCGCTCGCGGACGCCGTCCCGCTCCGGCCGATGAAGGCGATCCTCATCGGCGCGATCGACTCCGGCAGCGGTTGGAACAGGCGGGTCAGATCGAGCGAAGCCTTGGAGGGCCGGAATTCGAGGCGCGACTGGACCTGGGTGGGGGAACGACCGCCGCCCAGCAGATTGCTCAGCACGGCAGCAGTCGCAATCAGCCCGCCGCCATTGTAGCGGAAGTCGATGATCACCTGCGTGACGCCCTGTTGCCTGAACTGAGCGAAGGCGTCGCGCATCGCCTGGTCGGCGGTGCTGATGAAGGTGCGCAGGTTCAAATAGCCGATCCGTTGGCCGTTATCCTCGAAGATCCTCGCGCCGTAGCGCGGCGAAACCGGCAGCACGTCGAAACTTCGCTTGACCAGGGTGACATCGCGGGTGCCGCTGGCGTCGCGAACGCGCAGGACGCGGGTGACCCCCGGCTCGTTCGGCCCGAGGGCATCGATGATCCCGGCAGAGCCCTGGCTATTCAGGATCGATTCGACGGTCTGGAGGTCGGAGGCGGTGGTGCCGATTGCGAGGATCTCGACGCCGCGGTCGATGCCCGCGTCGAGCGCCGGCGTGTTCTCGTAGGATTCCGGTACGAAGAGCCGGCCCTGCACGCTGTCGACCGCAAGCCGGAAGCCGAAGCCCGCCGTGGAGCCGGAATTGTTGAACGCAGTGTCCGCGGCGAGCGATGTCCGGTACGTGAAGAAGCGGTCGCGCCCCTGCGCCCGCGCAGTCGCGGTCAGATAATCGACATAGTCTTCGACACTGCTCTGCGTCGGCGTGAGGTTGGCCGGAAGCGTTTCCGGGAACAGATACCATTCGTTGAGGACGCCTGCCGCCCAGTTCTGGCGGTCCAGGAGGGAGCACGTGCTGCTCGGCGGCGGCGGCGGCGGCGGCGGGGGAGCCGGAGCGCCGATCGGGGGCCCAGGGGTCGGACCCGTTCCGCCGTCGGGGCCGCAGGCGGAAAGCAGCGCGGCCATGGCCAGCGCGGATACGATCGGACGCAGCTTCATCGGCAACCTCCCCCCAAGGCTGTTTTCCCGAACTCGCACAGATGATTAGCGCCTTTCGCCGGCAACGCAAATCGGCCGGCGCAATCCTCAGCAGGCCGCGCGCCGCTAGAAGGAGCCAGGGGCCTCGCGCTGGACGGTGCTCGGCCGATCGGGGCTGAGCAGCTCGCGCCGGCTCGGCGCCGCGATCCGCTCGCTTGCGGCGGTCGCCGTGCCGATCGCCGTGCAGCTCCGTCCGGCGAGGAAATCGAGCGCCTGGCGGGTCGAGCCCTCGAGCGGGTCGCCGAGCGGCCGGGTCATGTCGTCGGGTGCCTGGCAGGTCTGCGGAACGTAACGGGCGAGGCCGGAAAAATACTCGCCCTGCCGGGAGGCGTTCTGGGTCGCGAAGGCCACGACCCGCAGGCGATCGTCGCACGAGGCCCGGTCGATCGCGATCTGGCCGACCGGCTTGCCGTAGGTGTCGGTGCCGACCAGCGCCATGTTGTTGCCGAGATAGGGCGTGAAGGCGTTGATCACGAGCTCGCTCGCGGAAGCGCTGCTGCGCGTGCCGATGAAGGCGACTCGCGTGGCGTTCACCGATTGCGGCTGCGGCATGAAGAAGCGGGTGTCGTTCTCGACCGATTTTTCGGGGCGGAAGGTGGTGTAGCTGTAGACCGTCGGCGCCTGGCGGTTGCCGCCCAGCAGGTCGCCCATCAGGTTGGCGATCGAGATGAGACCGCCGCCATTGTAGCGGAAATCGATGATGTAGTCGGTGATCCCCTGTGCGCGGAACTGCGCAAAGGCGCTGCGCAGCGCCGGATCGGCGGTCGAGATGAAGGTGCGAAGGTTGACGTAGCCGACTCGCCGGCCGCCATCGTCGAAGATGCGCACGCCGTAGCGGGACGAGACCGGCGTGATCTCATAGTCGCGCTTGGAGACGGTGACCTCCCGGGTGCCCGAGGCGTTGCTGATCCTGAGCACGCGTGTCACGCCCGGATCGGACGGACCCAGGGCATTGGAGACTCCGGCGCTGCCCTCGCTGGCAATGATGTCGCTGACGCTGCGTAGGTTGGACGTGCTGGTGCCGATCGCGAGGATCTCGGTGCCGCGGTCGATTCCGGCGTCGAGGGCGGGGGCGCCCTCATAGGCCTCGGCGATCATCACGCGGCGGGTGGCGACGTCGATCGCCAGGCGGATACCGAAGCCGGCGCTGGAGCCGGAGGAGTAGAAGGCATTCTCCTCGGCGATCGAGGTCAGGTAGGTGAAGTAGCGGTCGCGCCCCTGCGCCCGCGCGGTGGCGGTGAGGTAATCGAGATAGTCCTCCACGGTCGCCTGCGTGGGCGTCCGATTGGCGGGCAGGGTCTCGGGGAACAGGTACCATTCGTTCATCTGGGCCGCGACCCAGTTCTGGCGGTCGCGCAGCGAGCAGCCGGCGCTCGGCGGCGGGGGCGGCGGCGCTGGGACTCCGCCCGTCGGCGGGGCCGGGGAGGGCCCCGATCCGCCGTCCGGCCCGCAGGCCGAAAGCAGCGCAGCCATCGCCAGCGCAGACACGAACGGACGCAGCTTCTTCATTCCCACCCGACCCCGTTTTCACGAACCCGCACAGATGATTAGCGCCTTTGCCGCGCCGCGCCAGCCCAAGTTGCGCCGAATCCGGGTAATCGCCTCGCGGCGCGCGGATTGTCGGCAAAGCGGGCAGCAAGATCGACTTCTTGGCATGAGCCGCTGCGCTCGCTAAAGGCGCGCCACAGCTTTCCAGAAAACAGGCAGGGTCATGAAGATCAGCGGCGTGGACATTCGTCCCGGCAACATCATCGAATATGAAGGCGGCATCTGGCGTGCGGTGAAGATCCAGCACACCCAGCCCGGCAAGGGCGGCGCCTACATGCAGGTCGAGATGAAGAACCTCATCGACGGCCGCAAGAACAACGTCCGCTTCCGCTCGGCCGAGACGGTCGAGCGGATCCGCCTCGACACCAAGGACTTCCAGTTCCTCTACGCCGAAGGCGACGACCTCGTCTTCATGGACAAGGAAAATTACGAGCAGGTCCAGCTTCCCAAGGACCTGATCGGCGAGCCCGCGGCCTTCCTGCAGGACGGCATGGACGTGGTGATGGAGCTCTACAACGAGCGCCCGATCTCGGTTCAGATGCCGACCCAGATCGAGGCGACGATCGTCGAGGCCGACGCGGTGGTGAAGGGGCAGACCGCCTCGTCCAGCTACAAGCCGGCGATCCTGGACAACGGAGTCCGGGTGATGGTGCCGCCGCACATCGCCAGCGGAACCCGGATCGTCGTCGACGTTTACGAACAGACCTACGTCCGCCGCGCGGACTGACTGACCTCCCCTCCCGCTCGCGGGAGGGGATTGAGGGGTGGGGAGAGCCTGCCTCTCGGCAAGCCCACCCCCGGCCCCTCCCGCATGCGGGTGGGGGGAGTAAGACATGGTTTCGCATTCCGGCCTCGTCACTGTCATGCAGCGCGCCGCGCGCAAGGCGGCCGCGCGCCTTCGCCGCGATTATGGCGAGGTCGAGCAGCTCCAGGTGAGCCGCAAGGGCCCCGCCGATTTCGTCTCGATGGCCGACAAGCAGGCCGAGCAGACGGTGATGGAGGAGCTCCGCCACGCACGCCCCGACTGGGGCCTGCTGATGGAGGAAGGCGGAACCATCGAGGGTGCGCCGAACAAGCCGCGCTGGATCCTCGATCCGATCGACGGAACCTCGAACTTCCTCCACGGAATCCCTCATTTCGCGATCGTCATCGCCGTCCAGGAGCCCAAGCCCGGCGGCAACGGCTGGGGCGAGGTCACCCAGGGGCTGATCTACCAGCCGCTCACCGACGAGAGCTTCTGGGCCGAGAAGGGCAGGGGCGCGTGGCTCAACGAGCGGCGTCTTCGCGTCTCCTCGCGCCGCCACCTCGACGAGGCGCTGATCGCGACCGGCGTGCCCTATCGGGGCCACGGCCAGCTGCCGCGCTTCCAGAAGATCCTGGATGCCGTCTCGCCCGAAGTGGCCGGGATCCGGCGCTTCGGCTCGGCCGCGCTCGACCTCGCCTGGGTCGCCGCGGGCCGCTACGACGGCTTCTGGGAGGAGGATCTCCAGCCCTGGGACATCGCGGCCGGAATCCTGCTGGTGCGCGAGGCGGGCGGGTTCGTCACCGATTTCCGCGGTGCCGACAGCGCGCTTGCGACCGGCCAGGTGCTCGCCGCCAACGGCGAGATCCACTCCAAGCTGCACAGGCTGGTCGGTCGCGCCGTGCGATAGACGGAAAAGCAGGATTTTCCCGCCGGTTCGCGCCTCTCCCGCCCTTGCCTCTGCGCGGCACCGGTCCTAGAGGACCCGCAACCTTCGATCCGGAGTCTCCCGATGGCGTCCGTCGCCGCCGATTATCTGCCGATCCTGCTGTTCCTGGCCGTCGCTCTCGGCCTGTCGGTCAGCTTCGTGTTCCTGCCGATGCTGGTCGCCAAGCTGACCGGCGCCTCGAACCCCTATCCGGACAAGCTCGCCGAATATGAATGCGGCTTCCCCGCCTTCGAGGACAGCCGCTCGCAGTTCGACGTCCGCTTCTACCTCGTCGCCATCCTCTTCATCATCTTCGACCTCGAAGCCGCCTTCCTCTTCCCCTGGGCGGTCTCGCTCGGGACCGCGGGGATCGTCGGCTGGGCGGCGATGATGGTGTTCCTCGCCGAGCTCGCGCTCGGCTTCGCTTATGCCTGGAAGAAGGGAGCTCTCGAATGGGAGTGATCCTCGATCCGCGCCACGAGAATCTGCGTCCCGCCGATCTCCAGCAGCCGGATCCGAAATATTTCGCCGACCTGCAGGCCGAGGTGTCCGACAAGGGCTTCCTCGTCACCTCGACCGAGGATTTGTTCCAGTGGGCGCGCACCGGCTCGCTCTGGTGGATGACCTTCGGCCTCGCCTGCTGCGCGGTTGAGATGATCCACGTGAACATGCCGCGCTACGACCTTGAAAGATTTGGGGTCGCGCCGCGCGCCAGCCCGCGCCAGTCGGACGTGATGATCGTCGCGGGCACGCTCTGCAACAAGATGGCGCCGGCGCTGCGCCGGGTCTACGATCAGATGTCGGAGCCGCGCTACGTCATCTCGATGGGCAGCTGCGCCAATGGCGGCGGCTATTATCATTACAGCTATTCGGTCGTCCGCGGCTGCGACCGGATCGTCCCGGTGGACATCTACGTCCCCGGCTGCCCGCCGACCGCGGAGGCCCTGCTCTATGGCGTCATGCAGCTGCAGCGGAAGATCCGCCGCATCGGCACGATCGAGCGCTGAGGAGGCGGCATGACGGGCACTGCACCGCGCATTCCCGCACGTCCGGGGATCATCGAAGAGGTCAGCGCTGCGATCGGCGGCGCGCTGATCGAGGCGAAGGACGCCGTTGGCGAGGTCTCGCTGACCGTTCGCCGCGAGTCGATCGTCGAGGTCTGCACGATCCTTCGCGACCGCTTCGAATATCAGCAGCTGATGGAGATTGCGGGCGTCGACTATCCGGGCCGCGTCGAGCGGTTCGACGTGGTCTACCACCTGCTCTCGGTCACCGCGAACCACCGCATCCGGGTCCGCGTGACGACCGACGAGGACAAGCCGGTCCCCTCCGTCACCGGAATCTGGCCGGTCGCCGGCTGGCTCGAGCGCGAAGTGTTCGATCTCTACGGCGTGCTGTTCACCGGCAATAGCGACCTTCGCCGGATCCTCACCGATTACGGCTTCCGCGGCCATCCCTTCCGCAAGGACTTCCCGCTCTCCGGCTATGTCGAGATGCGCTATTCCGAGGAGCAGAAGCGCGTCGTCTACGAGCCGGTGAAGCTCGCCCAGGACTTCCGCGCCTTCGATTTCCTCTCGCCGTGGGAAGGCGCCGCCTACGTGCTGCCGGGCGACGAAAAGGCCGTGCCCGAGGCGCCTGGCGCGCCGACGCCGCTCAAGGCCGAGGAGATCAAGAAGTGAGCACCGACGTCCGCACCGTCGGCACCGGCCAGGAGGTCGAGCGCAGCGGCGGGACCCAGTCCGACATCGCCAATTACACGATCAATTTCGGCCCGCAGCACCCGGCCGCGCACGGCGTGCTCCGGCTCGTGCTGGAGCTGGACGGCGAGATCGTCGATCGCGTCGATCCCCATGTCGGCCTGCTTCATCGCGGCACCGAAAAGCTCTGCGAGTACAAGACCTATCTCCAATCGGTCCCCTATATGGACCGGCTCGATTACGTCTCGCCGATGGCGATGGAGCATAGCTATGTGCTCGCCATCGAGAAGCTGCTCGGCGTCGAGGTTCCGATCCGCGCCCAGTATCTCCGGGTGTTCTTCGCGGAGCTGACCCGGATCAAGAACCACCTGCTGAACATCGGCTCTCACGTCATGGACGTCGGCGCGATGACCCCGAATCTGTGGCTGTTCGAGCTCCGCGAAGACATCATGAACTTCTACGAGCGGGTGTCGGGCGCGCGCATGCACGCCAATTATTTCCGTCCCGGCGGCGTCCATCAGGACGCGACCCCGAAGCTGCTCGAGGATATCTCGGTCTGGCTCGACAAGCGCCTTCCGGAGCTGTTCGAGGATTCGATCAGCCTCGTCGCCGACAACCGCATCTTCAAGCAGCGCAACGTCGACATTTCCGTCGTCTCCAAGGAGGATGCGCTGGCATGGGGCTTCTCCGGCCCGATGATCCGCGCCGCCGGCATCCCCTGGGACATCCGCAAGGCGCAGCCCTACGACGCCTATGATCGTGTCGAGTTCGAGGTGCCGGTCGGGACCAAAGGCGATTGCTACGACCGGATGATGGTCCGGGTCGAGGAGGTCCGCCAGTCGGCGCGCATCATGCGCCAGTGCCTCAACGACATGCGCGAGGGGCCGATCGCCTCGCTCGACCGCAAGGTCGTCCCGCCCAAGCGCGGCGAGATGAAGCAGTCGATGGAAGCGCTCATCCACCACTTCAAGCTCTACACCGAGGGTTTCCACGTGCCCGCCGGCGAGGTCTATGTCGCGACCGAGAGCCCGAAGGGCGAGTTCGGGATCTATCTGGTCGCGGACGGAACCAACAAGCCCTACCGGGTCAAGATCCGCCCGACCGGCTTCTCGCACCTCCAGGCCATGGACTTCATGACCAAGGGCCACATGCTCGCCGACGTCACCGCCATTCTCGGCTCGCTCGACGTCGTCTTCGGGGAGATCGACCGCTGATGGCTGACGTTCAGCCCAATACTGGCCCAGACCTCGCGGCGCAGCGTGCCCGCTGGGGCGAATTCGCCTGGACCGCAGAGAATGAGGCCAAGGCGAAGGTGGTGATCGGCCGCTATCCGCCCCGCCGCCAGCAGAGCGCGATCATTCCTTTGCTCGATCTCGCCCAGCGCCAGGTCGGCGCCGCGACGCAGACCCAGGGCTGGCTGCCGATCCCGGTGATCGAATATGTCGCCGCCTATCTCGGCATGGCCTATATGCGCGCCTACGAGGTCGCGACCTTCTACACGATGTTCAACCTGCGCCCGGTCGGCCGCTTCCACGTCCAGGTGTGCGGGACGACTCCGTGCATGCTGCGCGGCGCCGAGGACGTCATCGCCGCATGCAAGGCCAAGGGCATGAAGAAGGGCGAGACCACGGCCGACGGCCTCTTCACCCTCTCCGAGGTCGAGTGCCTCGGCGCCTGCGCCAACGCGCCGATGGTCCAGATTAACGACGACAATTTCGAGGACCTGACTTTCGAGACGACGAGCGCGCTCATCGAGGCGCTGGCCCGCGGCGAGAGCCCGAAGCCGGGGCCCCAGATCGAGCGCCAGACCAGCGCCCCCGAGGGCGGCCCGACCACGCTCGTGGAGATGGTCTCGGCCAATCACGATTATCGCGGCCGCTGGAACGAAGGAGAGAGCCA
The DNA here is from genome assembly GCA_023390415.1 of Pseudomonadota bacterium. GTDB lineage: Bacteria > Pseudomonadota > Alphaproteobacteria > Sphingomonadales > Sphingomonadaceae > Allosphingosinicella. The sequence continues at coordinate 1,552 of JAEWCW010000089.1, read as the reverse complement.
ATGAGGAATCTCGCATCCCTAGTCCTGTCGATCCTCGTCCTCGTGGTCGGAATCTGGCTTGTGCTGAAGCTGCTCGGCGCTGCGCTGAAGCTGGTCGGAATCCTCATCGTCATCGCGCTCGCCGCCGGCGCCTATTTCGTGCTGCGCGGCATGATCGACGGGGGACGCCGGCGTGGCTGACGCCTCTCCCGTCTTCAACAGCCGCACCGCGCTGGCCGGCGCCGCCATTTTGATGGCCGGCTGCCAGGAGGCGGCTGCGCCCGCCAATGAGGCGAAGGCCGCTGCGGAGCCGGCGCTGCCGGCCCCGATCGCGACCGCGCAGCGCCTCGTCCGCCAGAATAGCGGGGCGGGCGAGATCCAGTTCGGCGAAGCGCGCATCTACAGCCACCAGGGCGTCGCCATCGTCTGCGGCCGCTACAGCCGCGCGGGCGCAGGGAACCAGCGCTACGTCGCCGTCAGCGACCTTCAGGTCTGGCTGGAACCGGACATGGCGCCGGGCGAGATGGACCGCGCCTTCAGCCAATATTGCAGGGACGGCGCCGCCAATGCTTGACGATAAGGACCGCATCTTCACCAACGTCTACGGCTATCAGCCGTGGGGTCTGAAGGCGGCGCAGGGGCGCGGCGACTGGGACGACACCAAGGCGCTGATGGCGCTCGGCCAGGACGCGATCATCGACATCGTCAAGGAATCCGGTCTCCGCGGCCGCGGCGGCGCGGGCTTCCCGACCGGCATGAAGTGGAGCTTCATGCCCAAGGAGCCGACCCCCGGCCGGCCCAATTTCCTGGTGATCAACGCCGACGAGTCCGAGCCCGGTTCCTGCAAGGACCGCGAGATCATCCGCCACGATCCGCATAAGCTGATCGAGGGCGCGCTGCTTGCCGGCTTCGCGATGCGCGCGCGCGCCTGCTACATCTACATCCGCGGCGAGTTCATCCGCGAGGCGGAGACCCTCTTCGCAGCCGTCCAGGAGGCCTATGACGCCGGCCTGCTCGGCAAGAACGCGGCCAAGTCCGGCTACGATTTCGACCTGTTCGTCCACCGCGGCGCCGGCGCCTATATCTGCGGCGAGGAGACCGCGCTCCTCGAGAGCCTCGAGGGCAAGCAGGGCAAGCCGCGGCTGAAGCCGCCTTTCCCGGCGGGCGCGGGCCTCTACGGCTGCCCGACCACGGTGAACAACGTCGAGTCGATCGCGGTCGTGCCGACCATCCTTCGCCGCGGGGCCGCCTGGTTCAAGTCGTTCGGGCGCGAGAAGAACGAGGGCACCAAGCTCTTCCAGATCTCCGGACACGTGAACAAGCCGTGCGTCGTCGAGGACGCCATGTCTGTGCCCTTCCGCGAGCTGATCGACCGCCATGCCGGCGGAATCCGCGGCGGCTGGGACAATCTGCTCGCCGTCATCCCGGGCGGCTCGTCCGTGCCGTTGGTGCCGGCGGCGCAGATCATCGACGCGCCGATGGACTTCGACGGTCTGCGCGCGGTCGGCTCCGGTCTCGGCACCGCCGCCGTGATCGTGATGGACAAGTCCACCGACATCGTGAAGGCGATCAG
>JAEWCW010000027.1 GCA_023390415.1 Pseudomonadota bacterium | reverse complement strand
AATTACCCTCTCGACCGCCCTTCCGGGAAGACAGTCCGACACGAAACAGGTTGTTCGAGGGGGGTTACGCGCGTGAAACGGAATAATAGTCCTGCAGGGAGCGGACTTCAAGGTTGCGCTCCCGCGCAGCGCCGATCGCACGCACGACGGCAATACTGGCCGCGGCGGTGGTGAAATAGGGCACGCGCGACATCAGGGCGGAGAATCTGATCGACTGGCTGTCGCGGTGGCTCTGCCACCCTTCGGTGGTGTTGAAGATCATCGCGACGCCGCCGTCCTTGATCCGATCGACAATATGCGGGCGGCCCTGCGCCACCTTGTTGACGTAGCCGACCGCGATCCCCTCGCCTTCCAGATAGGCCGCGGTTCCGCCGGTCGCGATAACGTCGAAGCCCAGCTCCTTCAGCGCCCGGACGGCCGGCACGATCGCCGGCTTGTCGCTGTCTTTGACCGACACGAACAGGGTTCCCCCATCGGGCAGCTCGACCCCGCTCCCCTGCTGGGACTTCAGGAAAGCGATATCGAAATCGTCAGCGATCCCCATGACTTCGCCGGTCGACTTCATCTCCGGCGAGAGCACTGGGTCAACGCCGGGGAAGCGCGCGAACGGGAAGACCGCCTCCTTGACCGCGATATGCGCGACGTCGCGCCGGATCGGCAGGAAGTTGATGAGCTTCTCACCGGCCATCACCCGAGCGGCGATCTTCGCGATCGGGGCGCCGATCGTCTTAGCGACGAACGGCACGGTACGGCTGGCGCGCGGGTTGACCTCGATCAAATAGACGAGCCCGTCCTTGACCGCGAACTGGACGTTCATCAGCCCGACGACGCCGAGCGCGAGTGCGAGCTCGCGGGCCTGGCGCTCGATCTCGGCGACGATTGCAGGCTCGAGGCTGTAGGGCGGAAGCGAGCAGGCGCTGTCGCCCGAATGGACGCCCGCCTCCTCGATATGCTGCATCACGCCGGCGATAACGACGTCCTTGCCGTCCGAAATGGCGTCGACGTCCACCTCGATCGCGTCGCGAAGATAGCGGTCGATCAGCACCGGGCTGTCGCCGGAGACCTGGACGGCGGTCGCGATATAATCGTCGAGCTGGGCGGGGCCGTCGACGATCTCCATCGCCCGCCCGCCAAGCACGTAGGACGGCCGGGTCAGAACCGGATAGCCGATCCGCTCGGCCACGGCGATGGCCTCGTCCCGGCTGCGCGCGATGCCGTTGGCGGGCTGGCGAAGGCCGAGCTTGCTGACCAGGGCCGCGAAGCGCTCGCGGTCCTCGGCGAGGTCGATCGCGTCGGGCGAGGTGCCGAGGATCGGAATCCCGGCCTTGGCAAGCGAGGCGGCGAGCTTCAGCGGAGTCTGGCCGCCGAACTGGACGATCACGCCCTCGAGCGTCCCGTTCGACTGCTCGACATGGAGGATCTCGAGCACGTCCTCGGCAGTCAGCGGCTCGAAATAGAGCCGGTCCGACGTGTCATAGTCGGTCGAAACCGTCTCGGGGTTGCAATTGACCATGATGGTCTCGAAGCCGGCCTCATCGAGCGCATAGGCGGCGTGGCAGCAGCAATAGTCGAACTCGATCCCCTGCCCGATCCGGTTCGGACCGCCGCCGAGGATGACCACCTTGCGGCGGTCGCTCGGCGCGCTCTCGTCCTCGGGCTCGCCGAAGCTCGGCGCCTCGTAGGTCGAATACATGTAGGGCGTCTTCGCCTCGAACTCGGCCGCGACCGTGTCGATGCGCTTGAACACCGGCCGGACGCCGAGCTTGTGGCGGAGCGCCCTCACCTCCTCCTCGGTGGTCGCGCCGACCATCGCCTTGACCGCGTCGTGGAGGAGGCCGTGGCCGCGTGCCATCACCTTGGGCGCGCCGCCGGGCAGGTTCGCTGCGCGGATCGCGAGCTCGGCGAGGCGGCGGTCGGAAAAGCCCATCGCCTTGAGGCGCCGGAGCCCGACAGCGTCGTTCGGCAGCCCGTCGCGGCAGACCGCTTCCTCGGCCTCGACGATCTCGCGGATCCGCTCGAGGAACCAGGGATCATATTTGGTGATGGCGTGGATCTCGTCGACGCTCAGCCCCTCGCGCATCGCTTGAGCGGCGACGAGCAGACGGTCCGGCGCCGGGCGGGCGAGCGCCTCCTCGATCTCCTCGCGCGACGCGCCGTAGAGCGCCTTCACCCCGTCGAGGCCGATCAGCCCGGTCTCGAGCCCGCGCAGCGCCTTCTGGAGGCTCTCGTGAAAGTTGCGGCCGATCGCCATCACCTCGCCGACCGACTTCATCGCGGTCGAGAGCGAGGCTTCGGATCCCTTGAACTTCTCGAAGGCGAAGCGGGGGATCTTGGTGACCACATAGTCGATGGTCGGCTCGAACGAGGCCGGGGTGACCCCGGTGATGTCGTTCTGGATCTCGTCGAGCGTGTAGCCGACCGCGAGCTTGGCCGCGACCTTGGCGATCGGGAAGCCGGTCGCCTTGGAGGCGAGCGCCGAGGAGCGGCTGACGCGCGGGTTCATCTCGATGACGACGAGCCTGCCGTTCTTCGGATTCACTGCGAACTGGACGTTCGAACCGCCTGTTTCGACGCCGATTTCGCGAAGGACGGCGATGCTCGCATTGCGCATCACCTGATATTCCTTGTCGGTCAGGGTCAGCGCCGGCGCGACCGTGATCGAGTCGCCGGTATGGATCCCCATCGGGTCGACATTCTCGATCGAGCAGATGATGATGGCATTGTCCGCGCGGTCGCGGACCACCTCCATCTCATATTCCTTCCAGCCGAGCACCGATTCCTCGATCAGCACCTCGGTGGTCGGGCTCGCCTCGAGCCCGCCGGTGACGATCTCGACGAACTCCTCGCGATTATAGGCGATCCCCCCGCCGGTGCCGCCGAGCGTGAAGCTCGGCCGAATGATCGCGGGCAGGCCGACGAGGTCGAGCGCCGCCATGGCGTCATCGAGGCTGTGCGCGATCTGCGAGCGCGGGCTTTCGAGGCCGATCCGCTCCATCGCCTCTCGGAACTTGAGCCGGTCCTCGGCCTTCTCGATCGCCTCGGCATCGGCGCCGATCATCTTGACGCCATATTTGTCGAGCGTGCCGTCCTTGAAGAGCGCCAGCGCGGTGTTGAGCGCGGTCTGCCCACCCATCGTCGGGAGAACCGCGTCCGGCCGCTCCTTCTCGATGATCTTGGCGACATATTCGGGCGTGATCGGCTCGATATAGGTGGCGTCGGCGAGTTCGGGATCGGTCATAATCGTCGCCGGGTTCGAATTGACCAGGACGACGCGATAGCCTTCCGCCTTCAGCGTCTTGGCCGCCTGGGTCCCCGAATAATCGAACTCGGCCGCCTGGCCGATCACGATCGGGCCCGCGCCGATGATCAGGATGGACGAAATGTCGGTACGCTTGGGCATCAGGTGTTCGAATCCTCGTCGAGGCCGGTGATTAGGCGGTAGCGGCGCTCCTCCGCCCAATGGCGGGCGCAGCCCAGGCTGCCATTCCCTTCGGCGAGTAAGGCCATGTTGCTGCGGTGGAGGAAAGCGATGCGGATCTCGCGCGCGGCGCGGTCCACCTCGACACTGTGGCGCGAAAGCCCGCAGTTGCGCGCCACCTCCACGAATTCGGCACGAAGCTCGCGCTCGCGCTGCGCCGAGGTCGCGCAGCCGGCGAGCGCTGTCGCACCGGCCAGGATTGCGAGCAACTGCGCCCTCACCTTTTCAGCTCCGCCACGAACTTCTCGAACAGATAGGTGCTGTCCTGTGGGCCGGGGCTCGCTTCCGGATGGTACTGCACGCTGAAGGCCGGCCGGTCGGTCAGCTCGAAGCCGCAGTTCGAGCCGTCGAACAGGCTGATATGGGTCTCGCGGGCGTTGGCGGGCAGCGTCTCGCGCTCGACCGCGAAGCCGTGGTTCATGCTGGTGATCTCGACCCGTCCGTCCTCCAGGCGCTTCACCGGATGGTTCGCGCCGCGATGGCCCTGGTGCATCTTCGTCGTGCTCGCGCCGACGGCGAGGCCGAGCAACTGGTGGCCGAGACAGATTCCGAAGAGCGGCTTGTTCGTCTCGAGAAGCTTCTGGATCACCGGCACCGCATATTCGCCCGTCGCCGCGGGATCGCCCGGGCCGTTAGAGAGGAAGATGCCGTCCGGCGAATGCGCCATGACTTCGTCATAGCTGGCGGTGGCGGGGAGCACCGTCACCCGCGCGCCGGCATCGGCGAGGTTGCGGAAGATGTTGCGCTTGGAGCCATAGTCGATCGCGACGACGTGCGGCCGGCTCTCATCCTCCTCATGCTCGCCATAGCCGGTGCCCGGCGCCCAGCGCCCGCCCGACCAGCGGTACATCTGCTTGCACGAGACGTCCTTGGCGAGGTCCATGCCTTCCAGGCCGGGCCAGTCGCGCGCCATCTGGAGAAGCGCCTCGACGTCGAACTCGCCCTTCGCATTGTGGGCGATCACGCCGTTGGGCGCGCCCTTCTCGCGGATCAGGCGGGTGAGCGCGCGCGTATCGAC
>JAEWCW010000154.1 GCA_023390415.1 Pseudomonadota bacterium | reverse complement strand
CGCCAGCGGCGCTCGCTGCGACCGCGCTCCTCGCCGCCGCGGCGGCGCTCGGCCCGCCCATTGCCGTTGCCGTTGCCGCGCTCCTGCGACCATTCGGGGCCGCCACGGCCCTTGCCGCGGCCATGGTCCTTAGCGAGCGCCGGCATCGCGGCCGCCATCGCCGCCGCGCTGGCGAGTAGAATCAGCTTACGCATCGAAAGTCTCCGGTAAATCCGTTCGCCTGGAGAACAGTCGCTCGCCGTACATGTTGCGAATTTGTCGATGAGCCGTGCGCAACTTAAGGCGGTCATGACCGTTCCGAAACAACATGAACGCCAGACTAACAAGATCGCTTGGAATTGCCGCCGGCGCCGTCCTCGCCCTCCTGTCGACCGCGGCCGCGGCGCAGTCGCGCGACCGCCTCATCACGGTCGGGCCGGGCGGCGAGGTCGGCCCGCGCTATCCGGGCGCCGATTCCTACAGCTTCCGCCCGGCACCGATCTTCGACCTCCGGCGCGAGGGCGATCCGCTCGGCTTCGAGGCGCCGGACGAAGGCGCGGGCATCGGCCTGCTCGGCCGCGGCAGCCCGATCGACATCGGCCCCTCGATCGCCTTCCAGGGCAAGCGCCGCGAGCGTGACGTCGGCGCCGAAGTCGGCAACGTTCCCTTCACCGTGGAGGCGGGCGCCTTCGTCGAGACCTGGCTCGGAGACGCTCTTCGGCTGCGCGCGGAGGGGCGGCGCGGGCTTGGCGGCCATGACGGCTGGGTGGGCGATCTCGGCGCGGACCTGGTCGCCGAGAGCCAGACCTCGGTCTTCTCGATCGGGCCGCGTGTCCGCTGGGCGGACGACAATTGGCACGATTCCTATTTCGGCGTGACTCCGGCGGTCGCGGCGCAGACCGGCCTCGCGCCCTTCGATCCGAACAGCGGCATCTATGCGGTGAGCGGAGTCGCGAGCGCGCGCCAGCAGTTCGGCGGCGGCGACCGCTGGGGCATCCACGCCTTCGTCCGCTACGATCGCCTGGTCGGCGACGCGGCGGATTCCCCGATCGTCGCCGCCTTCGGCTCGCGCGATCAGTATAGCGCCGGGCTCGGCCTCTCCTACACGTTCCGGATGCGCCGCAACCGCTGAGCGCCGGCGCATTGTTTGACTTTTAACCGTTCATCCCCCACATGCCCCCTCAGCGAAGCGCCATTGCAGCGTGAACGCCCGTCATCGGGCCGGCTCCGCTTCGTACTTTACCAAGGCTTTCCCTTTTCACGCGGGTCAGCAGAACCCGCTGCGTTCGCGCGCCTGTTCGGCTGCGCGGAAGCCGCACGCATTGTGAGTCCAATAATGTCCTTTGAAAATCTCGGGCTGTCGCAGCCCGTCCTCCAGGCGCTCGTCCTGAAGGAATATACGCAGTCGACCCCGATCCAGGAGCAGGCGATTCCGCTTCTCCTCCAGGGCCGCGACCTGCTCGGAATCGCGCAGACCGGCACCGGCAAGACCGCCGCCTTCATGCTGCCCTCGATCGATCGGCTGACCGCGTCGAACAAGCGGCCGCAGCCGCGCACCTGCCGGATGCTGGTGCTCGCCCCGACCCGCGAGCTCGCCTCGCAGATCGCCGAGAGCGCCCGCGCCTACAGCCGCTTCAGCCACATGTCGGTGGTGACCGTGTTCGGCGGCACCTCGATCAACAAGAACCGCCAGGACGCGGCGCGCGGAGTCGACATCCTTGTCGCCACGCCGGGCCGGATGCTCGACCTCGTCCAGCAGAACATGCTTGATCTTCGCAATGTCGAGATCCTCGTCCTCGACGAGGCCGACCAGATGCTCGATCTCGGCTTCATCCACGACCTCAAGAAGATCGTGAAATTGCTCCCGGCCAAGCGCCAGAGCCTGTTCTTCTCGGCGACGATGCCGCCCGCGATCCGCGACCTGGCCGACCGCTTCCTGACCAATCCGGCGCAGGTTTCGGTCGCCCCGGTCTCGTCGACCGCGGAGCGGGTCGAGCAGTTCGTGACCTTCGTCCAGCAGCCGGAGAAGCCCGCGCTTCTCACGATGATGCTGCGCGTCGGCTTCGGCTCGAACGGATCGATGGAGCGGGTGCTGATCTTCAGCCGGACCAAGCATGGCGCGGACCGGATCGTGAAGCAGCTCGCAGCCTCCGGGATCCCGGCCAACGCCATCCACGGCAACAAGTCGCAGCCGCAGCGCGAGCGCGCGCTCGGCGAGTTCCGCTCGGGCAAGGTCAAGATCCTGATCGCGACCGACATCGCCGCGCGCGGAATCGACGTCTCGGGCGTCAGCCATGTGATCAACTTCGACCTCCCCAACGTGCCGGAGCAATATGTCCACCGGATCGGCCGCACCGCGCGCGCCGGTGCAGCGGGCATCGCCGTCTCCTTCTGCGCCGAGGACGAGCGTCCGTACCTGCGCGACATCGAGAAGCTGACCCGTCAGAAGGTCGCGGTATCGCCGCTTCCGGCCAATTTCAACGCCGAGGCCGAGCGCATCCGCAAGCAGCGGGCAGCGGTCGCGCCGACGCTTGCCGAGACTGACGATCGCCCGCAGCGCCAGCAGCAGCATCGCCGCGGTCGCCGGCCGGTCGCCAAGGCGACTCCCTGGGGCGAGCGGCAGCGCTCGGGCCAGGGCCGCCGCGCCGGCGGCGGTCGCCGGGGCTAAGCAACTGGCGGGGCGCTTGCCGAAAAGGTAAGCGCCCCGCGGTGACCCCTCTTCTCTTTCTCGCCGCAGTCCAGCAGCCCGACATCGTCGTCACCGGACGCGGCCTCCCCGCCGCTCCGGGCGACGCGGCTTACTCGACGGTCGAGATCGGCCGCGACCGGCTCTCGAACAGCGCCGGCAACCGGCTCGAGGACGTGCTCCGCGACGTCCCCGGCTTCCAGCTCTTCCGCCGCTCCGACGCGCGCTCGGCCAATCCGACCGCGCAGGGCGCGACCCTGCGCGCGCTCGGCGGCAACGCCTCGTCCCGCGCCCTCCTGATCCTCGATGGGGTTCCGCAGACCGACCCGTTCGGCGGCTGGCTGCCGTGGCCGGCTTACGATCCGCGCAGGCTCGGCTCGGCCCGAATCGTCCGCGGCGGCGGCAGCGGCGCCAACGGCCCGGGCGCGCTCGCCGGGACGATCGAGCTGGAAAGCGCCGACGCGTCCGACCTCCAGGGGATCGACGCGCGCCTTGCCTATGGCAGCCGGGACAGCATCGATGCCTTTGCGGGGATCGGCGCGGCCCTCGGCACCGGCTTCGTCAGTGTGAGCGGGTCATGGGCCCAGGGCGACGGCTTCATCCCCGTCGTTGCCGAGCAGCGCGGCCCGGTCGATCGCCCCGCCCCTTATCGCCAGCGCAGCGTCGCGCTCCGCGCCGTCGCGCCGGTCGCGAGCGATGTCGAGTTTCAGGCGACCGCGCTCTGGTTCGACGACGCCCGCGAGCGCGGGACTGCGCTCAGCGACGTGACCAGCGAGGGCGCCGACGCCTCGCTCCGGCTGGTCGGCCGCCGCTGGAGCGCCCTCGCCTACGTCCAGACCCGCAATTTCTCGACCAGCTTCGCGAGCGCCAATGCTGCCCGCACCGCCGTCAACCAAACGGCCGATCAATATGCGGTGCCGGCGACCGGCCTCGGCGCGCGCGCCGAATACCGCCCGCGGCTCGGCGCCGTCGATCTCCGCCTCGGCGGCGACTGGCGCGAGACTTCGGGGCGAACGCAGGAGCGCTTCCTGTTCGTCGCCGGCCAGGGCACGCGCGGGCGCGCCGCGGGTGGACGGACACGCACTGTGGGCGCCTTCGCCGAAGCGACTCTGGAGCAGGGCCCGCTCACCCTCACCGGCGGCGCCCGGATCGACCGCTGGTGGATCGCAGACGGCTTCCTTCGCGAGCATGTCTTCGCGTCCGGCGCCGTCCTGACCGATACCGCATTCGCCGACCGCGCCGGCTGGGAGCCGACGGGGCGCGCGGGCGCGGCCTACCGCGTTGGGGATGCGGTGACCCTGCGCGCTGCCGCTTATGCCGGCTGGCGGCTGCCGACGCTCAACGAGCTCTACCGCCCGTTCCGACTCGGCGCCGACGTCACCAACGCCAATGCGGCGCTCGCGCCGGAGCGGCTGCGCGGCGCCGAGGCCGGCATCGAGCTCCGGCCGGCGCCCGCGCTCCGCCTCGGCGCGACCATCTTCGCGAGCCGGCTCGACGACGCGATCGCCAACGTCACCATCGCAACCGCACCGAACGGTGCCGAGACCCGGCAGCGCCGCAACCTCGATTCGATCGACGTCGTCGGGCTGGAGCTCGATGCACGGCTGGTGCGCGGTCCCTGGACCGTCGGCGCGGGCTACAGCTTCGCCGATGCCGAGGTGCGCGGCAGCGGCCTCGCGCTGGCGCTGGACGGCCTAAGGCCTGCCCAGACCCCGCGCCACAGTCTCTCGGCGAGCCTCGCCTGGGCGCGCGAGGACGGCGCTTCCGCGAGCGTCGCGGCCCGCTGGACGGCAAGCCAATATGAGGACGATCTCAACCGCCAGCTCATTCCGCGCGCGCTGACTCTCGACGGCTCGGCGCGCCTGCCCCTCTCCCGCCGTGTCGCGATCGAGGCGCGGGCCGAGAATCTCACCGACGAGCGGGTCGTCGCCGGCATTTCCGGCGCCGGAATCGTCGAGCGGGCGACTCCGCGCACCCTCTGGATCGGGCTGAGCTGGCGACAACGGCCCTGAAACGACTCGGCCCCGTCCCCGCGCGTGGCGGGAACGGGGCCGTGAAGAGTATCGCACTCCTGCCGGGACTGGCCCGGCGACGCGCTCAGCTGAGGTGGCGCGAGAGGTGCTTGTTCATCTCGAACATCGAGACGCGGTCGGTGCCGAAGATCTTCCGGAGCTTGTCGTCCGCAACGATTTCGCGCTTGTTTTCAGGATTCTGCAGGTTGTTGCTGCGAATGTAATCCCACATCTTGCTGACGACCTGGCTGCGCGGCAGCGGGTCGGAGCCGGTGATCTGGGCCAGGTCCGCCGACGGCGTGACCGGACGGGCAAGCCCACCGCGCGCACCACCAGTTCCGCCTGAAGTCCCCTTTGCCATAATTCCCTCCTTCTGATTTCTCGGCTGATAAGCCTGAAACGCGCGGCGAGTGCAAGAGATTCGTCTAGGCGCGGCCAAGACCGCGCAAACAAGGCCGCTCACCGCAAAAATTGATCTCGATCAGCCGCAAGATCAGGCGCGGCCGGAAAGCCGGCGGACCTCGTCGCTATAGGATCGCCCGATCCGCTGCTCGCCGCCGTCCTCGAGCCGCGCGACCCAATGGCCGGCGGGATCGCGATAGAGGCCGGTGATCGAGTCGCGGCGGAGGATCACCGAGCGGTGGACCCGCACGAACAGCGCGGGATCGAGATCCTCCTCGAGCTTGGCGATGGTGCGGTGGATCAGCCAGGAGCGCGGGCCGACATGGAGGCGCATATAATCGCGCTCGGCGGTGATGCGATCGATGTCGCGCGCCGCGATCCGGGTCAGGCCGTGATGGTCAGGCACCCAGAATTCCTCGACGAAAGCCGATGTCGGGGCGGGCGCGCCGATCGCTTCGGCATCGCCCGCGATCCGCGCCCGGGCCCGCTCCAGCGCACGCTGCAGCCGATCGAGCTGGACCGGCTTCATCAGATAGTCGATCGCGGCGATGTCGAAGGCCGCGACCGCGAAATTATCGAAGGCGGTGGCGAAGATCACCGCCGGCGAGACGCTGGATTCGCTGAGCGCGCGGGCGACGTCGATCCCGTCCATGCCGGGCATCGCGATATCGAGCAGGACGAGGTCCGGCTGCACGGCTTCGGCGATGCGCAGGGCAGCCTCTCCGTCGTTCGCGGTGCCGACGACCGCGACATCCGCGCAGCGCGCGAGCAGCAATTGCAGCCGCTCGACGGCGAGCGGCTCGTCGTCGACCACCAGAATCCGAAGCTGCCCCATTCAGCTATTCCCCCTGACGATCGGCAAGATGATGTGGACGGTGTAGCCGCCCTCCGGATCGGGGCCGTGGAAGCAGCCCGCGTCGATGCCGAAACGTGCGACCAGCCGATCGCAGACGTTGCGCATGCCGACTCCGGTCGATGCGGGCTCGTCGTCCTCCGCCTCGTCCGCGCGCACCTCGCCGTCGTCCTTCACCTTGATGTGGAGCTTGCCCGCCTCCTCGGTCGCGACGATCCGGATCGTCACCGGCCGACGCGAGCGCGCGACTCCATATTTCACCGCATTCTCGACGACCGGCTGGAGCAGAAGCACCGGAACGCGCGCGGCCGCGAGCGACGCCGGCACGTCCACCTCCACCTTCAGCCGTTCGGGAAAGCGGATCTGCTCGATATCGAGATAGAGGCGCTGGAGCCTGATCTCCTCCTCGAGCGCGATGTCCGCGGTCGGATCGGCCGAAAGCGTGGTCCGGAAGAAGCTGGACAGGTTCATGATCATCCGCTCGGCGGTGTCGTTGCGCTCGGAAAGGACCAGCGACGAGAGCGAGTTCAGCGTGTTGAACAGGAAGTGCGGGTTGATCTGGTAGCGCAGCGCGCGGAGCTGCGCGTCCTGCGCCTCGCGCTCGAGAACCGCGGCGCGGCGGTCCGCGGCGCGGAGCTGGGCCGAGAAGCTCAGGGCGACGTAGAGCGCGGACCAGGCGGCGAACAGGAAGTACCAGCTCAAGGCCTGCTCGCTGACCGAGCGAATGGCCATCTCGACCTCGCCCATGCCGTGCCACATGGGATCGATCTTGTCGTCGGTCAGCGGATTGAGGATCCAGAAGATATAATAGTTGAAGCTTGCGAACAGCAGCGAGGCGGGCAGGCAGAGGATCCCCGCCACCAGCGCCTTGAGGCGGAGCGTCGCATGGGCGAGCCGGCGCATGGCAAGATAGATGAGGAAGGTAATCGCCGCGCCGACCAGCGACGCGACCAGCCGCCGCGCCAGCGAGTCCCAGAAATCCGGCACCATCAGAGCGACCGAGCGCAGCGTGATCAAGGTGACGTAGACCGTCCAGAAGCCCAGGATGAGCTTCAGCGCCATGCCCAGATCGGGCAATCGTCGGCGGGGCGGCGCGAGCGGTCGGTCCATATCCCTAGATAACGTGCCGCCGCGAAGGAGATATTGCCGCGGCGGGCCGTCCGCAGAAGGCTGGGTGTCGTTGGTCGAAAATCCGGGCAGCGGACGGCGATAGCCGAGCGCGTCCTCGCCCGTCAGCGCAGCTTCGTTGTCCGGTTCACGATGCGCCCCAGCCGTCATCCCTCTCCCCCGCCTCGCGCCGGTTCTAGCAGCTTCCTCACCGCCGAACAGCGGCTGCGGCAGCGGCTCCGGGCGACATTTATCCACATCAATTTTTCGCTTGCGCAAGCCGTTGCGCCCGCGAAAGAACCCGCCTCTTCCCTCATGTCGCCGCTCAACCCTGTTGCGCGCGTGCGACACTCGTCCGTTTCGGCTCTGCTAGCGGGTTTGTCGGGCATTGCCCGCCAATCCGAACCATGATTCAATTCTGAACGGGAGCGGGGATTTTGGTTAAGCGGTCCTAAACCGTTTGTAGCGCATGATCTCCCGGGCAAAAGGAGTTGAGGTCATGGGTACGCAGACGAGGCCCGCAAACGGCGCGCTG
>JAEWCW010000187.1 GCA_023390415.1 Pseudomonadota bacterium | reverse complement strand
CGAGCTCGATCATGCCGACCTCGATCCCGCGCCGGTCGACCACCGCATGGACCTCGCCCATCTGCGCGAGCAGGGCCTCGTCCGCCATCGCCAGGCGCGAATACCAGAGCCAGCGCCCGCCGACCCGGGCGAACAGGATCCTATACTTGTCGGGATCGACGCTCCGCCACGGCACCATCCGAAGCCCGCGCGAGTCCGGCATCGGCCGCGGCCTCGGCCGCTCGTCCATCTCGAGAAAGGTGACGACCGTGCCGACATGGCCGGCGGGAATGTCGATCAGCCCGGGCATCAGCCCCAGGTCGCGACCGGCGGGAGGCTCATCAGGATGGCGTCGACATTGCCGCCGGTCTTGAGGCCGAACAGGGTCCCGCGGTCGTAGATCAGGTTGAATTCGGCATAGCGGCCGCGCCATTCGAGCTGCCGCGCCTTGTCCGCCTCGTCATAGGGCGTCTCCATCCGCCGCCGGACGATCCGCGGGTAGACGTCTAGGAACGCTTCGCCAACGTCGCGGGTGAAGGCCAGGGTCTCGTCAAAAGGCCCTTCGAGATGGTCGTAGAAGATGCCGCCGACGCCGCGATGAACGCCGCGATGGGGGATGTAGAAATAGTCCTCCGCCCATTTCGAGAAGCGCTCGTAGAAGGTCTGGTCGTGGCCCGCGCAGGCGGCGCGCAGCCGGGCGTGGAAGTCGGCCGTATCCTCCTCATAGGGGATGGGCGGGTTGAGGTCCGCGCCGCCGCCGAACCAGCGCTTGGTCGTGGCCAGGAAGCGCGTGTTCATGTGGACCGCGGGCACGTGCGGATTGGCCATGTGCGCGACCAGGCTGATCCCGGTCGCGAAGAAGCTGGGATCGTCTCCGGCGCCGTGGATGGTCTTGGCGAAATCGGGGCTGAACGTGCCGTAGACGGTCGAGACGTTGACCCCGACCTTCTCGAAAACCTTGCCCTTCATCACGCCGCGCACGCCGCCGCCGCCTTCCGCACCCTCGAAGTCGGTGCGGTCCCAGGGCAAATATTGGAATCGGGCGTCGCTTCCGGCCTCGGCCTCGATCGCCTCGAATTCGGCGCAGATCCGGTCGCGAAGCGACTCGAACCAGTCGCGCGCGCCCTGCTGTTCGTGATCGAGTTCCATGCGCGCAGCCGATGCCCCCAAGAGCGCCGGCTTGCAAGCATTGCGGCGCCGGATTGCACGGCGGGCGCGGCTAGGCAATGGTCGGGCGATGATGTTCCTGCGTATCGGGGCGCTGGCCCTCCTGCTCGGCGCCTGCGGCGACCACATGACTGCGCCGGAGCGCTGGCAGGGCCTCTGGCGCAACGACTTCGAAGGCTCGGAATTCTGTCCGGTCCCGGCGCGCAATTGCCCTTCGGATCCAGCCAAGGGCGGCATCTGGCTGAACGTTCCGGAGGGAACGCGCCCCGCCCAGGGCGCCGGCGGCCTCTACGCGATCGAGTTCGTCGGCCGCAGAACCCGCGAACCGGGCCTTTTCGGTCATATGGGCATGTTCGAGCACGAGATGATCGTCGACCGCCTGATCTCGATCCGCGAGGTCGAGCCGCCGCCTCCGCCCCCGACGGAAGAGGAAAGCGCAGCCGCACAGCGGGCCTGCGAAGCGAACGGCACCTGCATCCGGATGAAGGCGCTCGAGGACGAGGCGCGGAACTTGAACTAGGGGTGTCGGCCCGACGGAGGGCACGGCCTGCTGGGAGGGGGCAGCAACGTCGAGCCCGCCTCGCGCCGTCACCCTGAACTCGTTTCAGGGCCGGGGGGCTGGTCGGGAACGGCCCCCGCACTTCTATTGACTTGCATGTTTTCCTAATTAGGAAATTATCTATGGAAAAGGCTTTCAAGGCGCTCGCGTCGACGCCGCGAAGGCGCATCCTCAACCATCTGGCCGGGGGGCCGATGACGGTGGGCGAGATCGCTCAGAAGTTCGACATGGCGATGCCGTCCATCTCCAAGCATCTGGCAGTGCTTTACGACGCGGGGCTCGTCCATCAGCAGAAGCGCGGGCAGCACATCATCTATTCGATCGCGGCGGATCACCTCGCCAACCACCTTTACGCCTTCCTGACTCCATTCTGTCCCGAAGCGCGCAAGCTCAGCGCGGAGCGGAAGAAGCAGCGGAAGCAGCAGGAAGGAGAGACTCGATGATCGTCGCAGGCGAAGCGGCCGAGGGGGCCTTCAAGGTCAATTCCCTCGGCAACCTGGAGAATGCGGACGCCGCGAGCGGGCGCCTGCAATGGGACGCTCCACGCTCGCTCTGGAACATGTCGTTCATCGCCGGCGCACTCGTCCTGGGCCCGCTCTTCTTCAGCTGGAGCGGGGTTCTGGTCTTCCTGCTCCTGTCGGGCTTCACGCTTTGCGTCGGCCATTCGGTCGGCTTCCACCGGCGCCTGATCCACCGCAGCTTCGATTGTCCGAAATGGCTCGAGCGGGCGATGATCTACGTCGGAGTTCTCGTCGGCATGGGCGGCCCGCTATGGACGGTGGGATTGCACGACATCCGCGATTGGGCGCAGCGCCAGGCCGATTGCCACTGGTTCCTGCGGCACGGCAAGTCCGCGCTGGCGGACGGGTTCTACTATCTGAACTTCAAGCTGAAGTTCGACCGGCCGCCGGATTTCGACGCGGGCGAGGGGATCAGCGACGATCCCTTCTATCGCTTCCTGCAGCGCACCTGGATGCTTCATCAAATACCGGTCGCGCTTCTCCTCTACGCGCTCGGCGGCTGGTCGTGGGTGGTCTGGGGCGTCGTCGTCCGGGTGGCGGTCTGCTTCACCATGCACTGGTATATCGCTCACGTCGCTCATCGCCGCGGCCACCAGGATTGGTTCGTCGAGGATGCCGCAGTCCAGGGCTACAATATCGGCTGGCTCGCCATTCCGACGATGGGGGAGAGCTGGCACTGCAACCACCATGCTTTCCCGGCCTCGGCCCGACATGGCCTGTATCCCGGCCAGATGGACCCGGGCTTTCGGTTCGTGCAGCTCCTCCAATGGTTGGGGCTGGCCTGGGACGTGCAGGTCCCTTCCAACCTCCCGCCACGCTCCGCCATCACCCCGCTGACGGATCGGGCGCTCAGCGTTGCCGCGCCCGGCCAGGCCGAACTGTCACGCCAATGGGCCGACACAAGCCGCTCCGGCTAGAGCTTGGCGATTCTCCGAATCCCCGCCGCAACCGGCCACCGCCCACCCGCAGACGTCACCCTCGCCGTCACCCTGAACTTGTTTCAGGGTCCAGCTTCGAGCCCCGCACGGGTCATCGGCCCGGATGCTGAAGCAAGTTCAGCATGACGGGTTCGGCGGACGGCCCGGGGCGGCGCGGAATCCGATCAAGCCGGCTGCGCGGCGCCTCCGGTCGGCACGGCCGGTCGCCTCCCTGCGGTCCAGCCGGCCCAGCTGGTGAGTGCGCCGAGCGCCAGGCCGGCGAGCACCACCGCCTCGCTCGGCACATCGCCCAGCGCCACGAGTAGGCTCCGAAGCATTGTCGATTCGGTCATCAGCCCCATCGTCAGCATCTGCGCGGCGATGAAGGCGCCGGCGACCAGGAAGGGCGCGGCCCGCTCGCGATATTTCAGCCAGATGGCGGCGACGATCGCGAGCTCGATCGCCATCGACCAGAGGATCGCCGGCATGATTAGAGGAAGGTCGTCGGGCCCGCGGATCGCCAGGCCGGGCATGAACATGTTGAGCAGGCGGCTGAACGGCGATTCGAACAGGATGAGCGGCGTCGTCAGCATGTAGCCGGCATGGACCCACACCTTCCGCCGATATCTGAGCGCGCGATAATAGACGGTGACATAGGCCGCGATGGCGAGCGCGAGGCCGATCAGGAACGAGCCGCCGAACATCGCCCGCACCGGATCGCCGCCGGCATAGCGCTTCGCGGTGACGTCGATGATCGCGGCGAGGCCGCCGATCAGGAACGGGAAGAGGAACAGGCTGGCGCGGCCGACGGCGCGGTGGAGCGGCAGCTGCCTGTGATGCGCCGTCCAGCTCTGCGCGGCGACAGCCGCCACCCACAGGCTCGCGGCCACTCCGTGGGCGTGAAACTGCCATGGAACGCTGCCCCAGACCGCGAAATAGCTCGGCCAGAAGCCGGCCACGATCACCCCCATCACGGCCAGCACGTAATAATGCGCATGCCTGTACGGCATCGTCTCTCTCCCCCCTGAGAGCCCGCGCCATAGCATGAAAAGACGCCCGAAGCGCGGGGTGCGCGCCGGCTCAGCCTTGCGGCCACCTCCCGGTCTGCCTCAGCGCCTCGGCTAGCCCGATCCCAGCCGCCACCGCCACGTTGAGCGAGCGCGTGCCCGCGACCTGCGGGATCCGCACGCGGAGATCGGCGCGGGCGTGGACGTGGGACGGGGCGCCGCGGCTCTCGGAGCCGAGGAGCAAAGTGTCGCCGGGCTCGAAAAGCGCGTCGGGCAGGGGGAGGGCGTCCGCGGCCGTGGTCAGCAGCACCAGCCGACTGCCGAGCCCCGCCTCGAACGCCGCCCAGTCGGCATGGCGGGTCACCGCGGCGAGCTCGGCATAGTCCATCCCCGCCCGCTTCAGCGCCCGGTCGCCCCAGGGAAAGCCGCAGGGCTCGATCACGTCCACCGGCACGCCGAAACAGGCCGCGGTGCGGAGGATCGTGCCGACATTGCCGGCCTGGTCCGGCTCGAAAAGGGCGATGCGCATGATCTTTGTCACTAGAATGGCTTGTGGCGGCGAGCAAAGTGGCCTGCGAACGGGCCGCCCGCTATCGCCAAAGCGGACGTCGTTCCCAATCCGCCGGGAATCCCATTTCGGACAGGGCGCCCGTCGGGTGAGTCTTCAGCAGCGCTATCAGCTGCAATCTCCAGCTGGAGGCCGGGTCCACCTGCTGAAGCATGTAACCGATCAGCACCAGGCTGTTATACAGCAGTGCCGGCTCGGAACCCGCCGGGGGCTCCAGGGTCTGCCGCAAGGAAGCCGGCTTGGTGGGCACTTTCATCCGGATGAGAAAGCCGCGATTCCACAGCCGCGCATGGTGTGCGCAGCTGTTTCGGACGGTGGAAAGGTGCTTCAGTAGCGGTACGAGTATCGTCTCGGGCAGGCCCAGAGGCCGAGCAATATCGTTCCTGAGCGCCCGGTCCTGAAGCGAGGAGTACCAGCGCGAAAGCTGGCCGAACGACATCATCTCGGCGACCATCCAGACCGGCGGCATTGCCGGGTCGTCGTAGGTGCGCCGATAATGATCGATATAGGTCTCAGGCGAGGTGCCCACGTCGCGCGCAAGGCGAGACAGGTTCTCGTGAAAAAGTCGCCGGTCCGAGTAGAGGGAGGCGGTCAGATATCCATGCGGGCCGCCGCGATTTGCGAGAGCATATGCCCAGCTGCCGCGTATCGCGACTTCAACTCTCTCGATCGCATCCAGAACCAGCAATCGGAGCTGGCGATCGAACTCGTAAAGAGCGACCACCGTGTCAAAATTCGTACCTGCCACAAAGCGCGGGCCGGCTTGCTCCTTGGGGTGCTCGAATGGCAGCCAATATGCGCTCAGGCGATAGTAGCTCACGTGTCGAAGCCAATGCTCGGCTCGCCTCGCGTCCGAGATGAGCATTCCTTGGCTGGTCAGATGCGCAATCTGCTGGCCGATCGTCATTACGGGCTTCGTGAATGGCCGCGTCATTCAGCAAGGGTAGCGCGCGCTCGGCCAGAAATAAAAGACCCGCCAAGTGTGCATATCCGTGGGGACAGAGGCCTGGCGGGTTCGATTGGCCTCTAGTTAGTCCATAAAAGCCTACAATTCAACCGAAAGCGGGGGAGGAGGCGCCGGGGAGTCTTCCTCGACGGACGCCATGGGGCGCACCGCCTCGCGCCGGGTGGCCGCGCACCCCGCCTTTAGCCCCCCATAAAAGGGGAGGGGCAAATGCGTGTCGGCCCGGCCCCCGGATCTTTCGGAAAATGGCTGTTGGCAAAGGCCATGCCCCGCGTCTATCAGGCCCCGCGAACCGGCAGGGCGGGCTCTCCGCCACTGTCGGCGCGTATGTTTGCTTCGGCCGCCCGGGCCGGAGACCCGAACGTCCGCATCCCGTTTGATTTCGCTGAAGGTCAGTATGGCGACGCTTGAGCACGAAAACAGTCCGGCAGAAGCCCCCGAGGGTGGTGTCCGCCGGCGAGACTTCCTCAACATCGCTGCCGTCAGCGCCGCCGGAGTCGGCGCGCTCGCGGTGGTCTATCCCCTGGTCAACCAGATGAACC
>JAEWCW010000106.1 GCA_023390415.1 Pseudomonadota bacterium | reverse complement strand
TCCCAGCGCAGGCTGGGATCTCGGCGGGGTGACTCTCGGCGTCCGTGCAGGTTGCCTGCCACGGACGGCAGAGACTTTTCGTCCTGAGATCCCAGCCTGCGCTGGGATGACGGTCTCGGGCTGGCGTCGTCTCCGCCTAATGCAGCGCGCGCCAGCTTCCGTCCGCCTTCTCGATCCCGAACACCGCGCCGATCGACGGGCCCGCCATCACCTCGGACGGCGGGCCGTCGGCCGCCACCTTCCCGCCCGACAGGACGATCAGCCGGTCGGCATGGAGCGCGGCTGAATCGAGATCGTGCATCGCGACGATCGCGGTGCGCCCGCGCAGCATCTCCATCAGCCTGATCTGCCAGAGCGGATCGAGATTGGCTGTCGGCTCGTCGAGCAGCAGCAGCTTGGGGCGCGGCGCGAGGGCGCGGGCGATCACGGCGCGGCTGCGCTCGCCGGTGGAGAGCCGGTCCATCCGCCGAGCCGCGAAGGGCTGGAGTTCGAGCAAGTCGAGCGCGGCCTCGATCTCCGCCTCCGACGCGCCGCTCAGCGCGACCACGTCGCGGGCGGAGAGCGGCCAATGGATGTCGCGGCTTGCAGGCAGGAAGCCGAGCAGTCGGGTGCGCTGCGCCGGTGCCTGCCGGCGAAGGTCGGCGCCGTCGATCTCGACCTTGCCCTGGGCGTCGCCGATGCCCGCAAGGGCATGGAGAAGGCTGGTCTTGCCGCTTCCGTTGGGGCCGACCAGGCAGACCAGCGCGCCCTCACTTACCTCGAGCGACACCGGCTCGAGACGACCGGGAATCGCGAGGTCGCGCGCCCGGATCATCGCCCGATCCTCCAGCGCATATGGGCAACCAGCCAGAGGAAGAAGGGAGCGCCGAGCAGGGCCGTGACGACCCCGACTGGAAGCGTCCGCCCGAGCGGCGCCGCGCGCACGGCAAGGTCGGCGCTCGCGAGAAGGATCGCGCCGATCAGCGCCGCCGGCAGGATCGCGCGGCCCGGATGGCCGCCGGTGAGGCGCCTCGCGAAGATCGGCGCGACCAGGCCGACGAATCCGATCGCGCCGCAGATGGCGACGCAGGCGCCGACGCCGATTGCAGTGAGGACGACCACTTGCCGCCTCAGCCGAACGATGTCGTGGCCCATCGACTGCGCCACCTCCTCCCCCAGCGCGAGGGCGTCGAGCGGACGAACCAGCCGGAGCAGCAGCAGGATCGTCAGCAGCGCAGGCACACCGGCGAAGGCCGCCTGGGCGAGGCTGCGGTCGACCAGCGAGCCCATCAGCCAGTCATAGGCATCGTAGAAGGCGAAGGGGGAGGGGGCGAGCGCGAGGGCGAGGGTGGTGAGCGCGCCGGCGAGCGCGCTGATCGCAAGGCCGGCGAGCAGCAGGGTCGCTGTTTCAGCGCGCGGTCCGGCGAGGGCGAGCAGCAGCAGCAGCGCACCCAACGCTCCGCCGACCGCTCCCAGGGATAAGGCGATCGGACCCGAAAGGCCGATGAGATAGGCGGTGATCACTGCGCCCAGCGCGGCGCCGCTGGTCGTGCCGGTGAGATCGGGCGAGGCGAGGGGATTTGCGAACAAGGCCTGGATGGCCGCGCCGGACGCCGCGAGCGCGGCGCCGTAGATGAGGGCGAGGAGCGTCCGCGGGAGCCGCAGCTCGACGAGGATCGCCCAGGTCAGCGCGCGATCCTCCTGCCAGAGCGCGGCAAGATCGCCCCAGGGCACAACCAGCGACACGGTCGTCACCGCCGCGGCGAGGAGAAGGAGCCACGCCCTCATCGCGTGATCCGCCTCAACCGCTCGATCTCCTCGATCATCGGCGGGCCCAGGCACGTCCAGCGGCGGCCGTCGGTGCCGATGGTGCGCGCGCGTCCTGCCGCACCGGCAAGGGGATGGGTCAGCCAGCGTTGCGCGTTCGAATATTGGCCGGCGCGATAGTCGCTTCGGAGCAGGACCGCCGGCGGCCGCGCGGCGAGCTCCTCGAGCGAGACGCGGTCGCCCTGGAGCGGCCGCTGGGCGAAGCCGGCGAGCCGCATCCATTGCGCTTCGAGCCCCGCCGAAGCGACGGTGCGCCCGCCGCCGCCGAGCCAGATCGTATCCACCGCCCCCGGCGGCGCAGTCCGGCGGAGCGCGGCGATCCGTGCGACCAGCGCTTCCCCCCGCTCCTCGTGGCCGAGGGCGGCGGCAACCTGGCGGATACTCGCGGCGATGTCGTCCAGGCTCTGCGCGAAAGGGAGGTCGAGAGTCCGGATGCCGAGCCGCTCGGCGATCCGGACCCGGTCGCGCGCGCCGCCGCCCATGGTGAGGACGAGATCGGGCCGGTGGCGCACGGTCGACATCAGGCTGCCGTCGTTGCGCGCATGACGCTGCGCCTCGCGCCAGAGCGGAGTCTCCGCCTCCTGCTGGGCGAGATGAGTGACCGACACGATCTGTTCGGGATCGGCGAGGAGCAGGAGAAGCTCGTCGGTGCAGAGATTGAGCGAGGCCACGCGCAGCGGGGGGCGCGGCGCCTCGCTGGAGGCGCCGATCCCGGCCGCCGCCGCCGCGGCAGCGCTAATCGCCAAGGCGAAGACGAAGGCCCGCATGTACTGTCCGTCCCGGCGTGTTGTAGCCGACGACGTCCTGATAGTCGGCACCGAACGCATTCTCGATCCGGCCGAAGGCCTCCAACGCCTCGGTCAGGCGCCAGCCGAGTCGCGCCGAGGCGAGGACATAATCGCCGAGCCTGATCCGCGCCGCTGGGAAGAGATCGAAATCCATGTCGGTCCGCGCGCCGACATAGGCTGCGGTGGCGCTCCAGCGCAGCCGCCCGGACTCGCCGAACGCGACCAGGTTCGCGCTGTGCCGCGGGCGGCGGACCTCGCGGATCGGGGCGTCGGTCGGCTCCCGCCGCTCGTCGGCGTCGAGGAAGGTATAGTTGAAGCTGAGCTCGAGCGCGCGCGACACCCGGTGATCGGCCCAGAATTCGATCCCGCGCCGTCGGCTCTTGCCCTCGACGTTGCGGGTGCTGGAGAGGAAGCTCGCGGGGTCGAAGACGTCGACGATCTCGCTCTCGAGCCGGCTGGTGAAACCCGTAAGGCGCAGGCTGGTCGGCCCGTGCCGCCACTGCACCGCCGCCTCCCAGCTTTGCGCCTGCTCCGGCCGAAGCGCCGGATTGCCCACGAAGGAGCCCGGGAAGAAGCCGTAGAGATCGTAGAAGCTCGGCTGCGCGATGCCCTCGCCATAGGAAGCGAGGAGGGTCCATTCGCGCGCCGGGCGGACCAGCACGGCTGCACGAACGTTGGTCGAGTCCGCAAAGGCGCTGAAGCTGTCGCGGCGGATGGCGAGATTTGTCGTCACCCGATCCGACCATCTGCCGTTCCATTCGCCGACGAGAGCGGTGAGGTGACGCGCGCGGTCCTGATCGGTGCCGCCGAAATAGATCGTGTCGCGTGCGGCGAACTCCTCGGCCTCATGCTCGATCGCGGCCGTGACCCGATGGCCGCCGATCCGGCGCGAGACCTGGCCACCGGCGGTGGTGCGGCGCCCGGCGGTGCGATTGAGCGGCGCGTCGCCCAGCAGGTTGCGGTTCGCGCTGTCGAGCAGGTCGGCATCGGCAGCAAAGGTCCAGCCCCCGGTCTCGAGCGCCCCCCAGAAGCGGCCTGCGGCGATCCGGTTCTCTGTGGCGTCGGCCGTGTCGGCGCGGCGGAACGTGACGGGATCGAAGCCGTCGAAATCGCTGCGGCCCTCGACATAGAGGCCCGAGGCTCCGAGCTCGGCACCCTCAGTGGGGCGCCAGGCGGCGCGCACCGCGGCGCTCGCCGTTTCGAAACCGTCGCGTTCGCCGCCGGCGCCGAACGAATCGATGCCGTCGCTCCGCAGCCAGGAGCCGCTCGCCGAGAGGCCGAAGTCGCCGGCGCGGACGCTCCCCTGGCCGGCGAGGCGGAGGCTGTCGAGGCTCCCATATTCCGCGATCGCTGCCGCCCGGCTGCCGCGAAGCGGGCTCGGACTTTCAACCGAGATCACGCCGCCCAGCGCCTCGGGGCCCCACAGAGCCGACTGCGCGCCGGGCACGAGCTCGATGCGCGAGATGAGGTCGGTGTTGAGCAGCTCGAAGCGCGCCTCGTTGCCCGCGGCGGGGTCGTTGAGCCGGATCCCGTCGAGGAAGAGCAAGGTGTGGTTGGCCTCGGCGCCGCGCAGGCGGACCTGAGTCTGGGTGCCGCGCGGCCCGCTGACCGAGACCGAGACCCCGGGGAGCAGGCGGAGCGTGTCCGCCGCGCCAGGCAGATCGATCGCTTCGAGACCGCGATCCTCGATGGTGCTGATGGCGCCCGGCAAATCGCGCATCGCCATCGGCTCGCGCGAGCCTGTCACGACGATCGGATCGCCGCTCTGCAAAGCTAAGAGAAGAAATGAAATAGACATGGTATCCTCCTGTAACGACACGCAAAACGTCGTTACGGAGGGTCCGGCAGCCGGATCCTCGCACCGCTGGCTGGGCCCGGCCGGATGCGAACGACAGGCGGAGGCTGTTTTCTGGCTCGCGGCTTTTCCCGAACGGGGAAGGGGACCGCTTACAGTTGCGGGCACAGCGCCGGTCTTGCACCGGACTTGCCATTTAAGCCGCCCTTTGGGGCGCGGCACCTCTGCCGGGGTCCAGCTATTGCGCGGGCCCACGGCTTGTCAATCGCGCGCCCAGCGGCTAGAGCGCGGCCTGAACTTTTCACGAGGCTGGTCGGAACCAGCCAAGCACCTGAAAGATCACGAAAATGAAGACCGCAATCCACCCCGATTACCACATGATCAAGGTCCAGCTGACCAACGGCGACACGTTCGAGACCCGCTCCACCTGGGGCAAGGAAGGCGACACGCTGGCGCTCGAGATCGATCCGAGCTCGCACCCGGCCTGGACCGGCGGCAACCGGAACCTGGTGGATGCGGGCGGCCAGGTCGCGCGCTTCAACAAGCGCTTCGGCGGCCTCACCCTCGGCGGCAAGAAGTAAGCCTTGGGACGGGCTCCGCGGATCGAAACCGCGCGGCTCGTCCTTCGCTCCTACCAGCCCGAAGACCTCGACGCCCACGTCGCGATCCACCGCGACGCCGAAGTCATGCGCCATCTCGGTCCGCTGTCGAGCCGGGAGGGTTGCTGGCGCCGCCTGCTGTCTGGCCCGACGCTCTGGGACTGGCTCGGCTTCGGCTATTGGACGGTCGAGCGTCAGCAAGACGGCGCGTGCCTCGGCCATATCGGTTTCGCCGACTTCAAGCGTGACGTCATGCCGCCGCTCGACGGACTTCCTGAGATGGGCTGGATCTTCGCCACTGCCGCACAGGGCCAAGGCTATGCACTCGAGGCGGGGCGCGCAGCCCTGAACTGGGCTGACGAGACGCTCGCGGCGCCCGAGACGGTCGCGATCATCTCGCCGGAAAACCATCGCTCGATCCGGCTGGCCGAAAAGCTCGGCTTCGTGCGTGCGGAAGAGACGACCTACAAGAACGCTCCGATCCTGATCGTCCGCCGTGCCCGCGGGGCGCCGGGCTCAGATCAGCAGGGCTGAAGGATCCGCGACCGGCATGGCCGCCGGGGCATCGTCGCCGAGCTCGAACAAGTGGCGCATCGCCACGATCCGCGCCGAAATGTAGCTGGTGAAAGCTCGGATGCGCGGCTCGTCGCGCGAGTCGGCGCGGGTGATCAGCCACAAAGGCGTTCCGAGATGCTCGACGGGGCCGATGCAGCGGACGAGATCCGGCAGCGGTTCGGCCATAGCGCAGGGCAGAGCGGCGAGCCCGAGGCCGGCCTGGATCGCGGTCAGCATGTTCGGAAGGCTGTTGCTCCGGACGATGACGTGGGCCGGCCCGGCGACCGCTTCCAGCCACTGGAAGGGCGCCATTTCCGTCAGCGGACCGTCCGCACCGATGATCGTGTGCGCGGCTAGCGATTCGACCGCATCCGGGCGGCCCTTCAGCGCCGCATAATCGCGGCTGCAATAGATGCCCCAGGGTACGTCGCGCAGCTTGCGCACCGCGATCGGCCCGCTGCCGGGATCCGGCGCCGCCCGAAGCGCGACGTCGGCTTCGCCGCGGCCGAGATCGTAATGCCGCGCATCGACGACGATCTCGACGCAGATATCCGGATAAAGAGCGGCGAATTCGGGAAGGGAAGGGGTCAGGAAGACCGCGGCGATCGTCTCATTGGTCGTCACCCGGATCTTGCCCGACAGCCGCCTTGCGCGCTGCTCGACCAGCCGGAGGATGGTCGCGGCCTCGGTCTCGACCTGCTCTGCCAGCGGAAGCAGCTCCAGCGCCAGTTCGGTCGGGCGATAGCCGGACTGCGCCTTCTCAAACAGGCGGGCGCCCAACGCCTGCTCGAGCGCTGCAATCCGCCGCGCGACCGTGGTCTGGTTGACCTTCAGCATCGCCGCCGCTGCCAGCGTGCTTCCCGTCCTTGAGACGGCGAGGAAATGACGAAGGTCATTCCAGTCGAACATCGAGTCGTTATGCACCTTTGCAGAACCATTCAGCAATAGTCTGCATTGCCGCCGGACGAGCGCGCGAAGTATCGACTGCGCGACATTCCAGAACCCCGAACGCGAGGAACGCATCCGTGCGAAAGATCTTCTACGACCCTGCGTCGACCGTCTGCCGGCCGATCGTCCAGTTCCTGCTCGAGCATGAGGTTGAGGCGGAGCTCGTCCATGTCGATCTGACGCTTGGCGAGCATCATTCGGACTGGTTCGCGAAGATCAATCCGAACCGGCTGCTTCCCGCGCTGGAGGAGGACGGCTTCGTCCTCACCGAATCCGCCGCGATCCTGCGCTATCTCGCCACCCTCGCGGACTCGCCCGCTTATCCGGCCGAGGCGCGGGCCCGGGCCCGGGTGGACGAGGCGCTCGACTGGTTCAACACCGGCTTCTACCGCGACCACGGCTACGGCGTCGTCTATCCGCAGATCTTCGAGAAGTATCGACTGCCCGGCGCCGACTTCGGGGCCGCGCTCGACTGGTATGAGAAGCGCGCCGCCGCTCGCCTCGACGTACTCGACCGCCACATGATCGGCGGCAACGGGACCTGGGTCGCGGGCGAGACCTTCACCATTGCCGACATGTTCGGGGCCGCCCTGGTCACGGTCGGTGAGCTCGCCGGCTTCAGCCTCGAGCCGTGGCCGAACGTCCGCCGCTGGCTCGCCGCAGTCGCTGCGCGGCCGAGCTGGGCCGAGGCCAATGCCGCCTTCTTCGGCTGGCGGAGCGCCCTCCGCGCCGAAGCCGCCTGATCACCATCATCTCAAGGGGGAGAATTGAGCAATGAAGACCATCCTCATCGCCGCCGCGATGCTCGGCGCCTCGACGCCCGCAACTTATGCGCCGGCCCCGGGCGAACCGAGCCTCGACCAGATCCGCGCCGCCACCGAGCGCTTCCGCAACGTCGATGTCGCGCTCGCCGAAGGCTATGTGCGCGATCCCGGCAACATCTGCGACACCGCGCCGATGATGGGCCGTCCGGCCGAGCTCGGCGCGATGGGCATTCATTTCTTCCGCCCCGATCTGCTCGGCATCACCGCGCCGCCCAATCCCCGGGTCGACGGCAACGGCACCCACACCGATTTCAACCGGCCGGCCATCCTGATCTACGAGCCGCAGGCGGACGGCTCGCTTCAGCTCGTCGCGGTCGAGAACCTGGTCTTCCAAGCGAGCTGGCACGCCGCCGGAAACGCCGAGCGGCCGACCATCCACGGCAAGCCCTATGACCGGATGCAGGACGATCCCGCCACCGAGGTCGACGAGGCCCATATGTTCGAGCCGCATTACGACCAGCATATCTGGCTCTACCGGGACAATCCGAACGGCATCTACGCCCAGTTCAACCCGAACGTCAGCTGCGCCCACCACCGCGGCGGCCAGATGGCGATGGCGGGGCACGGCGGGCACTGAGGCTAGGCGTCGAACCCTTCGCCGTCATGCTGGCCGAGGCGGGGGCTCGGAGTCTCGGCCACCTGGCGCTTGCCGTCGATGACGATCGGCGAGGCGATTCCGGGGAGGGTGCCCCGGTCGATCCTGAGGCCGCGGGCGACCACCTGAGGGTCGGCGAAGACCTCGGCGACGTCGTTGATCGGCCCGGCGGGCACGCCCGCGGCGGCGCAAGCGGCGAGGAATTCGTCCTTGCGCCGGAGCGACAAAGCAGGGCCGAGCGCGCCTGCGAGCGCCTCGCGCTGGCCGACGCGATCGGCGTTGGAGCCGAAGCGCGGGTCGTCGGCGAGCGCGGCGAGGCCGAGCAGCGCGCAGAGCTTGCGGAACTGGTTGTCGTTACCGACCGCGACGATCACCCAGCCGTCGGCGAGCTGGAAGGTTTGATAAGGCGCGATGTTGGGATGGGCGTTGCCGAGCCGGCGCGGCGCCTCGCCCGAGACCAGATAGTTCATCGCCTGGTTGGCGAGCACGGCGACCTGCGTGTCGAGCAGGGCCATGTCGATCTGGCAGCCGCGGCCCGTTTTCTCGCGCCCGTGGAGCGCGGCGAGGATGGCGTTGGACGCATAGACGCCGGTGAAGATGTCGGCGAAAGCGACTCCGATCTTCTGCGGCTCTCCCGCCGGGTCGCCGGTCAGGCTCATGATCCCGCCGAGGCCCTGGATCAGGAAGTCATAGCCGGCGCGCGCCGCATAGGGCCCATTCTGGCCGAAGCCGGTGATCGAGCAATAGATCAGCTCCGGGTTCAGCGCCGACAGCGCCTCGTAGTCCAGGCCGTGTTTGGCAAGGCCGCCCACCTTGAAATTCTCGATCAGGACGTCGGCCTCGGCGGCGAGAGCCCGGACCTGGGCGCGGCCTTCCTCGCTCGCGAAATCGATCGCGAGCGATTTCTTGCCGCGGTTGGTCCCATGGAAATAGGCCGCCGCGCCGTCCGCGGCGAAGGGCGGGCCCCAGCTCCTGGTGTCGTCGCCCGAGCCCGGCCGCTCGACCTTCACCACCTCCGCACCGAGATCGGCGAGCAACTGTCCCGCCCACGGCCCGGCAAGGATCCGGGCGAGTTCGAGCACCTTGAGGCCGGCGAGGGGCTTGTCCACGGCTAGCGCGTCAAAAGGCCGGGATCCCCGTGATCGCGCGACCGAGGATCAGGCCGTGGACGTCGTGCGTGCCCTCATATGTGTTGACCGTCTCCAGGTTGAGCGCGTGGCGGATGACCTGGAACTCGGCCGAGATTCCGTTGCCGCCGTGCATGTCGCGCGCGACCCGGGCGATCGCCAGCGCCTTGCCGACATTGTTGCGCTTGATCAGGCTGATCGTCTCCGGGATGAGCTCGCCCTCGTCCAGCCGCCGGCCGACCCGCAGAGCCGCCTGGAGGCCGAGACTGATCTCGGTGACCATGTCGGCGAGCTTCATCTGGACGAGCTGGGTTGCGGCGAGCGGGCGGCCGAACTGCTTGCGGTCGAGCGTGTAGCCGCGCGCGCGCTCGAAGCAATCCTCGGCCGCACCCATCGAGCCCCAAGCGATTCCGTAGCGGGCGCGGTTGAGGCAGCCGAACGGCCCGCCGAGGCCGCTCGCATTGGGCAGCAGATTCTCCTCGGGGACCTCGACATCCTCCATCACGATCTCGCCCGTGATCGAGGCGCGGAGGCTCAGCTTCTCGCGAATCTTGGGGGCGGAAAGGCCCTTCATGCCCTTTTCGAGGACGAAGCCGCGGATCTTGCCGTCATGGGCGTCCGACTTCGCCCAGACGACGAAGACGTCGGCGATCGGCGAGTTGGTGATCCACATCTTGGTGCCGTTGAGGACATAGCCGCCGTCCACCTTGCGGGCGCGCGTGCGCATGCCGCCGGGGTCCGAGCCCGCGTCCGGCTCGGTCAGGCCGAAGCAGCCGACCCACTCGCCGCTGGCGAGCTTGGGGAGGTACTTCCGGCGCTGATCCTCGGAGCCGTAGGCGTGGATCGGGTACATGACGAGCGAGGACTGGACGCTCATCGCCGAGCGATAGCCGCTGTCGACCCGCTCGACCTCGCGCGCGACCAGGCCGTAGGAGACGTAGTTGAGGCCGGCGCCGCCATATTCGGCCGGGATGGTCGCGCCGAGCAGCCCGAGCGCGCCCATCTCATTCATGATCTCGCGGTCGAACGTCTCGTCGAGAAAGGCGTCCTTGACCCGCGGCAGCAATTTCTCCTGCGCATAGGATCGGGCGGTGTCCCGGACGAGCTTCTCCTCGTCGGAGAGCTGCGCCTCGAGCGCGAACGGATCGGCCCAGTCGAAGGGAAGGGGCCTCGCTTCGGTCATTTCGTCCTCGTGAAAAACAGGGTCGAGGCTCACTGCGCGATTGCGCCCGCTATGTCCAGCAGAGGGCCGGGCGCGACCCTCGGCGGGGCCCAATACGTGCCTGTCGCGGATCGTTTGGGTTCGAAGCGTTGCGGACAAACCCCGACGGTGCTTCAACGCAGGTATGGACAACCACGACCTGCGCAATGCCATCTATGAGCGCCTTGATTCACTTCGACCAGGCACACTGTCTTTCTGGGGCAACTGGTTCGGGAGACCCTATGACAACATCCATCGCATCGTGGGCGCGTACTCGCTTGAAGAGACGACAATCATCTACTTCGACCAGGCGGAGACTCTGCTAATCGACGAGCCTCGGGATTGGTCTCTTGAAGGCGGGCTGCTTCTCGTCCGGCACGCCAGCCGCGTTCGCTTTCAATGGTTCTACTTTGGGCGCCTGCCGGACCGAGAGACATTGCAATTTGAAGAGTATCGGTGGACGGAGACGAACCTTAGCTTTGACACCGATGCCCAACCGGGACGGCGCCCGCAATTGGCGCGTGACGCCCCCGCCGTGCAGCTCCACGTCCTCTGAGTGAATCCTGCGAGCGCAGCGTCTCGCCTGCGCCCAAGCCGCATCGGCGCCATGAAAGGTCATTGGCGGAAGAGGTGGGATTCGAACCCACGGACGGGTTGCCCCGTCGATGGTTTTCAAGACCAGTGCATTAAACCACTCGGCCACTCTTCCCCGGTCCGGCGATATTGGCACAAGATAAGCGCCGGCGGGAGAGACAATCGGGCTTCGCCCGGGCGGCTTTGACGCCTTCGGCGTCGCCTGCGGCGGCGATGCCGCCTCCGGCTCAAGACCGCTGCCTTAAAC
>JAEWCW010000069.1 GCA_023390415.1 Pseudomonadota bacterium | reverse complement strand
AGCGCGGGCGCGTCCTCGGTCCAGCCGGGCCGCAGGAGGAGTCTCTCGGTGATCGCGAACATCGTCTCGCCCTTCCTCGTCCTAGTCCGGCCTAGCCCCGCGGGGTTTCAGCCGGGTGACACTCGATCGAGGGAGAACGAAAAAGGGAGAAGAACCCTGGCGGCTCCTCTCCCTCGAATTCGGTTCTCTGATGAGACCTGGAGCCGCCCCTCCCGGGGACGGCCCTTTTATCGACCGTCCCTATTCTGCCGCTGCTGCCGCAATATGCATGTCCACACAGACATATTTGCGGCCGAGCTTGCCGTCGCGAAACGCAACGCGCCCGTCGGTAAGCGCAAAAAGGGTATGGTCCTTGCCAATGCCGACGCCGGCGCCCGGGTACCACTTGGTCCCGCGCTGACGCACGATGATGTTGCCGGCGAGCACGGCTTCCCCGCCGAACTTCTTCACGCCAAGACGACGGCCCGCGCTGTCGCGACCGTTGCGTGAGGAACCGCCTGCTTTCTTATGTGCCATGACTAATCTCTAACCTGCTCAGGGTTTACGCGTTCTTATCAGCCGCGGGCTTCTTGGTCGAAGCCTTTTTGGCCGGTGCGGCCGGCTTGGCCTCCGCCTTGGCGGTTTCGGCCTTCGCCTTCTTCGGCGCCGGGCTGTCGGTCGCCGGGCTCTCGGCGCCCTCGATCTTCTTCGGGGCCTCGGCCTTGGCCGGGGCGTCCGCCTTGGCGGCCTTCTTCGGCTTCTCGGCCTTGTCCTCGCCGATCGACAGGATCCGCAGGATCGTGTGCTGCTGGCGATGGCCCTTCTTGCGCCGGTAATTGTGCCGGCGGCGCTTCTTGAAGACGATGACCTTCTCGCCCTTCGCCTGGGCGATGATCTCGGCCGCGACGGTCAGGCCGTCGGTGGACTTGAGCTCGCCGCCGTCGCCGGCCAGCAGGACGTCACCGAGGGTGACCTTGTCGCCGGCCTCACCGGCCAGCTTCTCGACGACGATCTTGTCTCCGGCGGCGACGCGATACTGCTTGCCGCCCGTGCGCACGACTGCGAACATGGCTTTATCCAACTGCTAAAATGCTGCCCACGCAAAAACGACCGCGGCCGAACCCCGCGCGGGAACCGGGCTGCTACAAAGGCGCGCCCTTTCTGTCAACCTAATGCCGGCGCTCGGGCCGGACTTTGTAGCCGCCGTCGGCATAATCCTCGAACATCGTCGCGATGTCGGGGTGGTCGACCGGTCCGCCGCCGTCGTCCGGCTCCAGATTCTGCTGGCTGACATAGGCGATGTACGAGCTTTCGCCATTCTCGGCGAGCAGGTGGTAGAAAGGCTGGTCCTTGTCCGGGCGGATGTCCTCCGGGATCGACTCATACCATTCGTCGCTGTTCGCGAAGACCGGGTCGACGTCGAACACCACGCCGCGGAAGTCGAACAGGCGGTGGCGCACGACCGCGCCGATTCCGAAGCGCGCGGCGCGGATCGGCGGCGCCGCGCGGAGCGGGCTGGTCTCGAAGAAGGCGTCTCGTCTGTCCATGGCCTCAATGTAGGACGCACGCACTCAGAGGCAAGGAAGATGGGCCGCCCGTTCGCTTTCCGGCGCGCTCGGGCGGGCTTGGCAAGGCCGGATCCATCCGTTAGAGGCCGCGACCTGTCGACCCGCCGACCCGTATCGCGGGGCCTCTGCGGAGAGGTGCCAGAGTGGTCGATTGGGACGGTCTCGAAAACCGTTGTGCCCGTAAGGGTACCGTGGGTTCGAATCCCACCCTCTCCGCCATTCCCCTCTCGCGCTCCTGCCCTCGCCTGAAGAGCGGCGAGCCTGTCTAGCGGCCCGCGAGCCGGGCGACGGCCTCGACGATCCGGTCCGGGCCGGCGGGTTTCTCGATCCGCTCGATGTCGGCAAAGCCCGGCGGGATCGACGGGGCGTCGTAGCCGGTGAGGAACAGGAACGGCACGTTGCGCCGCTTCAGCTCTTCCGCGATCCCGAACGAGGGCCCTTCGCCGAGATTGATGTCGACCACCGCGCAGTCCGGGAGTCCGCGACGAAGTTCGCGGATGCCGGCGGCGGCATCGGGCCAGGGGCCGCGGACCCGCCCGCCTGCCTCCTCGATCCCTTCCTTGACGTCCATCGCGAGATAGAATTCGTCCTCGATCACGAGGACGGTCGCCCCACCGAGATCGATCGAAGGGGCCGGCCTCATGACTTCACTCCCCTCTCGCGAGTGTCCGTCTCGAGGATGCTCGACCGGTCGAGCAACGGGAAATCGAGCGTGCAGAGGATCCCGCCCGGCCGCATTTCCAGTGTTCCCGTGCCGCGCAGCTCGTAGGCGACGCGCCTCGTGATCAGCTCGGTCCCGAATCCCTCGCGGCGTGGCGCATCCTGGACCATCGACACGCCGTGCTCGGACCAGCGCAGCCGGAGCCGCCGCTCGCCGGAATCCTCGTCGACGTCCCAGTCGATCTCGATCCGCGCATTCTGCGCGAGCGCGCCATATTTGACCGAGTTGGTGGTCAGCTCATGGACGGCGAGGGTGAGGACTTCGGCGGCCTTCGGCGGCAGCTCGACATTGGGGCCGGAGATCCGCACCTGGTCCTTGCCGGCGGCGTGCGCCAGCAATTCTCCGCGGATCAGCGTCTCGAGGTCGACCCCTGCGTCGACCCTGCGTGTCAGTAGCACCTGGGTTCGGGCAAGCGCGCCGAGCCGCCCCTCGAGATGCTGGATGAACTCCTCCGCCGTCTGGCCCTCTTCCTGGGTCCGCCGCACCATCGACCTGATCACCGAGAGGATATTGCGCACCCGGTGCTGGAGCTCGGCGAGGAGAGTCTTCTGGAGCTCCTTCGCCTGGACGGCGCCGCTGACGTCGACGAACGTGACCACCGCGCCGGCGATGAAATTGTCGATGCTGCGATAGGGAAGCACGCGAACGACGAAGTGGCTGTGGTCGGCCCCCGCGACCTCCCGCTCGACCGGCGCCAGTGATTTCAGCACCTTGCGGACGTCCTGCTCGAGCTCGGGATAGGTGACCCGGCTCGCGACATGGCCGATCGGTCGGCCGACATCGGTTTCGAGGAGGTGGAAGATATCGGTGGCCGCGGGCGTGAAGTTCCGCACCCGGAGGTCGTTGTCGAGGAACAGGGTCGCGATCTGCGTCGATTCCAGGAGGTTCTTGAGATCCGAATTGGCCCGGGCGAGTTCGCTGACGCGGTGCGCCAGCTCGCCGTTCACGGTCTGCAGTTCCTCGTTGACCGATTGCAGCTCCTCCTTCGAGGTCTCCAG
The DNA here is from genome assembly GCA_023390415.1 of Pseudomonadota bacterium. Classification (GTDB taxonomy): domain Bacteria; phylum Pseudomonadota; class Alphaproteobacteria; order Sphingomonadales; family Sphingomonadaceae; genus Allosphingosinicella. The sequence goes on along the minus strand of JAEWCW010000069.1, from coordinate 28,323 downwards.
CTCCTCGTTGGCCGACTGGAGCTCCTCGTTGATCGACTGATATTCCTCGTTGGAGGATTTCAGCTCCTCGTTGGTCGATTCGAGCTCCTCGATCGTCGCCTGGAGGCGCTCCTTGGTGATCCGCAGCTCGGCCTCGAGGCGCTGGACATGCTCGTCATTCGCCAGCCGCTCGCCATTGCCTGGCGCGGTCTCGGGCAGCGCCCCCGATTCCTGGAAGAGGACGAGCAGCGCGCCATTGTCGCTTCCGCCGATGGGCTCGACGATCAGCTTCACGCCATAGGCCTCGCCGTCGCGATGGACCGGGACGGAGGGCGTCTCGATCCTCACCCCGTCATGGGTGGCCCTGTGGAGCGCGGATCTCAGGTCCAGCCTCAGGTCGCGATGGACGAGGTTCAGGAGCGCCAGCGTCGCAGCGCCCGGATTGGGCTCGAGATATCGCCCGGTCCGGCCCGAAAAATGGAGGATCTCATATTGCTCGTCGAGGACGACATAAGCGGGGGCATAGCGCTCCGCGACGGCTTCTGCCCGGCGGCTCACCATGCCCGAAAGCGGGCTTCCCCGCGGTGCGAGCGGGGGCGGCGAGTCGGGGCGCTCGACGCTTCGGACCCGCGGGCTCAGCGGGAAATCGGGCAATATGCGCGTCGCCGTCTCGAGGCGGCGGAAAACCCTGTTCTTGCGATCGACCGGCGCGAACAGCTTGTGGTGGCGGGTGACGTTCTCCGAGGAGCCGAGGAACAGGATCCCGCCCGGCCGAAGCGAGAAATGGAAGATCGGGATCACCCGATTCTGAAGGTCGGCGTTGAGGTAGATGAGCAGGTTTCGGCAGGAGAGCAGGTCGATTCGGGAAAAGGGCGCGTCCTTCACCACGTTATGCGGCGAGAAGATGCACATCTCGCGCAGCTCCTTGACGACGAAATAGGTGTCGCCCTCCTTGACGAACCAGCGTGCGAGCCGGTCGGGGCGGACATGCTCGGCGATCGAATCCGCATAGCGGCCGGTCCGGGCGACGCTCAGCGCGCGCGCGTCGAGGTCGGTGGCGAAGATCTGCACGTAAGGCGGCGATTCGAGCCCGGACATATGCTCGCGAAGCAGGATGGCCAGCGAATAGGCCTCCTCACCGGTGGCGCAGCCGAGCACCCAGACCCGCAGCTGGTCGTCCGGCCCTTTGCCGTCGAACAGGCGGGGAAGCTCGCGCTCCAGAACCTCGAATTCCTGGGGATCGCGGAAGAATTGGGTGACCCCGATCAGCAGATCCTGGAAGAGGTGCTGGATCTCCTCGCGGTCGCTGCGGAGCCGCTCGATATAATCGGCGATGTCCGCAATCTGCACCACCTGCATCCGGCGCTGGACTCGGCGGAAGAAGGTGTTGCGCTTGTATCCGTGGAAGTCGTTGCCGGTCGTGTTCCTGAGGATGGTGGCGATCTGGCCGATCTCCGCTGCATAGTTTCCCGGAAGCTCGTCCGACGCCGATTCGTCCACCAGGGCCAGATTTCCGACATAGCGGGCGATCTCCCGCGGGATGTCCTCGATCGGGAGGAGCAGATCGACGATTCCCCGCGGCCCGACTGCCCCCTGCGAAGCCGTTTCCTCCTGCCCTTCCGCTTTTTCCGCGATTGAGAGGCCGCCAAACTTCTTGGTGGCGGTGATCCCGGTCGTACCGTCGCTTCCGAGGCCGGCCAAGACGACGGCGACCGCACGCTCATGTGCGTGCTCGGCGAGTGAGACCAGCATCGTGTCGACGGTGCCGCGATGGCCGACCGGCTCCGTTGCGGGGCGGGTGCGAAGCTCGCCGTCCTCGAGCGTCAGCATGTCGTCCGGCCCGCCGACGTAGATGAAATTCGGTTCGAGCCTGTCTCCGGTCGCGGCGACCTTCACCGGGAGGCTGGTGTGGCTTGAGAGCGACTCAAGCACGGTGTCGACGCTCAGCCCCTCGAGCTGGCGGGCGGCGACGACATAGGCGGCCCCGAGATCGGGGTCGATCCCCTCGAACAGCTGCTCGAGCGAGGCGAGCGACTCCGAACAAACGCCGATCCCGACCACGGCGAGAGGCTGATCCGCCTGTACCTTCCGGCGCCTTTTCGCCGGCTTGCGCAGCTTCTCGTCCCGTTCCGACATAGAATTGTCCGAATTAGATTTTCCGCATTCTAGCGGGCTGGCGGCGGGTAAAGAAGCGGCTTCTCATATCTCCTGTTCTCGCGGCGCCCGGCCCATTCTCAGGCTGAGGACTGCCGCCTCCCGCAGTGTTGCGCTGTAACGGCGATATTCGTCGGCCCGCGCTTCATACAGCTCGGCCACTGCGAGTCGGCCGGTCTGCCGGGCATCGAGCGCCATCCGCTCGACCAACGTCACCCGCTCCTCCATCACCCGCATCGCGATGCGCACGGCCTCGTCGACCTCGTCGATATGGGAGGCCAGCACCTCTGCGGTGTAGGCGTGCCCGATCTGGCAGCGGTATCGCAAAGGTCTCTGCTCGTGCACTTCGGACAGGACCCCGCTGCAATCGGGGCAGGTCAGCGCGCTCGGCTCTGCGATCTGCCGGAGATTGTCGCTGCCGAGGCGGCGCCCGGCGGCGATGTCGACCTCCAGGGCGAGCGCGTCCGTGGCGGGCGCGCCCGAGCCGGCCTCGGTCGCTGCGACCTCAGCAATGACCCGGGCCAGGTCGCCGGCGGCCGCGACGTGATCGACGTCCGTTGCTTCGAGAGCGGACAGGGGCATCTGGTTTGCCTCGGCATCGATCGGATGCTGGACGATCGCGGTCCCGCCGACCGATTTGATCGCATGGAGGCCCGCCGCACCGTCGTTGAGCATGCCGGTCAGGACGACTCCCACTGCGCGCGCGCTGTAGGACAAGGCGGCCGAGCGGAACATCGGATCGATCGAGGGTCGGACCATATTCTCGCGCGGGCCCTCGCCCAGGCGGATCGTTGAGCCCATCAGAAGCAGGTGCCGGTCCGGCACCGCGACATAGATCCGGCCCGGTTCGATCGGCTGGCGGTCGACCGCCTGGCTGATCGGCAGGTTGCTCACGCCGGCCAGGGCTTCCGCGAGATAGCCCGGAGAATGGGTGGGCACGTGGTTGCTGATGAAGATACTGGCTTCGAGATCGCGTGGGAGGTCTCTGACGATCCGCTTCAGCACGGCACCGCTTCCGGCCGATCCTCCGATCGCGATAATGTTCCTTTTCGCCACGTGGCGTTCCTGGTGGGCGCTGGCCCATGAGTGCAACAGGGGGCGGAACCGGTTGGTTCCGTCCATGCGTGAACCGCTCCCTGCCCGCGTCTGATCTGTGTTAAACTGCCTCGTGACCGGCGAAGAGAGCGATCTGAGGATGGTCCGGCGCCATATTGTGCTGGGCCAGGGTCATGTCCGCCGCCAGCTCCGGCTGATTGCGCGCCTGCACAGGCTGGGTGCTCCGACCACCCTCGCGGAGGAGCTCCTGGCCTTGTTCGAGGAGACCCTCGAAGCACACAAGGACCACCTCCGGCGCATCAATTCCGCATCCATGTTCGCTGAGCCGCGCCGCTCGAGAGATTGACGCAATCAGATAGCGCAAAGCCCCAGAGGAGATCAGGCGACCGCCGCCTTGCGCTGCGCCGGCGCATAGCGCTCGATCATCCGCGCGCAGAAATCGGCGAAATACATCGGGTCCTTGGGCGGGCTCGTATAATGGGGCGCGAGCCCCTCATGGTCGGGCGTGAAGCAGAAGGTGACGGTGGTCTCGAAGTCCTCCAGCGCCTCCATCTGCCGGTCGAACCAATCCTCCCAGCCGGGCCGATAGCTGTCCCACCAGCTGAGGCCGGTGCGCAGATGCCTGATGCCGAGCCGCTTCATCCAGGCGACGGCGTCGTCGAGGCGATGATCGTCGAAATGGAACCATTGCATGACGCCCATGTGAGGCGTGAGCTGCGCGAAACGGTCAAGCGCGAGCTTGGGCGTTCCGTCCTCCTTGATCAGCCCCATGTAGAAATGGCGGTAGTAGCTGGAGCCTTCGGCCTCGCGGTGGCGCGTCGTCGCCTCCCAATCCCGCGGCAGGTCGAACAGGCTGTACCAAAAGACCCGTGGCACCCTGTCGAGCAGCAGCTCCGCGGTCCGCTCCAGGCCGAACAGCTGCACCTCCTCGGCGCCGAAGCTGCCGACCCCGACTTCCGTCGCCCAGATCTCGTGATCGGGCGCCACCGCTTCGATCTCGGCGATCCGCTGCGGCCACTCATCGATCGGCCAGAGGTTCCAGTCGAGCGGGAAGCCGTGAACGGCCACCACGTCCACCTCGTCCAGGACGCCCATGCTGTTCATCCGGTTGATGAAGTGCGGATCGATCGGCGAGATTCCGCCGAGCACGCGCTTCACCTCCGGGTTGACCGAGGCGATCGCCTTGCCCGCCTCGATCGCGGTGGTGGCGAAGATCGACCAATCGGGATCGAGCTCGGGGTCCCAGTGCGACTTGTTATTGGGCTCGTTCCAGATCATCGCCGCTTCGATCACAGATGGCCTCCCTGCGCCGGGTAGAACGCGCCCTCGCCCCAGTCCGAGAAAGGCACTGGTCCTGCTCGGCACAGATAGACCTCATCCTCGATCCGCTGCTCGATCGAGAAGCCGGCGGAGCGCAGCATCGCCTCCACGCAGGCGCGGTTGGGGACCCACCAATTGGTCCAGTCGCGGGCATATTGCCGTTCGACGAAGTGAAGCTTGGGAAAGCTGGTCTCGAAGAACACGCCCCATTCCTCGAAGGGGTAATCCTCCTCGGTCTTCAGCACGTGCGGGGAGCCGCGCTGCATCGATTGGAAGAGCAGCATGTCGCCGGCGACATGCTGGCGGATGAGATCGAGCGCGAGCAGCGGGTGCCTCAGATGGTAGAGGACGCCCATGAAGATGACGAGGTCGAAGCGCTCGCCGAGCGTGCCGACGTCGTAGACGGAGAGCCTTCGAAACTCGATGTCCTGCTCCAGCGCTTCCGCGGCGAAGCGGGCCTGGTCGAGATAGCGGTCGTCGCTATCGATGCCGAGCACGCGTTCGGCGCCGCGGCGCTTCATCTCGATTGAGTAGAAGCCGGCGTTGCAGCCGATGTCGAGCACGCTCTTGCCGCTGAGATCGGCAGGAAGCTGTCTCGAGAAGCGCCGGAATTTTTCGCCGGGATAGTCGCCGAGGAAATGATCCGGCGCGGTCCAGGACTCGCCGATCTTCATGTTCTGGAACCACGGCCCAAGCGCCGCGATGCGCTTGCCGATCTCGCATTCCTGTTCCGGGCCGACGGTTCGCAGCAGCTTCATCGCTGGTAGAGCCTTTCGTTGACGCTGATGATTTGACCGCCCCAGGAGTGGAGCGCGATCCGGGACACGGATGCGGGGGCGATGTCGAAGCGGAGCATGTTGTCGAGCGAAAGCCCGAGATAGTGGGCGATGATTCCCCGGATGACGTCGCAATGGCTGACGGCGACGACGGTCTGGTCCGGGTGATCCGTGGCGATGGCTTCGACCGCGGCCACGGCGCGGCTGCAGGCTTCGGCCATGGATTCGCCGCCGGGCGCGCGCGCCGTGGCGCGCGCTTCGTTCCAGCGCCGCCACTCGGGCTCGACCGCTAGGTCGTCGAACGTTTGGCCGGCCCATGCGCCGAAATCCACCTCGTCCAGCCCCTCCGCGATCCGGACCTTCTGGCCGTAGCGTTCGGCGATCTCGCGGGCGGTGTAGTAGGCGCGCTCGCGCGGGCTGGAATAGACCGCGGCGACCGGCTCGACCGCGACCAGATCGGCGATGATCTCGGCCTGCTCAAGTCCTTCCCGGCTCAGCGCCACGTCGCGTCTCCGTCCGCTCAGGACCCGGCCCAGCTCCACGTGCGCGGCGTGGCGGACGAGGAGAATCTCGGTCGTCACCGGCGGGCGTCGCTCTGGCGGTCAAGCATCATCTACAATGCTGAAAGGCATTGATGGGGATTAAGTTCCCGGCCTCGATACATTTCCGCAATGAAATAGCTGCGGAACAACCAAATGTATCGGCACGTTGATGATGAAGAAGCTACTGAACCAAGTTAATCTACATCACAAACATAAATCATTTCCCAGATTTGACTTAGGTAAAGTCTGTGAGCAATCTGAACTAGACTTCACGGTATCTCACTGACGACGGGACCTGACTCGGGGTGTCTGCAAGTGCCGCACCAAGCGGCGTTGGGAGGAAGCAAGTCTATGGAAACGGTCCTTCTGACCGGCGGCGCGGGCTTCATCGGGCGGGCGACGACGCTGGAGCTGCTTCGTCGCGGGCACCGCGTGCGCGTCCTCGACAGCCTCGTCGAGCAGGTCCACGGCCTCGGCGGCGGCGCGCATTCCCTGGATCCCGACGCGGAGTTCGTCCAGGCCGACATCCGCGATGGCGACAAGGTCGCCGAGGCGCTGCGCGGGGTCGACAGCGTGATCCACCTCGCCGCGGAAGTCGGCGTCGGCCAGTCCATGTACGCGATCGAGCGCTACACGTCGGTCAACGACGTCGGTACCGCCATATTGTTCGAAAAGCTGATCGACCGGCCCGTGCGGCGGGTCGTCACCGCCTCGTCGATGAGCATCTACGGCGAGGGCCTCTATCTCGACGCCGACGGAGAGCTGGTCGAGGACGCCCACCGCCAGCCGCGCACAAGCGCCGACCACGGCTGGGACCCGGTCGACGGTCGCGGGCGGCCGCTGGCTCCCGTCGCCACACCCGAATGGAAGCGGCCGCAGCTCGCCTCGATCTACGCGCTCAACAAATATGTGCAGGAGCGGACCAGCCTCATCCTCTCTGAGGCCTATGGAATGGAGGGCGTCTGCCTGCGCCTGTTCAACGTCTACGGCCCCGGCCAGGCCCTCTCCAATCCCTATACAGGGGTCCTCGCCATCTTCGCCTCGCGCCTGCTGAACGGGCAGCGGCCGATGGTCTTCGAGGACGGCGAGCAGCGCCGCGACTTCGTCCATGTCGGCGACGTCGCCCGCGCCTTCGCCGACGCGCTGGAGCTGCCGCAGGCGTCGGGCGGCGTGTTCAACATCGGATCGGGCGACGACCGCTCGGTCAACGAGGTGGCGCGGTCGCTGGCGCAGGCGCTCGGACGCAATGAGTGCGAGCCCGAGCTCATCGGCAAGTCCCGCATCGGCGACATCCGCCATTGCTTCTGCGACACCAGCAAGGCGGCGGAGACGCTCGGCTTCCGCGCGACCAAGGATTTCCAGGAGGGGCTGAGCGAGCTCGCCTCATGGGTGGCGGAGCAGACCGCCGACGACCGGACCCAGCAGGCCCGCGCCGAGCTCGAAGCACGGGGGCTGGTCGCATGATCGCCGACGGCCGCCCCATCCTCGTCACCGGCGGCGCCGGCTTCATCGGCTGTAACATCGCCGCGCGGCTCGCCGGCGAGGGCCATGACATCCTCGTCTACGACGCGCTGTCCCGGCCGGGCGTGGAGGGGAACCTCGCCTGGCTCAAGGAGCGCCATCCGGGCCGGATCACGTCCATCACGGCGGACGTCCGCGACGAGGATGAGCTCGCCCGCGCGGCGCGGCAGGCCAAGGCGGTGTTCCATATGGCCGCGCAGGTCGCCGTCACCACCAGCCTTGCCGACCCGCGCGAGGATTTCGAGATCAACCTCCGGGGCACGCTCAACCTGCTCGATGCGCTTCGCCTCCAGGGCGGGACCACGCCGGTCATCTTCGCGTCGACCAACAAGGTCTATGGCGACCTCTCCGACCTCGGCTTCCAGCTCGTGCAGCAAGCCTATGTGCCCCAGGACGAGGCGCTCGCCGCAAACGGTGTCGGCGAGGAAAGGCCGCTCGACTTCCACACGCCCTATGGCTGCTCCAAGGGTGCGGCCGATCAATATGTCCTCGATCATGCCCGCAGCTACGGCCTTCCCGCCGCGGTGCTGAGGATGAGCTGCATCTACGGCGTCCGCCAGATGGGCACCGAGGATCAGGGCTGGGTGGCGCACTTCCTGATCCGCGCGCTCCAGGACGAGCCGATCACCCTGTATGGCGACGGCCATCAGGTCCGCGACATCCTTGACGTCTCCAACGCGGTCGAGGCCTATCTCCACGCCTGGCAGCGGATCGAGCGCATTTCCGGCCGGGCCTTCAACCTCGGCGGGGGCCCGGCCAATGCCGTGTCCCTGCGCCAGCTCGTCGCCTACATGGCCGAGCTTCTCGGTCGGGACATAAAGGTTCGCTTCGACGATTGGCGCGCCGGCGACCAGCGCTGGTTCGTTGCCGATACCAGACAAGCGCAGCGCGCGCTCGACCTGTCGCGGGCGGTGCCGTGGCGGCAAGGTGTCGCGCGGCTCGCCGAGTGGCTCCGCGAGTCCCGGGGCGTTGCGGTCCCGACGCCGATGATCGCGGCGGCGTCATGAAGATCCTGCTCACAGCGGATGCCGTCGGCGGAGTCTGGCAATATAGCACCGACCTGGCGTCGGGACTGTCGGACCTCGGGATTGAAACCGTCATCGCGGTGATGGGGCCGCCGCCCTCGAGCCAGCAGCGGGTCAGCGTCCGGTCCGTCCCAGGCCTCACCTTGGTCGAGACCGATCTCCCGCTCGACTGGCTCGCCGACCATCCCGACGACGTCGCGACGGCCGGATGCGCGCTTGCCGAGCTGGCCGATCGCCATGAGGTGGATGTGGTGCAGCTGCACGCCGGCTCGCTCGGCGCGGAGGCCGAATTCGGCCGCCCGGTCGTGGCGGTCGCCCACAGCTGCCTCGGCACCTGGTGGCGGGCGACCAAAGGGGGCGAGCCCGATGATGAGTTCCGCTGGCGGTCCGATCTGACCGGGCGAGGCCTTGCTCGGGCGGACCGTGTCGTCGCTCCGACCAGGGCCTTCGCCGAAGCGACCAGGGCGGTGCACCTTCTGCGCGAGCTGCCCGCGACGGTTCACAATGGTCGCAAACCCTCGTCCGTCGCGCCGGCAGCTCAGCACGACTTCGCCTTCACCGCCGGTCGCCTTTGGGACAAGGGCAAGAACGTCGCGACGCTTGACCGCGCGGCTTCGCGGCTCCCGTTTCCGTTCCACGCCGCGGGCCCCGTCGAAGGCCCGAGCGGCGACAGGATCGACCTCGCCCATATCCATGCGCTCGGCATCCTCGGCGACGGCGAGATCGCCTCCAGGCTCGCAGCGCGGCCGGTCTTCGTATCGGCCGCGCTGTACGAGCCGTTCGGGCTTGCCGTGCTGGAAGCCGCCGCCGCCGGCTGCGCTCTCGTCCTGTCCGACATCCCGACCTTCCGGGAGCTGTGGGAGGGCGTCGCGGCCTTCGTCGATCCCATGGACGAAGGCGGCTTCGCAGAGGCGGTCAGGCTGGTCGTTCACGACGATTTCGCGAGGGCCGAGATGAGCCGCCGGGCCAGACGCCGCGCCGCCGAGTTCACCGCCGAGGCGATGGCGGGGAAGATGGCGGATATCTACCGCTCGCTTCTCTCGGACACGGGCGCCGGCGCCAGCCGGCCGCAGGTGGCGGTGGCATGAGGATCGCCTATTTCACCCATTCGCTCGCCAGCTGCTGGAACCACGGCAACGCCCACTTCCTGCGCGGTGTGCTTCGCGAACTCATCGCGCTTGGTCATGAGGTCCGGGCCTACGAGCCAAAGGGCGCGTGGAGCCTTGCCAATCTGCTGAGGGACCACGGCCCGGAGGGTCTCGACGCCTACCGCCGAACCTACCCGGAGCTCCAGTCCGAGACATTCGGCGAGAAAGCCGATCTTGCCGCCATGGTTGACGGGGCGGCCCTCGTCATCGTGCATGAATGGAACGAGCTCGATCTCGTCGCCGCGCTCGGCAGGCTCCGCGCCCGCGGCGGCCGCTTCCGCCTGCTCTTCCACGACACGCACCACCGCGCCGTCAGCGACCCCAGGGCGATGCGCGCCTTCGACCTGTCAGCCTATGACGGAATCCTCGCTTTCGGCGAGGCCCTGGCCGAGGTCTATCGCGGCTGGGGGTGGGGCGATCGGGTCTTCGTCTGGCACGAAGCCGCAGACCTGCGCCACTTCCATCCGCCCGTCCTGGAGGGCGAGCGCCGCGGCCTCGTCTGGATCGGCAATTGGGGTGAAGGCGAGCGCTCGAAGGAGCTCAGGGAGTTCCTGTTCCGTCCCGCGCGCGAGGCGGGGCTGGGCCTCGACGTCTACGGCGTCCGCTATCACGAAACCGCCAAGGAGACGGTACGTCGCTATGGCGGGCGCTACCATGGCTGGCTGCCCAATGCGGCGGCGCCGGAGATATTCGCGCGGCATCTCGCCACCGTACACGTTCCGCGGCGCTATTATGCCCGGCTGCTCCCCGGAATCCCGACGATCAGGATGTTCGAGGCGCTGGCTTGCGGGATCCCGCTCGTCTCCGCGCCGTGGGAAGATTCGGAGGGGCTTTTCCGCCAGGGCACCGACTACCTGACCGCCGGCGACGAGGCCGCGATGGCTCGGCAGCTCCAGAGCCTGAAGGAGGACGCCGGACTTCGCGCCTCCCTCGTTCGCAATGGCCTCGAGACCATCCGCGCCCGCCACAGCTGCGCCCACCGCGCCGCCGAGCTGCTCGGGATCGTGGATCGGCTCGGCGCGAGGAGCCAAGCCGCGGCCAGGCCAAGCGCCGCTCCGCCAGCACTCGCGGGGAGCCTCGCATGAAGATCGCCTTCTATGGCTCGAGCCTCCTCTCGTCCTACTGGAACGGCGCGGCGACCTATTATCGCGGACTGCTGCGCGATCTCGCGGCGCGCGGCTACGACGTCACCTTCTACGAACCCGATGCCTTCGGCCGCCAGCAGCATCGCGACATCGATCCGCCGGACTGGGCGCGGTCGGTCGTCTATCCGGCGACTGACGAGGGTTTGCGGAGCGTTCTCGCCGAGGCGGGCGCGGCCGACATCGTCGTCAAGGCGAGCGGCGTCGGAGTCTACGACACTGAGCTTCTCGAGGGGATCGTCCAGCAGTCGCGCCGCGATGCCCTGCGCATTTTCTGGGATGTCGACGCCGCGGCAACGCTGGACGAGATGCGCGCCGACCAGGGCCATGTCGTCCGGCGGATGCTGCCGTCGCTCGACATGGTCCTCACCTATGGCGGCGGCCCGCCGGTCGTGGCGGCCTATGAAGGCTTCGGCGCCGCGCTCTGCGCGCCGATCTACAACGCGCTCGATCCCGCGACTCATCATCCGGTCGATCCGGACCCGCTCTTCGCCGCCGATCTCGCCTTCCTCGGCAATCGCCTTCCGGACCGGGAGGCGCGCGTCGAGCAATTCTTCCTGGAGCCGGCGGCAAGGCTTGCCGATCGCCATTTCCTCATCGGCGGCAACGGCTGGGAGTCGAAGGCGATGCCGGCCAACGTGCGGCACCTCGGCCACGTCTATACGCACCAGCACAACGCCTTCAATTGCACGCCGCTCGCTCTTCTCAACGTCGCGCGCGACAGCATGGCCGATGTCGGCTTCTCGCCCGCGACACGCGTCTTCGAGGCGGCCGGCGCTGGGGCCTGCCTGATCACCGACGCCTGGGAAGGGATCGAACAGTTTCTGAAGCCCGACGAGGAAGTGCTTGTCGCCCGCGACGGGCGCGACGTCGCCGACCACATGGCTTCGCTCACTCGCGAACGCGCCACCGCGATCGGCCACGCCGCCCTTCGGCGCGTCCTGGCCGAGCATACCTATGCGCACCGCGGCGCCGAGGTCGACGCGCTCTGGCGGCAGCATTTCTCGAGCCGGAGGAGCGCAGCATGAAGCTTGTCGTCCTCGGCCTCAGCCTGTCCTCGTCCTGGGGCAACGGCCATGCGACGACCTATCGCGCGCTGCTCAACGCGTTCGCCGCGCGCGGCCACGATATCCTGTTCCTGGAGCGGGAGGCGCCCTGGTATGCGGCCAACCGCGACCTTGCGGACCCCGATTTCGCACGGCTCCACTTCTATGCCGGCCTGGACGAGCTCCAAGGCTGGCGCCTGGCGATCGCCCAAGCGGATGCGGTCATCGTCGGCTCCTACGTCCCGGAGGGCGTCGACGTCGGCCGCTTCGTCCAGGATAACGCACGCGGAGTCACCGCCTTTTACGACATCGACACCCCGGTCACCCTGGCCAAGCTGGGGCGCGGCGATTTCGAATATCTCTCGCCGGACGTAATCCCCGGCTACGACCTTTATCTGTCCTTCACCGGCGGACCGACGCTTGCGGTAATCGAGGAGCGCTACGGCTCCCCCGCCGCGCGCGCCCTCTACTGCTCCGTCGATCCGAGGGCCTATCCGCCTGTCGACGTGCCGAAGCGCTGGGACCTGTCCTATCTCGGCACCTACAGCCCCGATCGCCAGCCGTCGCTGGAGCGGCTGCTGATCGAGCCGGCGCGCCGGCTTCCCGATCGGCGCTTCGTGGTCGCCGGGCCGCAATATCCCGCCGACATCGATTGGCCCGCCAATGTCGAGCGGATCGACCATCTGCCGCCGGCCGAGCATCCGCATTTCTATGCCGCCTCGCGCTTCACACTGAACGTGACGCGGGCCGACATGATCGCTGCGGGCTGGTCTCCCTCGGTGCGCCTGTTCGAGGCGGCGGCATGCGCCGTCCCGATCGTGTCGGACGTCTGGGAAGGCCTCGACAGCCTGTTCACGCCAGGACGCGAAATCCTCATTCCGGGCGGAAGCGACGGCGTCGTCGAGCTGCTGCGCTCCACGAGCGACGAGGACGCCCAGGGGATCGGTCATTCCGCCCGGGCGCGGATGCTTGCCGGCCATAGCGCCGCTCGGCGCGCCGCCGAGCTGGAAGCCTATCTCGAGGAAGCGGCAAGGCCGCTTGTCGCCATTCCAACACCCCCAGAAATCCGCATTCGGAGTGAGGCGCAATGACAAGCAGAGACAGGACGATTCTGGTCACCGGCGGCGCCGGCTTCATCGGCTCGCATCTCTGCGAGGCGCTCCTTGCCGACGGCGCCCGCGTCGTCTGCCTCGACAATCTCCTGACGGGGCGTGAGGCCAATGTCGCGCATCTCCGCCGCGACCCCCGTTTCGACTTCGTGGAAAGCGACGTCGTCGATGCACTTCCCTACCGGCTCGCCGGCAAGACCCGCTTCACCCAAATCTACAATTTGGCCTGTGCGGCGTCTCCGCCCCACTATCAGGCGGATCCGGAGCATACGATGCTCACCTGCGTAATCGGGACCCGCAACATGCTCCGGCTGGCCGAGGAGACCGGCGCGAGGCTGCTGCTCAGCTCGACCAGCGAGGTCTATGGCGATCCCGAGACCCATCCCCAGCCGGAAAGCTACCGGGGCTCGGTGAGCTGCACCGGCCCCCGTGCTTGCTATGACGAAGGCAAGCGGGCGGCCGAGACGCTGGCCTTCGACTTCCACCGCTCGAAGCGCGTCGGGGTCCGGGTCGCCCGCATCTTCAACACCTATGGCCCTCGCATGCGCCCCGACGATGGCCGTGTTGTCTCGAACGTCATCTGCCAGGCGCTCTCCGGCGATGAGATCACCGTCTATGGCGACGGGTCGCAGACGAGGAGCTTCTGCTTCATCAGCGATCTCGTCGAAGGCCTGATCCGCCTGATGAACAGCGATCGGCCGATCGACGCCCCGGTCAACCTCGGCAATCCCAACGAGCTGACGGTCGGCGACCTCGTCGACCGCGTCGTCGCTCTGACCGGCACCCGATCGTCGGTCACTTACAGGCCGCTGCCGATCGACGACCCGCGCCGGCGGAAGCCCGACATCGCGCGCGCCACCGAGCTGCTCGATTGGACCCCGAAGGTGGAGCTTCAGGAAGGGCTGGAGCGGACCATCGCCTGGTTCGCGGAGGAGCAAGGCCGGGCGCCGCGGACCTGGCACGGAGTCGGCAAGGGCGGCGCGACGGAGGCCGAGCAGCCGCTGATCGCCGCTGCGGAATGATGCTTCGATCGGCCGAAGCGCTCTCTGCGATCGCCGCGACCACGATGCGCGCCGCGGTGGTCACCCACCCCGGCGAGGTCCGGATCGAGGACGTGGCGATGCCCGAGCCCGGACCAGGGGAGGTGCGCGTTCGGCTCGAAGGGTGCGGCGTCTGCGCGTCGAATCTGACTCCGTGGGCCGGGCCGGAATGGATGCAATTCCCGACCGCGCCTGGAAGCCTGGGCCACGAAGGCTGGGGCGTCGTCGACGAGACCGGCGACGGCGTGGAAAACGTCCGCGCTGGGGACCGGGTCGCGCTCCTCTCCTACAAGGCCTATGCGCAATATGACGTCGCGCCGGCCGATGCGGTTGTGCGCCTGCCCCCCGCGCTGGACGGCCGTGCCTTTCCGGGAGAGCCGCTCGGCTGCGCGATGAACATCTTTCGTCGCAGCGCGATCGAACCGGGCCAGACCGTTGCCATCGTCGGCATCGGCTTTCTCGGCGCCGTGCTGACCCGTCTCGCCACCGACGCCGGTGCGCGCGTGATCGCCATTTCTCGCCGGCCTTTCTCGCTAGAGTCAGCGCTCCGGATGGGTGCCGCCGAGACGATCGCGATGGACGACCATCAGGCGATCATCGAACGGGTGAAGGCGCTGACCCGCGACCGGTTCTGCGACCGGGTGATCGAGGCTGTCGGAAAACAATGGCCGCTCGATCTGGCGGGCGAGCTGGTGCGCGAAGGCGGCCGCCTGATCATCGCCGGCTACCACCAGGACGGCCCGCGGCAGGTCAACATGCAGCTCTGGAACTGGCGCGGAATCGACGTCGTCAACGCGCATGAACGCGACCCCCGCGTTTCGACGCGCGGCATGGAAGAGGCCGTCGATGCGGTGACGTCCGGGCGGCTCGATCCCGACATGCTCTACACCCACCGTTACCCGCTGGAGCGGCTCGGCGAAGCGCTGGACGCGACGCGCGACCGCCCGCCCGGGTTCATGAAGGCACTGGTGGTGTTTCCGTGACCGGGCTGTCCTGATGTCTGCGATCGCAAGGCCGCGTCTCGGCTTTCTCGGCGTCGGGTGGATCGGCCGCCATCGGATGGAAGCCATTCGGGCTGCCGGTGTCGCGGAGATCGCCGCGATCGCCGACAGTTCGGAAGACATTGCAGCCGAGGCTCTGAAGCTGGCGCCCGAAGCGGTGCTCGCATCCTCGCTCGACGAGTTGATCGCTCTTGGCCTCGATGGGATCGTCATCGCCACGCCCAGCGCGCTTCACGCCGATCAGGCGGTCCGTGCGCTCGAAACCGGTGCAGCAGTCTTCTGCCAGAAGCCTCTCGGGCGCAGCGCTGCGGAAGCCGGGCGCGTCGTCGATGCGGCACGCAAGGCGGACAGGCTGCTCGCCGTCGACCTCTCCTATCGGCACACGGAAGCAATGGCGCGAATAAGAGAGCTGGTGCGCTCGGGCGGGCTCGGCGAGGTCTATGCCGCGGACCTCGTCTTCCACAACGCCTACGGGCCCGACAAAGCCTGGTTCTACGATCCCGCGCTGTCAGGCGGCGGCTGCGTCATGGACCTTGGCATTCACCTGGTCGACCTGGCCCTTTGGCTCTTCGATTTCCCGGCCGTGACGCATGTGTCCTCACATCTCTTCGCCCACGGGCAGCCGCTCCGGTCCCGGGACCAAGTCGAGGATTATGCCGTCGCGATCCTGGAGCTCGAGACCGGCGCCGTCGTTCGCATAGCCTGCTCGTGGCGGCTCGCCGTGGGGCGTGATGCGATCATTTCCGCCAGCCTGCACGGTACCGCGGGCGGCGCGGCCATGCACAATGTCGATGGCTCATTCTACGACTTCGTCGCCGAGCATTGTCAGGGCACTGCTCAAACGACACTGGCGTCGCCGCCGGATGCCTGGGGCGGCCGCGCCGCGGTTGAGTGGGCCGGCCGCCTTGCCGAAGGCCAGCGTTTCGACCCCCGGGCAAGCTTCCTGGTGGAGAGCGCCACCGTCATCGACCGCATCTACAGCCCCGACCCAGGACCGGACGGGTCCGTCAGCTCGGATCGAGGTGCTGGAAGGCGAGGGTCTCGCCCGATGCAGCGAGCCAGAATTTCAGAATGAGCGCGTAAACCGCGAGCGCCGCGGCAAGCACGAGCACGGGCTGGGCGCTCGCCTCGTGCACGATCCACGCGGCGCCGGCGGCGACGATCGCTGCCATGACCGGTCCGGCGCTGTGCCCGGCGGGAACGACGATCCCGAACCGGCGGCGAAGCGCGTAGCGGCGCAGCAGGGCGGCGAGTGCGACTGCGATGAGGACCGCCAGCGCCACCCCGTCCAGGCCGAAGCGATCGACCAGAAGCCAGGCGACAGCGACGTTCGCCGCCGCTCCCGCAGCCGCAATCCACAGGACCGTTGAGGGGCGGCGATAGAGCAGGATCAGCTCCGACACCCCGAACGCACCCTGCATCGCCTCGGCCGCGGCGAGGATCACCATCGCCGCATAGCCGGCCGCAAATTCCGGTCCGAACCAGCCGAGGACGGGCAGGCCGATCGCGGCGAGCCCGATCACCATCGGCAGTTGGATGGCGAGGATCAGCCGCGCCGCCGACGCGGTGGCGGCGCCGGCCTGGACCGGTCCGCGCGTTGTAAGGGTCCGCGCCAGGATCGGGGTCAGGAGCCCGTCCAGGCTCTGGCGGACCTGGCGGATCGGCGTGCGCATCTGCCGCGCCATATTGTAAATGCCGGCCGGCGCCTCGCCCAGGAGCAGGCCGACCAGGTAGAGATCGAGCCGGCCGAGCAGGGCTGCGGCGCCGTCGGTCATCGTCGGCAGCGACGTGGCGGCGAGGATCGCGCGAAGCCGGCGGATGCCGGGGCGGTAGCGCCGCAGCTTCAGTCCGCCCAAGGCCCGCCGCGCGCCGTGTCCCGCATAAGCCAGCGCCGCGAGCGTTCCCGCCCAATAGCTCAGCACCAGGCCGATCTCGCCAATCCCCGCCCACCAGGCGGCGAGCGCGGCGAGGATCCCGGCATAAGGCTCGACCAGGCTTCGCGCGGCGACCTCGTAGCGCATCCGGTGGCGCCAGCGCGTCGCAGCGAGCATCAGGTCG
The DNA here is from genome assembly GCA_023390415.1 of Pseudomonadota bacterium. Classification (GTDB taxonomy): domain Bacteria; phylum Pseudomonadota; class Alphaproteobacteria; order Sphingomonadales; family Sphingomonadaceae; genus Allosphingosinicella. Next base: position 11,406 of record JAEWCW010000069.1, on the reverse strand, counting down.
AGAAGAGCCTGGCCGGCGACCATCGGCGCGATCAGGACGAGCGCCGTAGCCGTGCTCCGCGCGAGCAAAGGCTCGGGGACCAGCAGCGCACCGCCGGCGATGAGAGCGGCGAGGAGCAGGCTCGCGCCCGAGACGAGCAAGGCGGCGTCGATCAGGACGTGCGCAGGCGCCCGCCCGTCGGGGCGCTCGTCGAGAAGCTTGAAGAGGTAGCGCTTCATGCCGAGCCCGCCGATCGCGACCGCGAGCTCGACCGCCGCGACGGCCAGCGAAAAGGCACCGAACAGGGCGACCCCGAACAGCCGTGCGGCGACGAAGAGGAAGAGGAGCCGAGCCCCGAAGCGCACGACATAGCCGAAGCCTGCGGCGATCCCGCCGCGGAGGATCATCCGCTGCGCGTCCGCCGCCGCCGGGCGGTGCGGCCGTTCCTCGGAGCCCCCCAGATCCACTTTTGCGCTTGTATCCGGGGCCGCGCCGGTTGACCAAGCGCAAATGACCGCGCCCCCGCTCGTCGCCATCTACCGGGCGCCGGTCTTCAATCCGTCCGAGACATTCATCCAGGCCCAGGCGGCGAGCCTGGCCCGGTATCGGCCCCTCATCGTCGGGCGGCAGGACAAAGGCGGCGCGATCCCGCCGCTCGAAGGGAAGACGCTGATCGGCGGGCGGCTGGCGGCGCGGCTCCGGCCGTTCGCGCCCGCCTTGGTTCACGCCCATTTCGGAACGGACGGCCTCGCCGCGCTGCCGATCGCGAGGCGGCTCGGCGTGCCACTGGTGACGACCCTGCACGGCCACGAGATCGGCCGCTCGCGCCGCGCGCTGCTGCTCTCGGGGCGGCTGTCGTGGCAGCGTTACGCCTTGTTCCGCGGTCGTCTGATGCGCGGCGGCGACCTGTTCCTGGCGGTCTCGGAATCGATCCGCCGCGCCGCGATCGCCCAGGGCTTCCCCGAAGCGCGCACCTTCACCCACCATGTCGGCGTCGATCTCGGCCGGTTCCGGCCCGGCGATGCGCCCGATCCCGGCCTGATCCTCCATGTCGGCCGGCTCGTCGAGAAGAAGGGCACTGGCGCGCTGATCGATGCGGTCGCCCGGCTCGAGGGCGCGCGGCTGGCGGTGATCGGCGACGGCCCGCTTCGCGCCGCGCTCGAGCGCCGTGCCGTCGGCCTCCCCGTGACCTTCCTCGGCGCCTTGCGGCCGGACGAGGTGCGGCAATGGATGCGCCGCGCCTGGCTGCTCGCGGCGCCGAGCGTCACCGCCGCCGACGGCGACCGCGAGGGCCTTCCGACCGTCGTCGTCGAGGCTGCAGCCTCGGGCCTCCCGATCGTCGCCACCGATCATAGCGGCATCCCCGAGGCGGTAACCGATGGCGCCACCGGCTTCCTGGTGCCGGAGCGGGACGTCGCCGCGCTCGCGGATCGCCTGTCGCGGCTGCTCGGATCGGCGGATCTGCGCATGCGCATGTCGGCCGAGGCGCGGGCGCTTGCGGAGGCGCGCTTCGACTTGGCGCGGCAGACCGCGATCCTTGAGGGCCATTACGACCGGCTGCTCAGCGCCAGATCCGATCCGCCCTGAGCAGATGGTCGTGAAGCCGCTGGGCGCGCTCGGCCGAGTCCAGCATCCGGTGCGCGCGCGCCGGATCGTCGATCGGGCGCTGCTGAAGCCAGTCCCGATAGAGCCGAACCCGCCCGTCGCGGTCGCGGATCGCCGCCCAACCTCCGGCATCGGCGAGCAATGAGCCGCCGAAGCCGAAGGCGAGCCGCCCGTCGCCGTTCACGGCGAGCAGGCTGTGCCCCTGCCAGGGATTGGCCTCACGCAGTCCGAGCAGGTCGGCGATCGTCGGCGCGACGTCGAGCAGGCTGGCAGGCACGTCGTGCATGCCGCGCGGGAGCCCCGGATGCGTGCCGGCAATGATCAGCGGCACCCACACCGACTCGCGGTAGAGATTGTGGGCCCCAGCGATCTCGCCATGCTCGCCCGTGTTGAAGCCGTGGTCGCCGGCGACGACCAGGATGGTGCGCGCGAACCAAGGCTCGGCCGCGATCGATGCGAGGAACTCGCCGACCACGTCGTCGGTGTAGCGCGTCGTCGCGAGGATGCGCTCCCCCGCCGAGCGGCCCCCGCCGAAGCGCGGTTCCGGCGAGTCGAAGGGCGTATGGTTGGTGACGGAGACGATCGTCGCCCAGAACGGTCTCCCGCTTCGCCCGAGCGCACGGATGCGCTGACCTGCGGCGCGGAACACCTCGCGGTCGCGCTGCCGCGCCTCCGGAAACCGCCACAGCCGGTCGTACCAGCGGTGGATCCAGAGTGAGCTATTGTCCCAGTCGGTGTCGCCGCCGTTGAACATCTCGGCGCGCCAGCCGCGGGCGCGGAGCAAATCGGGCAGGCAGCGCAGGCGCGTGCCGACGAAGCTGGTGACGTAGCGCCGCGAATGGGGCGCGATCGAGCAATGGGTGGCGAAGAGGCCGCTGATGCTCGGCATTCCGAAGCTGCTCGCCCGCCGCCACGCCGCGCCTTCGGCCGCGAGCCGGTCGAGGTTCGGTGTCGGGGAGGGGCCCCAGTCCGGGCGGAGAAAGCCGGTGTCGGCGCCACGCAGCGTCTCGAGCTGAAGATAGATGACATTCCAGCGTTCGGGCGGCCCGCCGGCCGTCGTCGGCACGCGGAGATAGGGCCGATCGGGATCGGGGAAGGTCCAGCCCGGATCGGTGCTCCGGGCGAGCCAGGCCCGGCAATGCGCCTCGGCGAGAGCGGCGAAGTCATCCGGCCGCGCGAAATCCCGATAGCCCTGGCGGAGGTCTACAAGCATCGCGACGACGACCGGCTCGACCTTGCGCAGCCGGAACAGGCCGGTCGCTTGGAGCCAGGCATTGCCCGGTGCGGCGAGCGGGACGCTGGCGAGGACCAGCGCGAGCATCAAGGGCGGGACCCTGCGCGGCAGCGCTCGGCGGATCAGCCAGCGCGCCCACAGCAGGTAGAGGAGCGGTGAGAGCACGAGCAGGAGGATCGAGACCAATGGGCCGCCCCGGTCCTGCAGCAGGAGGTCGAGAAACAGCCGGTCGGTCAGCGTCTCGGGGCGCCCATAGGTGGCGAGGAAGCTCGGCGTCAGGCGCAGGCCGAGGAAGCGGGCGAGCTCGTGATCGGCCTGGCTGAGGAACAGGTTGAGCGCGAGCAGCCCGGCGTGGAGGTGCAAGGCCAGTCTCCAGCGCGGCCCGAGGCGGCGGCGGTGGAGCAGGACCCAAAGCAGCAGGAAGGGCGCGGAGATCAGCCAGACGCCGAGCAACTCGTAATAGAGCGCAAGCCCGAAATAGCGCCCGCTCTCTAGCAGGAACGGGCCGCCATGCGGCGCCGGGCGGAGGTAGAGCAACGCCTGCAGCACTGCGCAGCCGAGCCACGCGCCCGCGGCGAGCTGGAAGGTGCGGAGGAAATGCGCGCTGCCGCTTGCTCCTTCGCCCGACGCCATGCCGCTCCTCCCCGGGGCCGGCATAGCAGGTCCGCCCGCCGCTGTTGACGGGCTCCATGGCATGGCGGATGCCTTGGCGATGCGCATCGCCTACCTCCTCTCCTGGTCCCGGCCCGGGCGGGAGGCGAGTCACGCGCAAAGCCTCGCCACCGCAGCGGCGCTCGCTCGGCACGGCCATGAGGTGACTTTGGTGATGCCTCGACGCCTCGGCGATACGGCGGTCCCGATCGACGGCCTGACCGTCGTGCAGCGGCCCGCGCGCTGGGTCTCCGAGAATTTCCTGGCAAGCGCGCTGTGGCTGCGCCGCGCCTTCCGCGATCCTGTCATCCGCGCCAGCGATCTGTTGCTCACCCGGATGCCGATGATCCAAGTCATGGGCGCAGCCTCGCCCGTGCCCTTCGCTTTCGATCACTACCGCCGCTGGCCGGACGATCTTCCCTTCATCCGCCCGCTCGTCCGGCGCACGGCGCGCAGCGACAAATGCATGGGCCTCATCCTCCACAGCCAACTGGCTGCAGACAGCTACCGCCGCGCCGGTGTTCCTGCCGAGAAGATCCTCGTCGCCTATAACGGCGCCGACCCTGCGCCCGCGGCCGCGCCGGCCGATCTACCGCGGGACCGGCCGGTGGCCCTCTATGCCGGCCGGATCAACGCCGCGAAGGGGCTGGATCTGGTCCTCCAGATGGCGCGGGCGCGGCCATCGGTCTTGTTCGCGCTGGTCGGCTCGGAGGGCGAGGGCCCGATCGAGCAGGCGGCACGCGCTCTACCCAATGTGCTGATCGTCCCCTGGCAGGAGAATGTCGCCCCGTGGCTCGCTGCGGCGGACGTGCTCCTGATCCCGCCCGCCAGCGCGCCGCTCGAGCGGCATCGGACCTGCGTCCTCCCGATCAAGCTCTTCGCCTATCTCGCCGCCGGCCGTCCGATCCTCGCCCCGGCTGCGCCCGACACGGGCGAGCTTCTCGTCGACGGCGAGAATGCGGTTCTCGTGCCGCCTGACGATGTCGGGGCGGCGGTCGCCGGGCTCGATCGGATCCTCGCGGATCCGGTGCTTTCCACTCGGCTCGGCGAACGCGCGCGCCGGCTGGCCGAAGGCCTCACCTGGGACTCCCGGGCAGGGCGAATCTCGGCCTTCCTTCAACGCTCGGCATAAGCGGCGTCGGGCGCCGGGCCGAACCCGATCGAGCCGATGACGAACAGGATCCAGATCGACGCAGCGAGCGCGAAGATCCCGATCACGGCGAGCGGCAGTCCGACCAGGATCAGGATCGCGAAATAGAGCGCGTAGAAATCGCGGCTCGTATAGATGGTGAGCGCGGCGATCACCTTCGGCATCCAGCGCCCGGTCACGCGCTCGCGATAATGCCGCTTCAGGTAGTTGAAGTTGAAGGGACCGGTGCGCCGCGCCCCCTGCCAGCAGATGACCAGCAGGCCGAGCAGGAACAGGGAGATGCCCCAGGCCGCCATCGGCAGCACCAGCGCGTCGCCGCGCGCCGCGAGGTGGACGGTGAGCCCGACGATGAAGAGGAGGGTGGTCGCAACGTCGACGCTCGAATCGAGGATCGCGCCGGAGCGCGTGGCGCGGAAGGTGGCACGCGCGATCTCGCCGTCGACCCCGTCGACCACCGACGCGGCGTGGAACAGGAGGCCGGCGACGACGAGCCCGGTCGCTCCCCCGGCGATCAGCGCCCAGAACATCGCCAGTGCCAGCGCTGCAGCGGCGAGCGTGACATGGACGGGGCGGACCCCGGGAAAGCGGAGCAGCATGCGGCTGATGAGCTGCGAGACGGGGCGGTTGAAGAGGCGCGAGATCGGTCCGTCGGTCGGCTTCCCTGTGCGGCGCAGGATCTCCGCCTCGCTCGGCGGCGAGACGATGATCGCATCCCCTTCGTCCGACTCCTCCACCGAGACCCCGGGCGCCACCCGGGCGATTTCATCGAGCGTCTCGGCGCGGAGCGGCGGAAGCACCAGCCGCTCGTAGCCCGCATCCGCAAGCTCCCGCGCCACCCGCGCCGCCCAGGGGATTCCTGCGATCCGCCGGTCCGCCTCGCCCTCGAAGGTAACGATGGCGGTCCGGGCCATCTCAGCGATACCTCAGCCGGACATTGGTCTCCATGTTGGTCCGCGGCACGCGGATCCGAACCGAGCGGAAGGCCGGGATGCTCATCAAGGTGCTCGGATTGTTCGAAAATCCGAACCCCTCGGTCGGGCGGCCGACCGAATCCCGGTTGATCTTCCGATTGGCGTCCTCGTCATGATAGACGGCGAAGGCCCAGGTGCCCGTGCGGGGCAGGTGGATGCAGACCCGGGTCGTTCCCGCCCGCGCCGGAACCCGGCCCACATAAAGCGAGCCTCGCCGCGCGAGGAACTTGCTTGCATCGTCGCGATAGAGGGTGACGGCGATCAGCCCGTTCGAGTTGCGGATATTCTCGACGATCACGGTGAAGCGCGTGGCGCTGGCGGGGCCGGTGCAGGTCTGGGCGTGCGCAGCCCCGGCACCGAGGCCGGGCAGGGCCATGAACGACAAGGCGCGAACGGCAAAGCGACGCATCGGGGCCGATCCTATCATCATCATGCCACCGCCGCCATTTCGCTTTGGGCATAGGCATTTGGATCGTGGCGCAGGGCGCCGGGCGGAAGCGCGTCCCAGAGCGCGCCGAGATCCTTGCGGATCCGCGCCTCGAAGAAGGGTGGGAGGGCGGTGCTCTCGCCTTCGAAATAGCGCTGAATCTCGCGATCGCCGCGCAGCATCCGCGCCATCGCCGCCTGATATTTCGGGCGCCCCGTCGTCGCGCCCCGGAACAGGTTGAACAGGCCGGCCGTGCCGATCCCGTTGGCGCGGAGCCGACGCCAGGTGCCGCGCCGGCCGAGCGCATGCTCGGTCACCTCCGCCACCCGGTCGTAGAAATCGGCCCAGCCATAGTTGAGCGGGCGGATGTTCATGCCGTGGTTGGAATCGAGGAAGTGGAAGGCCATCGCATTGACCCGCCCGGCGCGCTGTAGCTCCAGGTTGAGCGGCGAGGCGCGGCCGTAGCAGGTGAAGAGCGAGAATGCCGGATAGGCGCCCGGAGTCAGGTCGATGAACCTTTTTGTGAGTTCGAACGGTGCGTCGCCCTCGTCGCAATCGAGCCCAAGGATGAAGTTGGTCTGCACGAACGGAATGTGGCGCAGCACCTCGTTGACGTGCGCCGCCACCTGCTCGACCTTGGCCGCGCCCGACACCGTCGTCGCCCGCGACTTGTTGCCATAGGCGAACCAGCTCTCGATCCCCGGAAGCATCCCGACGAAGCCGTTGCGCTTCAGCCGAACCAAATTCTCGGTGGAGAGCAGGGACAGGCTCATCTCGGCGATGTGCTGGACGGAGCCGGGCGGGACCGCCTCCTCGAGCACGCCGAGATAGTCGCCGAAGCGCACGCCGAAATTGGGATCGTGCCAGCCGACCAGCGGGCGCTTCACCTGGCTCAGCAGGAAGCGCATGTCCTCCCGGATCTCGTCGAAGTCGAGCGGCTGGTAGCGGACGGTCGCGTCGATGCAGAAGCTGCAGCTATAGGGGCAGCCGAAGCTTCCGATCATCGGCACGATCTTGATCGGCCCGGCCTTCGCGAGGGTCGCCGACACGAACTTCCAGCGTTGGCGAAGGTTCGGGATCCGCCGCGGCTGGGCAGGCGCCGAGATCAGTCGCCCGATCGGCCGGTGGCGCGTGCCGTCGCGAAGCAGCTCCTCGATCTCCGGCTTGCCGGTGAAGCCGAGCACGTAATCGAAATAGAGCGCCGAATCCTCGGGATAGCAGCGCGCATGGGGGCCGCCCAATGCGGTCACCGCGCCCTTCGCCCGGTAGATGGCGCTGATCGCGTAAGCGGCGTGCGCCGAGAGCGTGAAGCAGCCGAGGATGAGAATGTCGGTGTCGTCGGCCAGCGCAGCGACGTCCTCATAGCCGGTGTAGCAGAGATAGCGGACCTCGTGGCCGAGCTCCTCGCACCAGACCGCGGCCGCCTGCGGCATGATGCTCGCGAAGCTCGGGCTCATCTTGCGCTTGAAGATGTCGCTGGTCGGGCCCCGCTCGGCGAGCTCGATGATGGTGACCCGCACGCCTGTTCCCTTCACCCGCCGCACGCCGCGGCCGAAACTCCAGCCGTCACGCGGCGCTCTGATGCGCGGCGTGGACCGCGCTCAGGAGCGCGTCCTGCTTCAGCTTCTTCTCGACAAAGGCCTCGCCGCCCGCGGTCTCGTGGAACAGAGCGAGCGTGTCCAACTCCTCTGCCGTGACCGGCTGGATGGCGAGGTCGCTATAATCGTAGCGGGCCGGATCCTGCTCGACCTTGCGGACGATCCGCGCGGCGCGGCGGTACATGCGCCAGTAGCGCCAGGCCTTGCCGGCGGTCTCGGCGGCATATTTGAGCTCAAACCAGATCGGCAGCGCGCGGCGGAAGCTCGGCCTGCGGGAGGCGCGGCGCTTGCGGCGGAGCACGCCGCCTTCCATCGCGTGGAGGCCTTCCACCTCCCACAGCATCTTGAACTCGTTCATATACTGGACGGCCTTCTTGGGCCGGCCGCCCCGGCGTGCGGCGTGGCGGCGCGCGACCCGCTCCATATGCTCGTCGTTGAACCAGAGGTGCCAGCAGTCGCGATAGGCGGCTTCCCATTCCTCGTCCGACATGATCGGGTGGCGGCTGACCCGGTGGTGGAGATTGTACTTGTTGAGATCGGGGTCCATCCACTCGCCCGCCTCGAGCATCCTGCGATGGTCCTCGGAGCCGGGAAGCGGCGTCAGGAAGGCGATCTGAAGCACGTCGACCGGAAGCTCGCGCTTGATGATCTCGATGTCGCGGACGATCGATTCCCGCGTGTCGCCGGGGAAGCCCAATATGTAGCCGGCGAAGAGGAAGGCGCCGCGGTCCCGCCACATCTGCAGCATGTGGCGGTAATCGGTGATCTTGTTCTGGTTCTTCTTCGCCGCGACGAGATTGTCCGGGTTGATGTTCTCGAGCCCGATGAAGACACGCATCGCGCCGGCGCGCATCGCCTTGTCGATGAAGTTCGGGATCTTGTGGCAAAGCGTGTCGACCTGGATGGTCAGGTTCGCCTTGATCCCCTCCTCCTCGCGGAGCTTGATCAGGCGATCGAAGAATTCCTCCCAGCGGCGGTTCCTCGCGAGATTGTCGTCGGTGATGAAGAAGGCCTTCACGCCCTGGGCATGGTTCTCTCGGATGATCGCCTCGAGGTCGTCGGCGGTCCGGAAGCGGCTCTTGCGGCCCTGGACGTTGATGATCGTGCAGAAGCTGCATTGGAACGGGCAGCCGCGGCCGAGGTCGAAGCTCGACCAGCTCTGCGAATTGCGCCTGAGCGCGTCGATCGGGAGGGCCGGCAGGGGCGCACCCTCCAGGCTCGGCAGGTCCTTGAGGTAATTGTAGACAGGCTTCAGCCTGCCGTTCCACGCATCGCGCAGGACCTCGTCGAGCCGGCCCTCCTCGCACTCGCCGGCGAAGAGCGAGCAGCCGATGTCGAGCGCGGCCTGGATCTCGGCCGGCACCTCCTTGAGCATCGAGATGCAGCCGGAGACGTGGAAGCCGCCGATCATCACCTGCAGGCCATGGGCGCGAAATTCGCGCGCCAGGTCCAGGGCGCGGTCAAACTGGTTAGATTGGACCCCGATCAGCCCGATCAGCGCCCTGGCATTGCGGCGTTTGAGGTCGGCGGCGATGCGCGCAGGAACGATATGGGTGTTGGTCTCGTCGAGCGTAGCGAGGTTGATCCTGACGCCCGGCCCGAGCACCTCGCGTTGTGCGCAGTCGCGCGCGATCCCGTTCACCGCGGCGAGCGAATTGGACGGGATGAGGGTGCGCCACCAAGTGATCGGATAGCCGTCATCGTCATAATGCGACGGCTTGATCATCACGAAGTCGAACTCTGCCCCCGCCGGTTCCATGAGGCTTCCTACCGTATTTCTACGGTTCGCGCCAAACTTTCCCGTGCCGGATCAAATAGTCGTTGAAGCGGCGGGCGCGGTCGGCGTCCGCGATCAGGCGCTCGGCCAGCGCCGGATGCTGCGCGGCGACGTCGCGGTGCTGGAGCCAGTCGCCGGGCGCGAAGAGCTGCGGCGTGCCGTCGTCCGGCTCGGTCACTGCGCTCCAGCCGTCCGCTTCGGCCATCGCCGAATCGCGAAAGGCGAAATGGATCGGCCGCCCGGGCGCGAGCGCGAGCAGGCTGTGGCCGTGCCACGGATTGGGCGCCCGAAGCCCGATCAGGTCGGCGATGGTCGGCGCGATATCGAGCAGGGTCGCGATCTCCTGGTGCACGCCTCTCGGCAGCCGCGGATGCGGCCCGACGATGAGGAACGGCACCCAGGTCGATTCCCGGTAGAGGCTGTAGGCGCCGACCCGCCCGCCATGCTCGCCGAGATTGTAGCCGTGGTCCGAGTTGATCACCCACAAGGTCCGATCGAACCAGGGCTCGCCGCGCAGCCCCTCGATCAGCTCGCGGACGACGTCGTCGGTATAGCTCGTCGTGTTGAGGATGCGTTGGCGGACGGTGTCGCGCGGCGCGACGTCCAGCGCGGGCTCGATCGTCCGGAAAGGATGGTGGTTGGTCGCCGAGAGCAAGGTGGCGAGGAACGGCCCCTGGCGCCCGATCTCGCGCAGCCGAGCAGCTGCGTCCCGGAACACGGCGCGGTCGGTCTGGCCATATTGCGGGTAGCGCCACAGCCGGTCGTACATGCGCTGGACCCACACCGTGCTGTTGTCCATGTCGATGTCGCCGGCGGCGAACATCTCGGCGCGATAGCCGAGCCTCCGGAGGGCGTCCGGGAGGCAGTGGAATTCTGCCCGGGTCTGACTGGTGATGAACCGCCGCGACGAGGGCGTGATCGAGCATTGGGTGGCGAAGCGGCCGTTGATGCTCGGCGGCCCGAAGCTCAGGCCGCGGGTCCAGACGGCGGCATCCGGCCCGGCGGCAATCCGGTCGAGATAGGGCGTCGGCGACGGGCTCCGGTCGGGGCGGAGGTGCCCGGTATCGACACCGCGCACGGCCTCGAGCTGGATGATGACGACGTTCCAGCGCTCGGCCGGGGCGGGCGTGCGTGGATCTGTCGGCGCGCGCAGGAACGGCATGTCCGGATCGGGGAAGCGCCAGTTCCGGTCGCTTGTCCCGGCCTGCCATTGCGCCTGCCAGGCGCGCCCGAGTTCGCTGGGATCGCCCGGCGCAGATTCGTCGTCATAGCTCCAGGCGAAATCACGGATCGCGGCGAACAAGGCGGGCTCCAGCCGCGACAGCCGGAAGCGTGCATGGGCGAGCGAATAGCCGATCGCGCCGGTGGCGAGTGGGACCGCCAGCATCGCGACGGCGGCCGCCCGCCCCAAGCTTGCGCTCCGCTTCTGCCGCAGGGTCCGAGTCGCCCACCACAGATAGAGGCCGGGCGCAGCTACGCAGAGGATCGGCGAGAGCCATGGCCCGCCCCGGTCGTTGGCGAGGATGTTGAGGAACAGGGTGTCCCCAAGCGTCGTCGGATCGGCATAGACGGCGAGGAAATTGGGCCCGAGGCGAAGGCCGAGGAACCGGTAGAGCTCGTGGTCGAAGGCGGTGATCAGCAGGTTCGCCGCCATCAGGCCTGCAAGCAGCCAGTGCGCGATGCGCACCCGCGGCGCCGCGATGTCTCGGCGGTAGAGGAGCAACCAGGCGAGCAGGAAGGGGAGGGCGATCAGCCAGATTGCGAGCAGCTCGTACACGAGCGGCCGGATGATGAACGCCTTCCAATTGACCAGGAACGGCCCGCCATAAGGCGAGGGGCGGAGGTACAGGATGAACTGGAGCAGCGCGCAGCCGATCCAGGCGCCGGCGGTCAGCCGCCACGCCTTGCCGAAGGCGTCGGCGCCCCGCACAGGTTCCCCGCTCTCCCCCAAGCGCCTCCCTCCGCTGCTCCGCTCAGCCTAGACCCAATGTTGGCCGGGCGGAATGCATTGGCG
>JAEWCW010000080.1 GCA_023390415.1 Pseudomonadota bacterium | reverse complement strand
CTTCGATCTCCGTCTTGTCGAGGGTCAGCGCATCGTCCTGCGCATCGGCGATGCAGGCGATCATCAAAGATCCCGGGAACGGCCAGGGCTGGCTCGCGACGTAGCGGACCGGGCCGGCGGCGAGCCCCGCTTCCTCGCCAAGCTCGCGCGTCACGGCTTCCTCGATCGATTCGCCCGGCTCGACGAAGCCGGCGAGGGCGGAATAGCGGCCGGGCGGATAGGCATGCTGGCGGCCGACGAGGACCCGGCCTTCATGCTCGGCGAGCATGATCACCACCGGGTCGACGCGCGGGAAATGCTCGATCCCGCAATTGGGGCAACGCCGTCCCCAGCCGGCGCGGAACGGTTTCGTGCCCGTGCCGCAGACGCCGCAGAAAAGGTGACGCGAATGCCAGTGGAGGAGGCTGCGCGCCGTCCCCCAGAGGGCAGCGTCGGCTGGCGCCATCGAATCGATCGTCTTGAACAGCGCCCGCGGATCGCCGGGCGTTCCCGGCGGGTTGAGCGAGGCGAAGATTGGGGCGCCGGACTCCAGGCCGAGGAAGATCAGCTCCGCCTCGGCTTCGATGTCGGTGGGGTGGCCGAAGGCGAGCGCGCCGGCCTCGTCCAGGATCGGATCGAGGCCGGCGAGGCTGAGCAAGCGGGCTTCGGCCGAAGCCGCGAGCCGCGCCAGCGCCTCCGCATCGGCGCGGAGGTGGTCGGCACGATCGAGCGCGCCGCCGGTAAAGCCTGGATCGTGCATCGCGCCGCTTTGCGCGGGGTGCGATGCCCGCGCAAGCGCGAAGGCTCAGGCGATCCCGGTCACGCAGGGGCTGGACGCGCCGCGGCCGTTGGCGCCCCACTTGCGGTAGCCGTGCGAATCGACGTGGAAGCGACGGCCCGAATAGAAGCCGAGGCCGGCATTATATTCGCTGCCGTGCGCACGGTGCGCAGCGCAGACCCGGTTGATCATTCCGGCGCGGCTCACATTGTCGGAGACCGGAGTCAGATCGAGCGCGAAGAAGAGGCGGTGCGCGGAGGCCGGCGCGCCGTTCGAGCAGCGATTGAGGCCTTCGTTGCGATAGACCGACAAGGCCTCGACCTCGCCGACCGCCGGGGTCACCTCGTCGCGGACGAACTTCAAGGTGGTGGTGATGTTCGCCCATTTGTCCCGCGGGGCGACTTCGAACGGGCCGGCGCCACACTGGCGCCAGGACGAGGAGGTGCGGACCAGCTGCCACGTCGGCACGACCTCGTCGAGATCCTGGGCAGCGAGATAGTCGCGGAACTCGCGCGCCGCCTCGCGGTTGGCCGGCGAGCGTGCGAGCCAGGCGTGGTAATCGGCGAGGCCCTGACCCGGCGCGAGACCGGCGACCGCGGAATCCGCGGCTGCGACGGTGGAGCTGAGGGGGGTAACGAAAGCAAGCGCCGCAAGCGCGGCCGAACCGATCCGTTTCAGCATCTGTGCCCTTTGTCTCGTGGTGCGGATCGCCCGGCGACCCGCTCTGCCGCGCAAAGCTGCGGCTCTCACATCAGCCGAATGGAAAATCCCGCCCCGGCTATGTGGCTGTATCTATAGAGGAATCGCGCTGAACGGAACCTGACGACAGCGCCGGTTCCGTCGTTTCGACGCGCTTGAGGCCCGGTTCAGCGGGGATTCGACGGATCGGGCGTCGGCGGCTGCGGCACGGCGACCGGCGGAATCGGCTGTGGCGGCGGCGGCGCGAGCGGATCCTCGCCGCGCTCGATCACCGCGCAGGGGCTCTCGTTGCCAGCCGGTCCGGCGCTTCCCCAGCGGCGGAAGCTGCGCGTGTCGATATGGAAGCGCTGGAACGAATAGAAGCCGAGGCCGGCGCCGGCCGCTGGCCCCTGCTGGGCATGGACCCGGCACAGGATCCGGAACAGCTGGCCGCGCTCGACCGGGGTCACCGGGACCAAATCGAGCGCGAAGAAATCGCGGTGGGCGCTGGTCGCTGCGCCGCGCGCGCATTCGTTGAGCTGCGGGTTCCGGTAGCCGGACACCGCCTCGACGGGGCCGAGGGCGGGGCGGACGGCATCGCGGATGAATCGAAGCGTCTTGGCCATTCCCGGCCATTGGTGGGGCGGCGGCACCTGGAAGGGCGGCCCCCCGCATTCGCGCCACATGCTCGCGGTGCGCAAAAGCTGCCAGGTGGGGAGCACGCCGCGAACACCCGCCGCCTCCTGCCAGCTTTCGAAGGACAGGACCGAGGCCGCGAGGCCGGGGCCACCACTTTCCAGCCAGGCGCGATATTCGGCCTCGCCCTGGCCTTGGGGAAGCTCCTGCGCGGCAGCGCGACTCGCCGGCGAGGCGGATGCGATAATCGAGGCGAGCGCAAGGGTTCGGAGAAGGACGCGGACCATGCGTTCACTATAATCGGGCCGGCTCGCGCGGCCAGCCCCTTAGGCGCGCTCCGGAATTCGCGGCGCTTGCGGTTTATGCGGGGCGCGGCGCCAACGACGCCTTAACCATGATCCTTGAACGGGCATTAGCTGTACCCGTGCAATTGCGGGTTCCGGAGGCGCGTCAAAGCGCTCGCTAGGGAGTCGCAAGGCCATGGGCCAAGCTCGGAAAGACGGCGCGGGGCAAGCGCCGCGCCGCGGACTGCTCACCCGTCTCGCCAAGGACGTCAGGGGCAACACGCTCGCCATCGTCGGCGCGGCACTGGTGCCGCTGACCGCGATGATCGGATCGGGCGTGGATATGAGCCGCGCCTATATGGCGAAGACTCGCCTGCAGAGCGCGTGCGACGCCGGCGCCCTTGCGGGCCGGCGGATCATGCAGAACGACACCCTCACCCAGAACGTGATCGACGAAGCCCGCCGCTTCTTCAACTTCAACTTTCCGCAGGGCCTCTACGGCACCGAGCCCTTCACCGCTGCGGTGACCCGCCCGGCGTCCGGCACCGTCCGGATGACCGCGGCGACCAACGTGCCGACCGCGATCATGGGCATGTTCGGCGTCGAGAACATGCCGATCAACGTCACCTGCGACGCCTCTCTGAACTTCGTGAACACGGACGTCATGCTGGTGCTCGACGTCACCGGATCGATGGCGGAATCGCTGGGCGGCACGTCGAAGATTGTGTCGCTGCGCGACGCCGTGATGGCGCTCTACGACGAGCTCTCGCCGATCCAGACGCAGCTCACCGCCAACGGCATGCGCCTGCGCTACGGCGTCGTGCCTTATTCGGCCACGGTGAACGTCGGCGCCCTGATCCGCGGCGTGAACGCCGACTACCTGGTCAACAGCGCCGCCTACCAGTCGCGGCAACCCGAATATCAGCTGACCAACATCACCCAGGCGCAATGCTCCAATTACGACAATTGGTCGTGGCGGCGCACCGGCGGCAGGAACAGCACGGTCGGCACCTGCACCTACACGTCGGAGAGCGGCAGCCAGGGCGGGACCTGGACCGGCAATTTCCAGCACGACGAGATCATCCACGACACCAGCCGATTCAAGACCGGCGCGTCCACGCCCGATCCGACCCGGCGCCCGGGCACCACGTCGAACACCACCTGGGCGGGCTGCATCGAGGAACGGCAGACGGTTTCGACGATCACCGCCTCGTCGGGCTACACCATTCCCGCGACCGCGTACGACCTCGACATCAACCGCATCCCGGATAGCGACGCCACGCGCTGGCGCCCGCTCTGGCCGCAGGTCGCCTATCGTCGGAGCAGCACCACCGAAGAGATGTTCGACGAGGGCGACAGCAACAACCGCCAGACGTCGGCCGCCTGCCCGGCCGCAGCGCGCCGGCTCGATGTCTGGACGCGGACGCAGCTGCAGACCTACGTCAACGCGCTCCAGCCGACCGGCAACACCTATCACGACATCGGCATGATCTGGGGCGCGCGGATGATCTCGACCGGCGGCATCTTCGCCGATGGCTGCGAGACCTATGGTGGCATGCCCTGCTCCCGCCACGTCATCTTCATGACCGACGGTGAGCTCGCTCCCAGCACCTCGGTCTATTCCGCTTACGGTCAGGAGCCGCTCGACCAGCGGATCACAGGAAGCTCGTCCAGCAGCGGGCAATATGACCGCCACCTCCAGCGCTTCCGGATGATCTGCAACGCCACCAAGGGCATGAATGTCAGTGTCTGGGTGATTGCATTCGGCACCACCCTGACCACGGACATGCGCGACTGCGCGAGCAATCCGAACCAGGCATCGACCTCGTCCAACCGCGCCGAGCTGATGGCCCGCTTCCGCCAGATCGGAAGCCAGATCGGCGCCCTGAGGCTGACTCAATGACGATCGGGCTCATCCGGAAACGGCGGTTCGCACGCGACGAGCGCGGTGTGACGCTCGTCGAGTTCGCAGCGATCCTTCCGGTGCTCTGCATGCTGCTGCTCGGGATCTTCGAGCTCGGCTACCGCTCCTACGCGGCCTCGGTGCTGCAAGGCGCGCTGCACGAGGCGGCGCGGCTCGCGACCGTCGGCGGCGTGACCCAGACTCAGATCGATACGGTGGTGCGCAGGCGCCTTCGCACCTTCTCGAGCAACGCGACGATCACGATCGATACCCAGAGCTACCAGGATTTCGCGACGGTGCGGCAGCCCGAGCGGATCACCCAGGATACGGTCCCGCTCGGCCAGTATAATGTCGGCGACTGCTACGAAGACACCAACGCCAACAGCCGCTGGGACCCGGATCGCGGAACTGCCGGCACCGGCAATGCCGACGACATCGTGCGCTACGAGGTCACCCTCGCCTATCGCCGGGTCTTCCCCGTCGCCGGCTTCCTCGGCTGGAGCGATATCGAGACGATCAGGTCCAATACCGTGCTTCGCAACCAGCCCTTCGCGGCGCGGGTCAACCGGACGGTGATTCGATGCAACTGAGCCTTCCCTTCCGGCGCTTGTCCGTCGCGCGGCGGGCCGTCGCCTCCCTGCGCAGCTGCACGAGCGGAATGGCGCTGACCGAATTCGCAGTGTCTCTGCCGGTGCTGCTCACCCTCGGCCTGGTCGGGCTGGAGACGGCCAATCTTGCAATGGCCCATCTTCGGGTCAGCAACATCGCGATGATGACCGCAGACAACGCGGCCAGGGTCCGCGACGGGATCGACGAGGCCGACGTGATCGAGCTGATGACCGGTGCCAAGATGACCGGCACCAGCCTTCGCTTTGCCGAAAACGGCCGGATCGTGCTGTCGAGCGTGGAAGTGAACGCCGCCGGCAACGGCCAGTGGATCCGCTGGCAGCGCTGCGACGGCGCGCGCAACGTGACCTCGCATTATGGCAATGAAGGCCGCGGCCAGAGCGACAACAGCCTCCAGGCGGTCGGGCCGGCCGGCAACCGCATCGCCGCCCAGCCCAATACGGCGGTGATGCTGGTCGAGGTCAGCTACGCCTACCAGCCGATCGTGCCGAACAGCTTTCTCGAGGGGCGCGAGATCCGCTACGAGAGCGCGTTCAATGTCCGCCAGCGCGTGAACCAGGCGATCACGAACAATTCGTCCAACACGCCGAAGCGCTGCACGACCTTCCAGGCTTGAGCTTGCCCGCACTGCCGCCGCGCCTGTAGACCGGCGCCATGGCAGAGAAATTGACCGTCGACCTCCCCCACAAGCTTGGCGCGGCCGAGGCGCGGCGCCGGATCGAGCGCGGCATCGGCCGGCTCTCCGAATTCGTGCCGGGCGGTGCGGCGGTCGATTCGCACTGGTCGGGCGAGCGGCTCGATCTGCGCGTGACCGCGATGAACCAGGCGGTGACCGGAAGCATCGACGTCCAGGAGGCGATCGTCCGCGTCGAGCTCAGCCTGCCCGGCGCGCTCGGATTGTTCGCCAAGCCGGTCGAGGCCCTGCTTCGCCGCAAGGGCACCGAGCTGCTCGAGGACCGGCGCCCCGCCTGAAGTCGCCTTGCCACCCGGCCAGCGCACGCTAGCATCCGCCTTCGCAACCAGGAGGGGCGATGCAGATGCGGCACGTGGCGATCGTCGGTTCGGGTCCCGCCGGCTTCTATGCCGCCGAGGCGCTGCAGAAGGCGCTCGGCGAGGACGGCGCGATCGACATGATCGACCGGCTGCCCGTCCCGTACGGCCTGATCCGCTTCGGCGTGGCGCCGGACCACCAGTCGATCAAGGCGGTGTCCAAGCGCTACGAGAAGGTCGCACTCACCCCCGGCGTCCGCTTCGTCGGCAATGTCGAGATCGGCCGCAACGTCTCGATCGAGGAGCTCTCCACGCTGTACGACGCCGTGATCCTCGCCACCGGGGCCCCCCACGACCGGCGCCTCGGGATCCCGGGCGACGACCTCCCCGGCGTCATCGGCTCGGCTGCCTTCGTGGGTTGGTATAACGGCCATCCCCAGTTCGCGGATCTCGATCCGCCGCTGGGGGCCGCGTCGGCCGCCGTCATCGGCAACGGCAATGTCGCGCTCGACGTTGCGCGCATCCTGTCCAAGACCCCGCACGAATTCGTCGGATCGGACATCGTCGCTCACGCCTTCGAGGCGCTCGGCAACTCGGCGATCCGCGACATCCATGTCCTCGGCCGCCGCGGTCCGCACCAGATCCAGATGACCCCCAAGGAGCTGGGCGAGCTCGGCCATCTCGAGAATGCGGCACCAAAGGTGGATCTGGCCGATTTTCCGCCGGCGGAAGAGGATGGCGCGCTCGACCCGGGGCTACGTAAGTCGGTCACTCACCTGCGTGATTTCGGGTCGCTCCCGGAAGGCAAGGCCAAGACGATCCATTTCGATTTCTTCGCCAAGCCCGTGGCCATCGAGGGCGACGGGCGCGCCGAGCGCGTGATCGTCGAGCGCACCCGCCTCGACGAGGGCGGCCGCGCCGTCGGCACCGGCGAGACCTATGAGGTGCCGGCCGGGCTCGTGGTGAGCTGCATCGGCTACCAGACGTCGCCGATTGCCGGAGTGGCCTTCGACGAGGGCAATGGGCGCTTCGCCAACGAGGGCGGCCATATCGGCGGCAATCTGTACGCGGTCGGCTGGGCGCGGCGCGGGCCGACCGGCACGATCGGCACCAACCGCCCCGACGGCTACGAGGTCGCCGACAAGATCGTCGCGGCGCTTGCCGGCGCAGGCGCCGAGCGCGCCGGCGGCGTCGGGCTTGACCGGCTGATCGCCGAGCGCGGGGCGCGCCAGGTCAGCTTCGAGGAATGGCGCCGGATCGAGGCGGCCGAGACCGGCCGCGCCCGGGCCGGAAGCCCGCGCGAGAAGTTCGTCACCGTCGACGACATGCTCGCGGCGGTGCAGGCCGCCTGACCGCGGCAGGCGGCTGCCCGAAAAGCGGCAAGCCCCCGCTTGCGCTCGCGAAAAGCCGACCCTATAGACCGCCCCGCCTGTCACCGGCCCCAGGGCCGGCCCAGTCGGTCGGGGAGTAGCTCAGCCTGGTAGAGCACTGTCTTCGGGAGGCAGGGGCCGGAGGTTCGAATCCTCTCTCCCCGACCATTT
>JAEWCW010000157.1 GCA_023390415.1 Pseudomonadota bacterium | reverse complement strand
GACCTCATCCGCCGGATCGATCAATATTACCCGCCCCTCGGCGCCGCCCCGCCCGACCCGCCCCTCCCGGACGTGGTCGTCGTCCAGCCGCAGCGCTACGGGCGCTACCTCCTCACCGCCCTCCTCTCCGCCGCCGCTGGCGCCGCGGCGGCGGTGCTCTTACTCTGAGCGGATGATCGGCAAGCGAATCCTCCTGATCGTCGGCGGCGGGATCGCGGCGTACAAGGCCTGCGAGCTCATCCGGCTGATCCGCAAGGCGGGTGGGAGCGTGCGCTGCGTGCTGACCGAGGGCGGCGCGCAATTCGTGACGCCGATGACCCTTGCCGCACTCTCAGAGCAGCCGGTCCACACCTCGCTCTGGGACCTCAAGGACGAGGTCGAGATGGGCCATATCCAGCTGTCGCGCGAGGCCGATCTCGTCGTCGTCTGCCCCGCGACGGCCGACCTGCTCGCCCGGATGGCGGCGGGGATCGCCGACGATCTCGCCACCACGCTCCTGCTCGCCACCGACAAGAAGGTGCTGGCCGTGCCTGCGATGAATGTCCGCATGTGGCAGCACGAGGCGACGCGCCGCAACGTCGCGCGGCTGCGCGCCGACGGCGTGACCATCCTGAATCCCGACGAAGGCGAGATGGCGTGCGGAGAATATGGGCCGGGCCGGCTTCCTGAACCGCCGGCGATCCTCTCGGCGATCGAGGCGGCGCTTTCGGGCGACCGGCCGCTCGAGGGCCGGCACGTCATCGTCACCGCGGGACCGACGCAGGAGCCGATCGACCCGGTGCGGGTGATCGCCAACCGCTCGTCGGGCAAGCAGGGCTTCGCCATTGCCGAGGCGATTGCCCGGCTCGGCGCACGGGTCAGCCTGGTCGCCGGGCCGGTGGCGCTGGAAACGCCGGCCGGGGTTGCGCGGATCGATGTCGAGACGGCGGCCGAAATGGACGCGGCCGTCCAGGCCGCGCTCCCTGCAGACGCTGCCGTGCTGGTCGCCGCCGTCGCCGACTGGCGGGTCGCTGCCTCACCGACC
Organism: Pseudomonadota bacterium; assembly: GCA_023390415.1. GTDB lineage: Bacteria > Pseudomonadota > Alphaproteobacteria > Sphingomonadales > Sphingomonadaceae > Allosphingosinicella. The sequence continues at coordinate 6,345 of JAEWCW010000157.1, read as the reverse complement.
AAGCTCAAGAAGGCGGACGGCCCGCCGCGCCTCGAATGGGCGCCGAACCCGGACATCCTCGCCAACCTCGCCGCAAGCCCCACGCGCCCACGGCTCCTCGTGGGTTTTGCCGCCGAGACCAACGACGTCGCCGGCGAGGCGCGTGCCAAGCGCGCGCGCAAAGGCTGCGACTGGATCCTCGCCAACGACGTCTCCGGCGACGTGATGGGCGGCGAGCGCAACAGCATTCACCTGATCACGGCCGAGGGCGAAGAGGTCTGGGACGACGCGCCCAAAACCGAGATCGCCCGCCGGCTCGCCACGAGGATCGCCGATGAGTTCGAATGAGATCAGGATCGCGCTTCGCCGCCTGCCGCACGGCGAGGGCCTTCCGCTGCCGTCCTATGCGAGCAGCGGCGCGGCCGGGATGGACGTCGTCGCCGCGGAATCGCTGGAACTGGCCCCCGGCGCGCGCCACGCGGTCGCGACCGGCTTCGCGGTGGCGATCCCCGAAGGCTATGAGATCCAGGTCCGACCACGCTCCGGACTGGCGCTGAAGCATGGCATCACCTGCCTCAACACCCCGGGCACGATCGACAGCGACTATCGGGGCGAAGTGAAGATAATCCTTGCAAATCTGGGCCAGGAGTCCTTCCCTGTCGTCCGCGGGGAACGGATCGCGCAGCTCGTTCCCACCCCCGTGCTGAAAGCGCACTTCGCCGAAGAAGCCGAGCTCGAGGGCACCGAAAGAGGGACCGGCGGCTTCGGTTCGACAGGGAGGTAGACTATGTCGTTGCTGATCGCCGCTGCCATTGCCGCTACAGCCGCCAACCAGGTCACGGTCGAGGCCGGCCGCGCAAACTGGAACAATTATCCGTCCGCCAGCCTCGCCCCGCGGCAGCTGCCGACCCCGGCGATGGTCACCCAGGTCGAGACCCTGCTGCGCGAGCGCACCTGCCGGATCAGCGGCCAGCGCGCCGACGAATTCGACATCAATGTCCCGTATCTCGCCTTCGTCGAGCCGAACGGCACGCTCAGCCGCGTCGTCGTCGCCGACATGGGCTGCCCCGAGCTCGAGACCCTCGTCGGAGAGGTGATCCTGAGCCGCGCCCAGGCCGGCGACTTCCGGCCGACCGGCGCCGCTGAGGCGCGATGGTATGCAAGCAACATCAATTTCAACCTCAGCTCCGCTCGATGACGCGCGGCTCGACCGCTACGCACGCCATATCGTTCTGAAGGAGATTGGCGGCGCCGGACAGCGCCGCCTTCTCGCCGCAACGGTCGCCGTGATCGGCGCCGGCGGCATCGGCGCGCCGGTCATCCAGTATCTCGCGGCGGCTGGAGTCGGGCGGATCCGGGTGATCGACGACGACAAGGTCAGCCTCGACAACCTCCAGCGCCAGATCCTGTTCGGCACCGCCGATGTCGGCCGCGCCAAGATCGAGGCCTCGGCCGACGCCGTCGCGAGGATGGACCCGGATATCGTCTTCGAGGGCGTCGCAACCCGGCTGATGCCGGACAATGCCCCGTCTCTGCTCGCCGGCGCGGACGTGATCGTCGACGGCAGCGACAATTTCGCGACCCGCCTCGCCGTCTCCGATGCGGCCACCGCCGCGCACATCCCCTTGGTCTCGGCGGCGATCGGCCAGTTCCAGGTCCAGATCGGCACCTTCCGCGGCTGGGAGCCGGGCCGGCCCTGCTACCGCTGCTATGTCGGCGACGCCTTCGACGCCGAGGATTGCGACACCTGCTCGGAGCTCGGCGTGCTCGGCGCCATGGCCGGCCTCGCCGGAAGCTGGGCCGCGCTCGAGGCGATCCGCGCCATCGTCCCGTTCGGCGAGGACCCGCTCGGCAAGCTCCACATCTTCGATGGCCTGACCCCGAAGCTCCGCACCATCCGCATCGCCAAGGACCCCGCCTGCCGCGCCTGCGCGGGCGGCTGACGGTCAGTCGTCAGCGGCGGCGGTCGGAGTCCCATCCGGGAGCCGGAAGACGACCCGCACCGTGCAGCCGACATAGCCCGGTCCGGCGGCGGCACGCGCCGACCGGACGATCATTGCGGCCTGATCGCCGAACGCGGCTGCCGGCTCAGCGGCGAGCACGCGCACATTCCCCGGCTCTCCCCAGGGCGCGAGGTCATAGGCCAGAATCGCCCAGCCCTCGATTCCTCGGCGATTGAAGGCGAGCGGGAACTGCAGCGGCGGCATCGCCGCCCATTCCGGCTCGTCGTTCGGGCAGGTCGCGCTTTCGGGGCGGAGGGAATCGTCCTCCGGCGGGGGCGGCGGAAGCATCGGGCCGGAGCCGCGGCGGAAAAAATGGTAGATGCAGCCGGTCCGCACGCCCGGCTGATAGCGCGAGCGCGATATAGCGGAGAGCGATTCGCGGTCGAGCAGGTGATTGCCCGACCCGCTGAGCAGTCGCGCCGCGCGAATTCGTCCGTCGGCTGCAATGTCGAAGCCGACCCAGCTGTAGGACAAGGTGCCCGGCGGCTGCGGAATCCGCTCGAACGGAGGGAAGGCAAGCTGCCGGGGACTCGGCATTGGCGGCTCGCAGGTAGAGGTTGCCGGCCGCGCCCGCTGCAAAGCCGGTCTCGCGACCTGGTCCAGCCGAGCCTGGCCGCTCAAGGGGTTGAGCGCGAGAAAACGATACAGGGTATCGGGCCGAGCGGTGTCGACCGCCTCGGTTTCGGCGATGAACCGGATGCGGCAGTCGCGCCGCTCGGCTCCCGGGGCGAACCGCCACGCAGCCAAAGCGGCCGGAAGGTCCCTCAAATCGTAATGGGCTGCGGGACCGCCGGAGATGGCGATCCCGAGCGGCCGCCCCGATGAGTCGATCCGAAAGCGCAGTGTGATCGCCATCGGCGCGCGCCGCGGCGCGGAACGATGCTGAAGGAAACCAAGCGGAAACGGCTCCTCGCTGACCGTCGCGCGCTGCTCCTCCCCATCGCATACGGCGGGCTCGGCATTGAAGCGGACAATCGCTCCAGCCTGTTCCGGATATGGCGGCAAGGCGACGGCCGAGGCCGCCTGGATCAGAACAGGAAAAAGCGCGTGCATCGCGCCAGCCTGCATTGGAAAGCAGGGTAGCGCAAGCAGACGAACTACCGACTTTAGCTACGCCTTATTCTTCGGCGCCGCCTTTTTCTTCGCCGGAGCCTTGCGGCCCCTGCCCTTCTTCGCGGGTGCGCCCTTGGCGGCGCGCTCGTCGATCAGCTGGGCGGCCTCTTCCAGAGTCAGCGCGTCCGGGGAGATCGTCTTGGGCAGGGTCGCGTTGGTGGTGCCGTCGGTGACGTAGGGGCCGTAGCGGCCCTCCATCAGCTTGATCTCGGCCTCGGTGCGGGGATGGGCGCCGAGCAGCTTCAGCGGCTCGCGCGCGGCGCCGCGGGTGCGGCCGCCGCTCGCCGCCTCGGCGAGCTTCACCACCGCCGCGTTCATGCCGGTCTCGAAGACCTCGGCGGTGCTTCCGAGTCGCGCATATTTGCCCTGATGGGCGAGATAGGGGCCGTAGCGGCCGATCGAGGCGGTGATCGGCTCGCCCGTCTCCGGATGGGCGCCGATCGTCCGCGGCAGCGACAGCAGCCGCACCGCGAGGTCGAGATCGAGCTCGCCGGCATCCTTCGGGATCGAGGCGCGCTTGGCCTCCTTGCCCTCGCCCATCTCGATATAGGGCCCGAAGCGGCCGCTCTTGCGCGTGATGTCCTGGCCCGTCTCGGGATGCTGGCCGAGCACTTCGGGCCCACTGTCGCCGGCGCCCTCCTCGCCGCCGCCCTGACCGAAGCGGCGGGTGAACTTGCACTCGGGATAGTTGGAGCAGGCGACGAAGGCGCCGAACCGGCCGCCGCGAAGGCCGAGCCGGCCGAGGCCGCAGGCCGGGCACAGGCGCGGGTCGGTGCCGTCGCCTTTGTCCGGGAACAGCCAGGGCGCGAGGAACTCGTCGAGCGCCTCGGTGACCTCGCTGGGCTTGCGCTCCATGATCTCGGCGGTCTTCGGCTTGAAGTCGCGCCAGAAGGCGTCGAGCACCGCCTGCCAGTCGGCGCGGCCGCCCGAAATCTCGTCGAGCTGATCCTCCAGCCCGGCGGTGAAATCGTAGGAGACGTAGCGCTCGAAGAAGCGCTCCAGGAAGGCGGTCAGAAGCCGCCCGCTCTCCTCCGGGTGGAAACGGTTCTTCTCGAGCCGGACATAGTCGCGGTCGGTCAGCGTCTGCAGCGTCGCGGCATAGGTGGACGGCCGGCCGATGCCGAGCTCCTCCATCTTCTTGACCAGGCTCGCTTCGGAGTAGCGCGGCGGCGGCTGGGTGAAATGCTGCTCGGCATGGACCGCCTTCTTGGCAGGCGCATCGCCTTCGCGGAGCCGCGGCAGACGCCGGCTCTCCTCGTCGGCCTCGTCGTCGCGGCCCTCCTCGTAGAGGGCGAGGAAGCCCGGGAAGATCACCACCTGGCCGGTCGCGCGGAGCGCATGGCGGCCGGTGCCGTCCTCGAGCTCGGCGGTCGTCCGCTCGAGCCGGGCCGAGGCCATCTGGCTGGCGAGGGCGCGTTTGAAGACGAGGTCGTAGAGCCGAGCGTGGTCGCCCGATCCGGCGCGGTCGCGGGAGAAATCCGTCGGCCGGATCGCTTCGTGCGCTTCCTGCGCGTTCTTCGCCCTGGTTTGGTAGACGCGCGGCTTGTCCGGGACGTAGCCAGAATCGTAGCGATCGGCGATCGCCCGGCGCGCGCCGGACACTGCCTCGGGCGCCATGTCGACGCCATCGGTGCGCATGTAGGTGATGGCGCCGTCCTCGTAGAGCTGCTGGGCGATGCGCATCGTGTGGCTCGCCGAGAAACCGAGCTTGCGCGCGGCCTCCTGCTGAAGCGTCGAGGTGGTGAAGGGCGGCGGCGGGTTGCGGGTGAGCGGCCTGGTCTCGACCGAGGCGACGCTGAAGCGACCGGCCTCGACGGCGGCCTTGGCGGCCATCGCTTTGCCCTCGTCGCCGATCGTCAGCCGCTCGATCTTCTCGCCGTCGAAGCGAACGAGGCGCGCCAGGAACTCGGTCCCGTCGGCCTCCATCGTCGCCGAGACGCTCCAATATTCCTGGGCGCGGAACAGCTCGATCTCGCGCTCGCGGTCGACGATCAGCCTCAGCGCCACCGACTGGACGCGGCCCGCCGACTTGGCGCCGGGAAGCTTACGCCACAGCACCGGCGAGAGGGTGAAGCCGACCAGATAATCGAGCGCTCGGCGGGCGCGGTAGGCGTCGATCAGGTCGCGGTCGAGCTCGCGCGGGCTCCCCATCGCGTCAATCACCGCCGATTTGGTGATCGCGTTGAAGGTCACCCGCTCGACATGGGCGGGAAGTGCCTTCTTCTTCTGGAGCACCTCTTGGACGTGCCAGCTAATCGCCTCGCCCTCGCGGTCGGGGTCGGTGGCGAGGATCAGGGCGTCGGCCTTCTTCGCTTCGTCGGTGATCGCCTTCAGCTGGCGCGCCTTATCCGCATAGGTCTCCCACTGCATGGCGAAGCCGGAATCGGGATCGACCGAGCCGTCCTTGGGTGGAAGGTCGCGGACATGGCCGTAGGAGGCGAGGACGCGATAGTCCTGCCCGAGATATTTCTCGATGGTTTTCGCCTTGGCGGGCGATTCGACGACGACCAGCTTCACTTTGGGAGACACCTTCCTACGCGTACGCGCATAGGGTGATGAGCAGGCCGGGGCCACGTCAAGCGCGGCGGCGGAAAATTCCGCCGCCGTCGCTCAGTTCAGCGGGTCGCGTTGTAGCGCAGCTGCTCGGGCGTGAGGTTGAAGCCCAGGAGGACCTCGAAATTTGCCCGCTGGACCGCGGCGCGGACCGCCGGATCGGACATCGGATCGATCGCGGCGTCGGCATCGCCGGGGCGGCGCTCGCGGGTGATCTGGCGTCGGATGTCCTCGGGCAGGGTCGCTGCGGCGCGGTTGACCGAGGCGTTGGCTGAACCGGTCGCAGAGGCGCGATACTGGCCGTCTGCGAAGCGCAGGACGACGTTGGTCACGCTCTTCGAGACGACATTGGTGCCGCCCTGGACGACCGAGGCGTAATAAGGAACGACCACGTCGCGGGCGCCGCGGTTGTCGCTGCGCAGCGCCTGGATGTCGAAGGTGGCGGTGGAGACGATGTTCGCGCCGGTCTCGTTGCAGTTGGAGCGGACGTTGGTCATGGTCGCGACGACGTCGATCGCCGCCGCGTCGCGGCTGGTCGGCGGATTGAACAGGGTGATGTCCCCGGTCGGTGCGACGATCGCGACCGACGGGCAGGCGCTGTAATGGGTGATGATTCCGGTCGACGTGATCTCGCCTTCGCGCGAGCAGCCGGCGATGGAGAGGCCGATCAGGGCCGCGAGGGCCGCTTTGGATTTGG
>JAEWCW010000193.1 GCA_023390415.1 Pseudomonadota bacterium | reverse complement strand
GCGGCGTCCATTATACCGAGACTTATCCCGGTTTCCCCGGCTGGCTGCTCTTCGCGGCCTGCACCTGCGCCGTCTTCATGGCCGGTGCGAAGCTGATGGAGCTCACCCGCAAGCCCCGCAATTACGGCCGCCGGGCGACGGATCGCGCGGTCTCTGCCTGAGCTCACGCCAAGGCTTGGCGTAATTTCCCATATCTCGGCGATCATCCCTTCGCCCTGAGATCGGCTGATTTCCAGAAAATGGCGGATTTCTGCCGTTTTCAGCATCTGGCACGCCCTTTGTAATCTCCCTGGCATCCCCGCCGATGCGGTGGGGAACGGAATTCAAAGGGAGACTAGAAATGTTCAACGCCAACTTCCGCCAGATCGCCGTCGCCGCCATCGGCGCCATCGTTCTCAGCACCGCCTGTGTCGGCGCCGCCATCGGTCCGGTCCAGGCCGCCGTCCCCGCCGCCGCCCAGGCCGCCACCCGCTAATCCACCCGTCGAGCCGCTTGGGAGGGCGGCTCGGCGAACGAGAGGCCGGCGGTCGAGCGACCACAGGCCGGCAACCGCTTCAGGAGCAAGACATGGGTATCTTTTCTCGCACCCGCGACATCATCGCCGCCAACGTCACCGACCTGCTGTCGCAGTCGGAAGACCCGGCGCAGACGATCCGGGTGATCATCCTCGAGATGGAAGAGACCCTGGTCGAGGTCCGCGCCTCCGCCGCCCGTTCGATCGCCGACCAGAAGGAGATGCGGCGCCAGGTCGCGCGGCTCGAGGAGCTTCGGCTGAGCTGGACCGACAAGGCCGAGCTCGCCCTCTCGAAGGACCGCGAGGATCTCGCCCGGGCCGCTCTGGTCGAGCGCGAGAAGGTCGCCGACATGGCCGAGCGGATCGAGGCGGAGGTCGCCGCGATCGGCGAGACCCTGCGCGCTTCGGAAGCCGACATCGCCAAGCTCCAGAACAAGCTGCGCGAGGCGCGGGCCCGGCAGAGCGCGATCTCGAGCCGGATCGAGACCGCCCACAACCAGCGCAGGATGCGCGAAATGTATGCCGGCCCGCGGGTCGACGCCGCCTTCGCCGATTTCGACCGGCTCGAGCGCAGCGCCGACCAGGCCGAGGGCGAGGCGGAGGCGCTGCTTCTCGCGGCGCCGCCCAAGAGCCTCGCCGAAGAGATTGCCGAGCTTCGCAACGCCGAGAAGATCGACGCCGAGCTCGAGCGGATGAAGGCCGGGCGCCGCGAGGCCGCCTGACCGCTGAACGGATGAAAGGGAGGAATTTCGAAATGAAGACTTTCGCGGTGGATCGCAGCGAAGCCAAATTGATGGGCGTCTGCGCCGGGCTTGCCAACATGACGGGAATCGACGCGACGATCGTGCGGATCGGCTTCGTCGTCGCGACCCTGGTTGGCGGCTGGCCGTGGACGGTGATCGCCTATGTCGCGCTCGGCGTCATCGGCAACAAGAAGCTGCACCGTGTGCGTGGCCGCGGCGCCGACCATGGCGGCGGCCTCGACTATCGCTCCAGCGACCGCGAGCGCCGCCTTGCCGAGATCGAGACCTACACCGCCACCAACGACCGCCTGGCGCGCGAGATCGAAGACCTGCGCTGAGCACCGGGGCGAGAAGATAAGGGAGGGACGAGATGAACGAACTGATGGCAACTGCCGCAATGGCAGGCTTCGGCCTCGCCGGGCTGAGCATCGCCGCCTACGCGGCGCTCAAGGGCTGGCAGGGCTGGCTGGACCTGAAGCGGCTCGAGATTGCGGGTCACCGCGGCGCCGGCCAGGACGGCCGCGCTCCGGCGATGGAGCGGATCGAGATCGCCGATCTCAAGGAGCGGATCCGCAAGCTCGAGGCGATCGCCTCCTGCGTCGACCTCTGAGAGCTCAGCAGGCGATGCGGCGGACGGTTACCGCCCCCGAGGGCCGCGCAACCCGCCAGACCTCGCCATATCGGTCCTCTGCGAGGTCGGCCGGGCGGGCGCCGCCAAGGCTCTCGACGATGTCCGGGACCGTGTTCGAATGGCCGACGACAAGCACGCTTCCCGGCTCGGCCCGGACCCGGGCGATCATTCCGGGCGTGTCGCGCGGATCGTATGAGGAAGCGGTCACGCCCAGCCGCCGCGCTGTCGGCGCAGCCGTCTCCTGCGCCCGCCGCGTGGCGCTCGCATAGACGGCGCCGATCCCCGAATCGGCCAGCTCCTCCGCCAGCCGGGCCGCGCACCTTTGTCCCTCCTCGGTCAGCGCCGGATCGGTCCCCGCCGCCTTCTGGAGATGGCGCATCACGTAGAAAGCGGGCTCCGGTCGGGGCGCCGCGGTGGCGCAGGCGGCAAGGGCGGCGGCGGCGCTCAGCGCCAAGGCAAGGCGGCTATTCTTCATCTTTCATGGCTCCTCTGGCACCTTGCTGCCGCGCCGGCCGCAGCTTCACAAGGGGGCGGATCGCCGCTAACGGCGGGCGCGGAGGGGCTGATGAAGACGGGAAGAGGATGAACAAGGCAACGAAGCGCCCGAACCGCCCGGCGCTCTCCCTCCATGTGCCCGAGCCGCTCGCGCGGCCCGGCGACGCGGTCGATTTCAGCCATATCGAGATTCCGGCTGCGGGAAGCACCCGCCGGCCTGACAGCGCCGTGCCCGCCGCCGAGACGCACGATCTGGTCTACGGCCTGGTCCGCGTGCTCGACGATGAGGGGCGGGCGGTCGGCCCCTGGGATCCCAAGCTCGATCCCGAAATGCTGCGCCGCATGCTGCGCGACATGATGATGGTGCGCACCTACGACGACCGCATGTACCGCGCCCAGCGCCAGGGGAAGACCAGCTTCTACATGAAGTGCACGGGCGAGGAGGCGGTGGCGGTCGCCGCGGCCCATGCGCTCCACCGCGACGACATGCTCTTTCCGACCTATCGCCAGCAGGGGCTGCTCGTCGCGCGCGACTATCCGCTCGTGACGATGATGTGCCAGGTCTATTCGAACAAGGGCGATCCGCTGAAGGGCCGCCAGCTCCCGATCATGTATTCGGACAAGGCGCACGGCTTCTTCTCGATCTCGGGCAATCTCGCCACCCAGGTGCCGCAGGCGGTGGGCTGGGCGATGGCTTCGGCGATCAAGGGCGACAGCCGGATCGCGGCGGCCTGGATCGGCGACGGCGCAACCGCGGAGGGCGATTTCCACAATGCCTGCACCTTCGCCGGAGTCTATCGCGCGCCGGTGATCCTCAAGGTCGTCAACAACCAGTGGGCGATCTCGACCTTCTCGGGGATCGCGGGCGGCGATCTCACCACCTTCGCGGCGCGCGCGGTCGGCTATGGGATCGCCGGCCTCCGCGTCGACGGCAATGATCCGCTCGCCGTCTATGCCGCCACTGCCTGGGCGGCGGACCGGGCGCGGGCCAATCTCGGGCCGACCCTGATCGAGCTCTTCACCTACCGGGTCGAAGGCCATTCGACCTCCGACGACCCGACCGCCTACCGCCCGCAAAATGCCGGCGCTGCCTGGCCGCTCGGCGATCCGATCGCGCGCCTTCGCCAGCATCTCGTCGCGCTCGGCGAGTGGGACGATGCGCGCGATTCGGCGCTCCAGGAGCAGCTCTCGGCCGAGGTCCGCGCCGCGCAGCGCGAGGCCGAGGCGCAGGGCACGCTCGGCAGCGGCCATTATGAGGATATCTCGTCCATGTTCGAGGACGTGTTCGAGGAGATGCCCTGGCACCTTCGCGAGCAGCGCGACGCTGCGCTTGCCGAAGCGGAGGCGCGAGGCAAATGAGCGTGATGAACATGATCGAGGCGCTGAACAGCGCCCATGACGTGATGATGGGCCGCGACGAGGACATCGTCGTCCTTGGCGAGGACGTCGGCTATTTCGGGGGCGTCTTCCGGGTCACCGCGGGCTTGCAGAAGAAATATGGCACGAGCCGCGTGTTCGACGCGCCGATCGCCGAGGGCGGGATCGTCGCCACAGCGATTGGCATGGCCGCCTATGGCCTGAAGCCCGTCGCCGAGATCCAGTTCGCCGACTACATCTTTCCCGGTTTCGACCAGATCTTCTCCGAGGCCGGGCGCATGCGCTACCGCACTGCCGGCGAATGGCCGATGCCGATGGTGATCCGCAGCCCCTATGGCGGCGGAATCTTCGGCGGCCAGACCCATTCGCAGTCGCCCGAGGCCTTCTTCGCGCACATGCCCGGGATCAAGACGGTCATCCCGTCCAATCCCTACGACGCCAAGGGACTCCTGATCGCGGCGATCGAGGATCCGGACCCGGTGCTCTTCTTCGAGCCCAAGCGCATCTATAACGGCCCCTTCGACGGCTATCACGACCGGCCGGTGACGCCCTGGTCCAAGCATCCCGCTCTCGCCGAGGTGCCGGAGGGCCATTACACCGTCCCGATCGGCAAGGCCGCGATCGCGCGCGAAGGGGAGGCGGTGACCGTGCTCGCCTACGGCACGATGGTCCATGTCGCCCTCGCGACGGCCGAGGCCGAAGGGATCGACGCCGAGGTGATCGACCTGCGCACCATCGTCCCCGTCGACATCGAGACGATCGAGGCTTCCGTGAAGAAGACCGGCCGCTGCGTGATCATCCACGAGGCGACGCGTACCGCCGGCTTCGGCGCCGAGCTTGCGAGCCTCGTCCAGGAGCGCTGCTTCTATCATCTCGAGGCCCCGGTCACCCGCGTGACCGGATACGACACGCCTTACCCCCATTCGATGGAATGGACCTATTTCCCGGGGCCGGCGCGGCTCGGCCCGGCGCTCAGGCAAGCAGTGGAGAACTGACGTGGCCCGCTTCGAATTCAAGCTGCCGGACATCGGCGAAGGGATCGCCGAGGCCGAGATCGTCGCCTGGCACGTAAAGATCGGCGACCGCGTCGAGGAGGACCAGCAGCTCGCCGACATGATGACCGACAAGGCCACGGTCGAGATGGAGAGCCCGGTCGCCGGGACCGTGCTCGAGGTTGCCGGCGAGGTCGGCGACCAGATCGCGATCGGCTCGGTCCTGGTTGTGATCGAGACCGAAGGGGCCGCGAGCGCTGCCGCGGCCTCCGAAAAGGAGGTTCCGCTCGCCGACGGCATGGTCGAGCCCACCGCGGCGCTGGAGGAGGCGGTGCCCTCGACCGACGTCGAGGCCAATGAGCGCCGCGAAACCGGCGAGCGCCGCACCGGCGCCGACCGCCGTGCCGAGCCGCGCGACGACGCCGACCGCCGCCAGGGCGAATGGCGCTCCAACTCGCCCACAGCGCAAGCCCCCGATACCTCGTTCGTCCCGAGCGAAGTCGAGGGGCGCCCCGCTGAGTCGGAGAAGCGCGCCTCGACTTCGCTCGGCACGAACGAATCCTCTGCCCGGGTCCAAGCCTCGCCGGCCGTCCGGGCCCGCGCCCGCGACCTCGGCATCGACCTTGGCCAGGTGAAGTTCGCCGGCGACCGGATCCGCCATGCCGATCTCGACGCCTATTTGCTCTACCAGGGCGGCGGCGCCTCGCGCGGCCGCGGTGCCGCGCGCGCGGACGAGACCGTCAAGGTCGTCGGCCTGCGCCGCAAGATCGCCGAGAATATGCAGGAGGCGAAGCGCCGGATCCCGCATTTCACGCTCGTCGAGGAGTTCGACGTCACCAATCTCGAGCAGACTCGCGCGATGATGAACGCCGATCGCGGGGGCAACCCCAAGCTCACCCTTCTGCCGTTCCTGATCACCGCGCTCGCGCGCACGCTCGGCGATTATCCGCAGATCAACGCGCTCTACGACGACGACGCCCAGCTCATCACCCGCTCCGGTTCGGTCCACATGGGCATGGCGACGCAGACCCCCAACGGGCTGATGGTGCCGGTGATCCGCAACGCCGAGCGGCTCGGAATCTGGGACATCGCCCGCGAGATCCTGCGCCTCTCGGAGGCCGCCCGCACCGGCAAGGCCGCGCGCGATGAGCTTTCGGGTTCGACCTTCACCATCTCCAGCCTTGGCCCGATGGGCGGAATCACCTCGACCCCGGTGATCAACCGGCCCGAGGTCGCGATCGTCGCGGTCAACAAGGTCGAGGAGAAGGTCGTGCCGGTCGACGGCGAGCTCGAGATCCGCAAGCGGATGAACCTCTCGCTCAGCTGCGACCACCGAGTGGTCGACGGCTGGGACGCCGCGAGCTTCCTCCAGGACCTCAAGAAGCTGATCGAGAACCCGCTGAAACTGCTCTCGGCCTAGCCGAGCGATCGGCAGACGCCATGCCTAAGACGACCTCCGCTCCCTCGGGGCCCGATCTCGATGCCCTCCGGTCGCTCGACGAGCGGCTGCGCTGGCTTTCCGCCTGGACGATCCACAATGCGAACCATCTGCGCGAGAGCGCGGACGGGCTGAAGGTCGGCGGGCACCAGGCGAGCTGCGCCTCCATGACCGCGATCATGGCGGCGCTCTACTTCCACGCGCTCGGGCCGAACGACAAGGTGGCGGTGAAGCCCCATGCCGGGCCGGTGCTCCACGCCATCCACTACCTGCTCGGTTCGCAGACCCGCGAGCAGCTCGAGAATTTCCGCGGCTTCAAGGGCATGCAGTCCTATCCGAGCCGGACCAAGGACCAGATCCCGGTGGATTTCTCGACCGGATCGGTCGGGCTCGGCGTGGCGATCACCGCCTTCGCCAGCCTGGTCCAGGATTTCCTGATTGCGCACGGCATGATGGACCCGGGCGAGGCAGGGCGGATGGTCGCTTTGATGGGCGATGCCGAGCTCGACGAGGGCAATATCTACGAATGCCTGATCGAGGCGGCCAAGCACGACATCCGCAATTGCTGGTGGATCGTCGACTATAACCGCCAGAGCCTCGACGCGACCACGGCGGACCGGATGTTCCGCCGCTTCGACGAGATTTTCGCGGCCTGCGGCTGGCGGGTGGTGACTCTGAAATACGGGACCGCGATGGAAGCCGCTTTCGCTGAGCCCGGCGGCGAGGCGCTGAAGGCGTGGATCGATGCCGCGCCCAACGCCGATTATGCCGCACTCACCTATCTCGGCGGCGCCGCCTGGCGTGAGCGGTTGCTGAAGGAGGCGCCGGAGACGAAGCCGATCCTCAATGCGCGCGACGACGAGGCTCTGGCGGCGCTGATGACCAACCTCGCCGGTCACGACATGGCGAGCCTGACGCAGGCGTTCGACGCCGCGCAGGACGATGTGCCGACCCTGTTCATCGCCTATACGATCAAGGGCTTCGGCCTGCCCTTCGCCGGCCATAAGGACAATCATGCCGGGCTGATGAACCCGGCGCAGGTGGGCGCGCTGCGCGAGGCGATGGGGATCGCCGAGGGACAGGAATGGGAGCCGTGGGGCGGGCTCGGCGGCAATGCCGCGGCGGCGGCGCGGGCGCTGGCCGAGAGCAGCCGGATCGCGCGGGAGAAGCGCGCGCGCCCGTGGAACCAGGCGGCGGTGCCGGCGATCCCGGTCCCCGGCGGGGACGAGCAGTCCACCCAGGCGGCGTTCGGACGGATTCTCAACGATCTCGCCAAGGCGGGCGGGCCGGTCGCCGACCGGATCGTGACGACCTCGCCCGACGTCACCGTTTCGACCAATCTCGGCGGCTTCGTGAACCAGCGCGGCCTGTTTCGCCGGCAGGAGTTGGCCGACGTGTTCGCGGCGGCGAAGATCCCGTCGGCGCAGAAATGGGCGGGGCGCCCGGCGGGGCAGCATATCGAGCTCGGGATCGCCGAGAACAATCTCTTCCTGATGCTCGCCGCCCTGGGCCTGGCCGGTGACCTGTTCGGCGAGCGGCTGCTGCCGATCGGGACGGTCTACGATCCGTTCATCGCGCGTGGCCTCGATGCGCTCAACTACGCCTGTTACCAGGACGCGCGCTTCCTGCTGGTCGCGACTCCGTCCGGCCTGACGCTCGGGCCAGAGGGCGGCGCCCACCAGTCGATCAATCCACCCTTGATCGCGCTCGGCCAGCCGGGCCTGCGCCATTACGAGCCCGCCTTCGCGGATGAGCTCGCCGTCATGATGGAGGAATCTTTCCGGCTGCTGCAGGCGCCGGACGGGGAGAGCGTCTATCTCCGCCTCTCCACACGGACGATCGCTCAGGTCGAACGCAGCGACGACGCTTGGAAGGCTGGCGCGCTCGCGGGCGGCTACTGGCTACGCGAGCCGGGCGAGGGCGCGGAGGCTGCGATCGTCTATTCGGGCGCGCTGGCGCCGGAGGCGCTCGCCGCCTGGGAGGCGCTGAAGGACGACGTGCCCGGCCTCGGCCTGCTGGCGGTGACCTCGCCGGACCTGCTCCACCGCGGCTGGACCGCGCGCCAGGCAGGGCGCTGGAAGGGCGATTCCGGCGCGCCCAGCCATGTCGAGAAGCTGCTCGCGCCGCTGTCGCCGACGGCGGGCATCGTCACCTTGATCGACGCAGCGCCGGCCTCGCTTTCCTGGCTTGGCGGAGTCCGGGGGCAGCGGGTGGCACCGCTCGGAGTGGAACGGTTCGGCCAGACCGGGAACCTGACGGACCTCTACCGCGAATATCGGCTCGACGCCGACGCGGTGGTCGAGGCTGCTGCGGAGATTTTCCTCTAGGCCTTCTCGCCGGGGATCTCGGTCGGCGTGCCGAGCGCCTCACGGACGTAGAGGCGCTTCACCATGACGAACAGGACGACGGTGAGGGGGGCAGCAAAGAGGATCCCGGGCGGGCCGAACACGACCGCGCCCGCGACCACGGCGAACAGCAGCAGGGCCGGCGGCATCTCGACCGCGCGTTGCTGGACGAGCGGCTCGATCACATTCCCTTCGAGCTGCTGGATTCCGACATAGAGCAAGGCGACCCACAACGCCTTGGTGGGATCGAAGGCCAGAGCGAGAAGGATCGCCGGCACGGCCGCGATCACTGGCCCGATGAACGGGATGAATTCGAGGATGAAGGCGAGGACGGCCAGGGCCATCGCGCCGGGGATGCCGATCGCGGTCAGGCCGATCCAGGTCAGCGTGCCGACCAGCGTCATCGAGACCAGACGACCGCGCAGCCACAGCCCTAAGGCGGTGCGGCTATCGTCGAGCGCCTGCTCCACGCGCGGTCGCGCGTCCGCCGGGAAGAGCTTCACCATGCCGCGCAGGTACAGATTGGGCTGCGCGGCGAGATAGATTCCGCCGACGATGACCAGGAGTGCGTCGGCGATCCCGTTGCCGACGGAGATGGCGATCCGGCCGACGTTCGAGAGGATTCCACCGCCGCTGCTCTGCACGGCGGCGAGGGTGTCGCGGAGCGGCCCGGCCAGCCCGTAAGGCTCGAGCCGCTGCTGGATCGCCGCCCAGGCCGCGGGGATCGTCTCCTGGAGGCTGGTCGCCTGACGCGCGGTCTCGGCCCCGAACAGGACGATGGCGATCGCCAGCGTACCCACCGCGAAGGTCACTGCCGCGAGCAGAGCCGCCCAGTCGGGAACACCGCGGCGGCGAAGCGGCGAGGCGATCAGGTTGAGGATGACAGCGACCAAAACCGCGCCGAACACCAAGATGACCAGGCCGCGAAGCGCCCAGAGCAAGGCCGCGAGGCCGACGATGGCGATCCCGATCACGAGGCGCTCGACGAAGACGCGGTGGCTCATGCGATTTCCTCTCGGACGCGGAACAATCGGCCGAGTTCAACGCTCTTTCGCCGAGAATGTCACCATCCCCCCGGGAGACGAATATGTTCAGGACTTTGATCGGCGCCGCGATCGGACGGAGGATCGCCGGACGTCATGAAGGCGCCAAGGGCGCGCTGATCGGCGCCGCTGCGCCCTGGGTCGCGCGCCGGGCCATGGGCCCGGTCGGAATCGCGCTTGCCGGCGGCTGGGTCGCCAAGAAGCTCTACGACCGTCGCCGCAGCCGCCGCACGCCCGCGACCACCACGACATCCTGATCGGAGCGAACAGCTCGATAGCAGGCTGGGCCGTCGGCGCTTAAGGGCGCCGGCGGCCCGGTTTTATTGCGGCTGTGCCGGCGTGGGTTCGGCCGGCCTCGCCCCGGGCGGCGGAGCCGCCGGGTTCTGCGGCTGGGGCTGGGGCTGCGGTGCCGGCCCCGAAGGCGGCGTTCCTTCCGGCGGCGTTGAGACGACCGGCTGGTCGGGCGCCGGCGTGGCCTCGACCGCATTGGATTCGTTGACCACCGGCGCCTGGTCGGCGCGCTCGAGCGGCACCGCTTCGACCGGGCCGCGGGCGCGTTCGCCGAGCGCTTCGGTCATGAAGCTGCGCCAGATCCGCGCCGGGATGCCGCCGCCGCTCACTCCGGGC
Source organism: Pseudomonadota bacterium (assembly GCA_023390415.1). GTDB lineage: Bacteria > Pseudomonadota > Alphaproteobacteria > Sphingomonadales > Sphingomonadaceae > Allosphingosinicella. Next base: position 19,968 of record JAEWCW010000193.1, on the reverse strand, counting down.
ATCGGCCTGTTGTCGTCGTTCCCGACCCAGACACCGACGATCAGGTCGCCCGCAAAGCCGAAGAACCAGGCGTCGCGATGGTCGGACGTGGTTCCGGTCTTGCCGAAGCTTGGAATCGATAGACGCGCGGCGGTTCCGGTGCCGCGCTGGGTTACTGCGTAGAGCACGTCGCGCATCATCGGAAAGGCGGGGTCCCGGTGGACGGTCTGGCCATTGCCCCACCAGCGCGCGAACCAGCCGGTGTCGCGGGCGATGCCGTAGGGGCGAACGGGGTAGTAGCCCGCGGCGACGGCGGCATAGGCCGACGTCATTTCGAGCAAGGTGACGTCCTCGGTGCCGAGCGCGAGCGTCGGGACCGGGCGCAGAGGAGTCGAAATGCCGAGATCGCGGGCGGCGCGGATGACCGCGTTGCGGCCGACGCGCTCCTGTGTCTGCACGGCGACCGAATTGCTCGACATGGCGACCGCGTCGCGCAGCAGGATGCGGCCGCGATAGCGCCCGTCATAATTTTGGGGCCGCCAATTGCCCATCACGATGGGCGCGTCATTGACCGGCGTTTCGGGTGTCATCCCGGCGCGGAAGGCGGCCATGTAGACGAAGAGCTTGAAGGCCGAGCCGGGCTGGCGCCGCGCCTGGACCGCCCGGTTGAACGGGCTCTGCGCATAATTCTTGCCGCCGACCATGGCGACGACGCGCCCATCCGGCCGCATGGCGACCAGTGCGACCTGGGCGCGACCCAGGCCGGCGCGTCGGACCGTTCGCACCGCCAGGCGCTGGAGATCGCCCTCCAGGGTGGTGCGCAGGATTCGCTCGCCATACTGCCCGTCGGGCGAGGCCTGCTCCGCCTGTTGGAGCACCCAGTCAGCGAAATAGGTGCCGGTCGGCACGTCCTCGCGCCGCTCGACGTTGAGCCGGGCCGGGCGGGTGGTATCGAACTCGCCCTCGCTCATCATCTGGTTGGCGACCATCTGGCGAAGCACGAGCCGGGCGCGGTCGCGCGCGGCCTTGAGGTTGCGGGTGGGGGCGAGGCGCGAGGGCGCGTTGACCACGCCGGCGAGCATCGCCGCCTCGGCGACCGTCAGCTGCTCCGGCTCCTTGCTGAAATAGTGCCGTGCGGCGGCGCGCAGGCCGTAGACATTGTCGCCGAAATAGACGTTCGAGAGATAGCGGCTGAGGATCTCGTCCTTGCTCAGCCACGCTTCCAGCCAGAAGGCGATCAAGGCCTCTTGCGCCTTGCGGCTGATCGTCTGGCGCTGGTGGAGGAAGGAGGTGCGGGCGAGCTGCTGGGTGATGGTCGATCCGCCCTGCCGTACACCGCCGGCGCTGACGTTGCGGAACAGGGCGCGCGCCGTGCCGCGCACGCTGACCCCGAAATGGCTGTAGAAGCCGCGATCCTCGATCGCGACGAAGGGCTGCCAGACATGATCGGGCAATCGGGTGACGTCGACCGGCTCGTCGATGATCGCGCCGCGCCGCGCGATGATCTCGCCGTCCGCGGAGAGGATGGTGAGGCTCGGCGCGTTGATCGGCTCCAATGACTGGTTGAGCGGCGCGGTGACCGCGAGCCAGGCGACGAGAGCGACGAAAATGACCAGGAAGACGAGGAGACCGCGCTTGACCTTCTGCCAGCGCGTCAGCTTGCGCTTCGGCGGCGGGCCGCCATCGCCTGGCACGCCCTCGGGAGCTGGAACTGGCTCGGCCGGAGCGGGCCGGCGAAACATGCGCATCATTTTCCCCTCATGCGCTGAACGCCGCCGATAGAAAAGGGCTGCAGGCCATCGTCATGCGCGCAGCCTTTCGATGCCGATTTCGGCCGGACCCGCGCCGCGCGCCTCGAGTCCGCTCGGCCAGGGCAGGCCCAGGATCAGCGCCTCGGCGATCGCGGCCATGGCCGGCGCGGTCTGCAGGCCGTAGCCGCCCTGGCCGGCGAGCCAGAAGAAGCCCGGCGCGTCGGGCGCGAAGCCGGCAACGGGAACGCGATCGGTGGTGAAGGTGCGCAGACCCGCCCAGCGGTGGGCGATCCGGGCGACGGGAAGGGTCGTATATTGCTCGATCTTCCAGGCGGCGAGGGCGACGTCATACTCCTCCGGCTGGGCGTCGCAGGGATCGCTTTCGACCTCGTCCACCGGCGAGGCGGCGAGCCGGCCGCCCTCGGGCAGGACATAGAAATCGTCGACCGCGGATTTGGTGAAGGGCCAGTCGCGCACGTCCGCGCCCTCCGGCGCATCGACGACGACGATGGTGCGGCGGAGCGGCCGCAGGCCGAGCGGCGCCACGCCCGCCAGTGCGGCGATGCCGTCGGCCCAGGCCCCGGCGGCGTTGACCAGCACCGGCGCCGACCAGCTTTCGTCCGCGGTCGAGACGGTCCAGCCCTCAGCGCCGCGCTCGATGCGCTCGATGCGGCGCCCGGTCAGGACCTCGCCGCCGGCGGTGCGCACACTGCGTGCAAAGCCTTGCAGAAGCGCGTCGGAATCGAGCTTGAGGCCGTCGGGGTCCAGGCAGCCGGCGAGTGCGGCGCCGGGCCCGACCCGCAGCGGCGGGAAGAGACGCTGCATCCGGGCCTCCCCGACCCGCTCGAGCCGCGGCGCGAATTCGGCCATGTCGGCGATAAGCGTTTCGAGTCCGGGCAGCATCTCATCAGTCGCGAAGAAGAGGGCGGGGGCGATTCGCGCAGCCGAGGGGTCGAAGTGCGTTCGGCTCCAATGAGTCATGGCGCGGACGGCGCGGTTGCCGATGCCGTAATGGCTGAAGGTCGCGCTTCGCCCGGACGCGTGATAGCCGAGCGCCTCCTCGGCCTCGATCACCGTGACCCTGCCGTGGGCGGAGAGGCGCGCGGCGGCGGATAGCCCCGCAATGCCGCCGCCGATGATGAGGACGTCGCTCATCCGAAGGGCTGGACCTTCCGGTCCGCGAGCGCATCGACGATCCGCTCGCAAGCGCGTCCGTCGCCATAGGGGCTGGCGGTCTCGACCGGCCCGCGGGCGAGCGCGTCCAGCGCCTCGGCCACGATCCGCGCGGGATCGGTGCCGACGAGCCGGGCTGAGCCGCATTCGACTCCCTCGGGCCGCTCGGTCACGTCGCGCAGGACCAGAACGGGCGTGCCGAGCGCCGGCGCTTCCTCCTGGATCCCGCCACTGTCGGTGAGGATGAGGTCGGCGCGCTGCATCAGGCGGACCGTCGAAGGATAATCGAGCGGCGGGACGAGATGGACGTGGTCGACCTCGCCAAGCGCCGCGGCGACGGGCTCCCGCACCGCCGGATTGGGGTGGACCGGATAGACGATGTCGATCCCGTCCTTGGCGGCAAGCTCGGCGAGCGCTGTGCAGATGTTGCGGAGTCCCTCGCCGAAGCTTTCGCGGCGATGGCCGGTCACGGCGACCAACCGCCGCCCGGGCGCGATTCCGGGCAAGGATTCGTCGGCCGCCGTGCACAGCGCCGGATCCTCGTCGAGCCGGCGGCGCATGAGATAGAGGGCATCGATCCCGCTATTGCCGGTGACGTGGATCGTCCCGCCCGCGCGCTCGGTTTCCAGCGCCTCGCGCGCGGCGGCGGTCGGCGCGAAGAGCAAGTCGGCGATGCCGTCGATCGTCCGGCGGTTCATCTCCTCCGGAAACGGGCGGGCGAGATCGCCGGTGCGAAGGCCGGCCTCGACATGGCCGACCGGGACGCGATTGTGGAAGCCCGCGATGGCGGCGGCGAGGGCGCTGGTCGTGTCGCCCTGGACGAGGATCCGGTCGGGCTTCTCATCGGCGATGACGCGGTCGATGGTGTCGATCGCACGCGCGGCGAAGGTGTTGAGGTTCTGGCCCGGCATCATCAGATCGAGGTCTTGGTCGGGCGCGAGGCCGAAACACGAGAGCGCCGGCGCGACCATGTCGCGATGCTGGCCGGTGAAGAGAAGCTTGGCCTCAAATCCCGGTTCCTCGCGCAGCACCAGAACGAGCGGCGCCATCTTGATCGCTTCGGGCCGGGTCCCGACGACGACGAGAAGCTTCATTCGCAGCTTGACCGACCCTGTTTGCCGACGCCTCGCCAAGCCTAAGCGTTCCATTATGGCACCGCAACCGCGGCGGGCTCCGGCGGGGGACGCGGCGGCGGACCGAGTGGGATAGAAAGCGCGGCGATGCATCGCTGGATCCTTCGCGCCGCCTTCGGCGGGCTGGCGTTGTGGCTGCTGTTCGCCGCCTGGGCGCAGCGCGAGCTGGGCAGCGTCGCGCCGGCGCCGCGCGGCGAGGGGGCTCCGCGGCGGGTGCTCATCCTCTACGAGCCAACGCCGGAGCGGAGCACCGAGCTGTCGGCGATCATGGCGGCGAACCTCGCCGGCCGCTTCGGCCGCGCCGAGCTTCGGCCGATAAGCGGCTACCGCGCTGGGGGCGGGCGGGGCTTCGATGCGACCTTCGTCCTGCCAGCAGGCGCTGTGCCACGGGCGCTGGCCGCGGACATGGCCGCACCGGCGCGCCCGGTCGTGTGGATCGGCGCGCGGGGAGGCGAGGGCCGGGTCCGGGACGTCGTCGCCGTTCGCTACAAGGGGCGCGATTTCCAGCGCGATTTGCGCGCGGCGCGCGAGATCGCGGTGCCGGCCGGCGGCGAGGTGCTCGCGACGGCGATCGGCGTCGACAGTAGCGAGACGCCTTGGGCAGTCCGCACGGGGAACCTCGTGCAGATCGCCGAGGACCCGTTCGACTTCGCCCACGAGGAGGATCGCTACCTGGTCTTCGCGGACCTGTTGTTCGGCCTGCTCGCTCCGCAAACTGCCGAGCGCCACCGGGCGATGGTGCGGATCGACGGCGTGGGGCCGGAAGCCAATCCGAGGCGGATTCGCGCCCTTGCCGATCTTCTTCACGAAGAGGGCATTCCCTTCACGATCGCGGTCCACCCGCGCTATCGCGATCCGGAGGGCGTCCACAATCGTGGCCGCGCGGTGCGGGTCGATCTCGGCGAGCGGCCGCAGCTCGTCCAGGCGCTGAGCCACGCCCTCTCGCGCGGCGCCACGCTGGTGGCGCAGGGCCTCACCCACCAGTCGGGCCAGCGCCGCAATCCGCACCAGAGGGTGAGCGGCGGCGACGCGGAATATTTCGCGCTCGACCTCGTCGATGGCGTGCTGGTCCAGCGCGGCCCCCTGCAGCGCAACGGCGTTGACGACTGGCGCGGCCGTTTCGCGGAGGCACGGCGCGCCTGGGGGGACAGCGGCCTTCCGCGTCCGATCCTCTTCTCGGCACCGCTTCAGGCGGCGTCCGTGGAAGCCTATGCGGCGGCGCGCGAGGACCATGCCGCCCGCTACGACCGAAGCCTCTATTTCCCCGGCGAGGCGGACGGGGGCGCGCCGGATTACCGCCGTGGCTCGCGGTTCCAGTTCTTTCCTTACGAAGCGGTCGACATCCGCGGCGACTTCGTGATCCCTGAAAATCTCGGTGCGCCGGCAGAGGGCCGAGGTCCGGAACGACTCATCGAGGCGGCCGAGCGCAATCTCGCCGTCCGCGACGGCTTCGCGAGCTTCGCCTTTCCCTGGCAGGGCGAACCCGAGGACCTGCGGGCAGCGGTGCGCGGCATCGCTGCGCTTGGATATCGTTTCGTCGGGCCGGGCGAGGTGATCCGCGACGCGCCACGCCATGCGGGGCGGGCGCTCCGCCGTGCACCGAAGCTGGCGCTTGTCGCAGCCGGTTGGGTCGGTCGCCTGCCGCCGCTGACGGCCCCGCTGCTCCTGGCCTTGCTCGCCTTGTTCTTCGCCGGCTGGCTGGGTTCCGAATGGCTGGTGGAGCAGATCGGTGGCCCGCGGAACAGAGCGCGCCCGCTTCTCCCGACGGGTGCCGACCTGTCAGGCGAAGGCGCGCCTGCCTAGCGCGCGGCGTAGACCGCGGCTGGCGTGCAGGTGAGGCCGGCGAGGCGGGGCTGGGGATCGTCGCCGTCCGGCACGATCGCGTGGAAGGTGCAGCGCTGGCCGCTCCAGCGTGCTTCGAGGGTCGCCGTGCCTTCGAGATCGGGGACATAGACCTCGCCGTTGGTGACGACGACATGATCCTCCTCTGACCCCGCAACCCGGACCAGCGCGCCCGGCGGGAGCAGGGTGCCGTCGGGGAGAGCGATCTGAAGAAGCACGCCGCGCTCGCGCCGTGCGCCGAAGCTGACGATGGCGCCGCTGCGGGCAAAGGGGCGGACGAGGCGCTCATTCTCCGTGATGCGCACGTCAAGCGGCAGATCGGCCTCCTCGATCCGGACCATGTTCCGGTCGAACGCGCGGAGCGAGGGCACGACGAGGCTGCCGTGGCGCCCGGTCGTGCCGACGAGCTGATTGTCGGCATAGACCCGGACGCCCGGATAGCGGCCGACCTGAACCCGGGCGAAGCTCTGGCCAAGCTGGCGCGAGGCGAAAGCGGTTCCGCCGATCATCCCGATCGCGCCGCGCGCCGAGAGGCGGAAGCCGCTCTCGCCGCCGGCCTGGCTGACATGGGCCGTGAGCGTCGTCGGCGCCGCGTTCCAGCTGTAGATGCTCTCGACGGTGCGGCGCCCGCCCGAGACACTGGCGGTGGCGCGCCAGGAGCCGCCGATGCCCGGCTGCGGCGCCGATTGGACGGAGAGATTGTGGCTGAAGCCGTCGCCGCGGCGATATTCACTGCTCACCGATGCGCTTCGCCGGTCCCCGAGCGCGAGCGAGAGATGAGCGCCGACCACGGTCTGGCGCTCGCCGAAGACGGCGCGCCGGGCGAAGAGTTGCGCGTTGAAGCGCTCGCCGAGCGGAAGATTGGCGAACAGGGCGGCGACGCTCTCGTCCTCGCGATCGCGGCGGTCGCGGTGGATGAGGTTGAAGCCGATCGAGCCGCCGAACAGCTGGAGGTCGCCGAATGCCTGGACCGAGAGGCGTGCGGGGCGATTGTCCTCGCTCATGCCGATGAAGGCGTAGGCGGCGCCCGCATAATCTGCGCGGGCGCCGATCGAAAAGGCCTGGCCTCTGCGCTCGAACGAGCCCGAAAGCGTGAAGCCGGTGCCGTCGGCGGACCGACTGACGCCCGCCGAGGCGCCGGCCTGACCGATGCCGAGGAAGGAGGCGGCTATTCCGCCCGCCGCGCTCTGGAGGTTGGCGCTCGCCTGGGCATTGCCCTCGAGCGTCACGCTGTCGGTGAGGCCGTAGCGATGGCTGGTGGTCGCGATCGGCTCGCCATAACCGAAATTGCGGGTGGCGAAATCGGCGCGGAGAAAACCGATCTCGTAGGAGAAATCGTGGATCCCTCGGGCCAGCAATTCGCTCGACGCATAATAATTCTGCTCCGACACGATCTGGCGGCCGAGCAGGTCGCGGACGACGACCTGGACGTTGCCGCCGCCGCTCTGGACGGGGACGTTGGTGAGCTCGAACGGGCCCGGCGCGACCTGGCTGCTGCCCTGGAGGACGTTGTTGACATAGACGTCGACGACGGACGGCATCGCCGCGCTGCCGCGGAGCACCGGGACCGGCATGGTGAGATAGCCGGGGCGGGTGGCGAAATTGCGCGCATATTGGATGCCGCCGAAGCGGACCGGGGCCACGCCGACTCCGCCGGCGGTGACGGCGTCGCCGATCCGGATTGAGCTCAGGCTCGACGGTCGATCGATCGTCCAGCCCGTCTCGAGCCGTATGGCGCGGATCTCGCGCGCCCCGGCCTGGAGGATGAATCCGCTCGAGCCCACTCCGCCGCGGGTGAAGATGCCGGCCTCGATCGCGCCGTTGAGGCCGATGCGGCCGCCAGACATTTCAGCGAACAGGTCGTAATTGACGAAGCCGCCCGTGCCGGACGGGGTCATCTCGAAAATGTCCTCCGGCGTGAAGCCCACGCGCTGATTGTCGAAGAGGTCCGGCGCGGCCTGGATCTCGAGCGACTGGGCAGCGACATCGAGGCGGACGCCGGCGCCGGCGCCGTCGATCCGGTACCAGTTCTCGCCCTCCACTGGGATCGGGGCAGTCGCCGGAAGACGCATCCGCCACTGCCGGAACAGCGCCTCGGAAGCGTAGATCGCGCCCGAGGCGTCGCGCATCAGCAGCGACGGCTCGTCGCCAGCCTGGCCATTGACGGTGACCGCAAGCAAGGCCGGCTCATAATGCGCGACCGCGCCGGCCTCGGCGCCCGTTTCCGGGGCGGCGAGGGCGGGCGCCGGGAGGAGCGCGAGCGCCGCGAGGGCGAGCTTAGTCGCCGCGCGGGGCGGGAGATGCGCCGGCACCGGCCGTCCTCCGGATCGAGGCAAAGCGCACTTGGTCCGCGAGCGACGGGTCGGGGCCGATCGTCCAGCGCCGGACGCTGCCGGGAAGGATCGTGCCGAGATAGGTGTCGGCGCCGAACGCCACCCCGGTCGCGGCCTGGGCGGCGGCGGGTTCGATCCGGACATGGCCGCGGCCGCGATTGACCGCTTCGACCGTCCAGCTTCCGTCCGTATGCCGGGCAGCCGACCAGGCGAGATCGCTTGTCGCGCCCGGAGCGAAATGGGCGAAGAGCGGGATGTTGAGACGAAGGGCGACCTGCACGCCGCCGCCGGGCGTCGCCTGGGGCACCTCCTCGACCATCAGCCGATAGGCCGCGGGCGTGGCCGCCGCCTGGGGACGGAGGCCGACGCGGATCAGCTGGCTCGCGCCGCCGGGGATGGTGAAGATCGGCGGCGAGACGATCACCGCCTGGGTTTCCGCATAGCGATCCTCGCCCTCGGCCTGGGTCCAGGCGAGCGCGTAGGCGCGGATCGTGACCGGCATCGCTTCCTGGTTGCGCACGCGAAGCGTTGCGCTCCGGCGGCCGGAATCGATCTCGAGGCGGATCGGATCGACCTGAAGCGTGCCCGCCCAGACCGGCATCGGGATCGCGGCGAGCAATGCCGAGCAGGCGACAAGCCTGGCGAGATAGGCGAACACAGGCATCTTCATTCCCCAATTGCGCCCGATCAGGCGCCCCCTCGCGGGGATTACGGGCCAATGGGTAAAGACAGGGTTAACCACAGGCTGTAACCCGCGGTTGACGGGGCAGTCGCGTGAGAAGGGACGGGATGAACGAAAGCGACGAAGCGCTTGCGGCGCGACTGGCGGAAGCGGCGATGAACGCGGCGCTCGCGCTCCGCGCCGAAGGGCGGCTGCAGGGGCGGGCGCTCGGAGATTCGGCCGATGCCGCCGCCAATCGCCTGATCGTCGACGGTCTCCGCCGCCACCGGCCCGAGGACGGCCTGCTCTCCGAGGAAATGCCGGACGGCGCGGAGCGGCTCGCGCATGCGCGGGTCTGGATCGTCGATCCTCTCGACGGGACGCGGGAATATGCCGCCGGGCGGAGCGACTGGGCGGTGCATGTCGCGCTCGCGGTCGATGGCGAGGCGCGGCTCGGCGCCGTGGCGGTGCCGGAGCGAGGCGTGTTCCGCACCGATCGCCTGTCGGCGCCGCCCGCAATGGCGCGGCGGCGCCCGCTGATGCTGGTGAGTCGCAGCCGGGCGCCGGAGATTGCCGGTCCGCTCGCCGCGGCGCTCGGGGCGGACATCGCGCAGCTCGGATCGGCGGGCGCCAAGGCGATGGCGGTCGTCGCCGGGGACGCGGACATCTACGTCCACGCCGGCGGCCAGCACGAATGGGACAATTGCGCGCCGGCCGCAGTCGCCGCGGCGGCTGGGCTCCATGTCAGCCGCCTGGACGGCGCACCGCTCTCCTACAATCGGCCAAGCCCGTTCGTGCCGGACCTGCTCATCTGCCGCGCCGAACTTGCCGGGGCTGTGATCGAGGCGGCGGCTGCACTCAGCGCCGGCGATAGGGGGTGAAGTCTCCCAGCCGGCAGATCGGGCCGGGGATGCTGGCACCGGGTTCGAGCGCCCGAAGCTGGTCGTTGCGGCAATAGCGGTCGGCGAAGGTCTCGACGATCAGGATCGAATCGGGGCGAAGGCCGGCGCAGTCGGCCTCCAGGCGATTGACCCACAAGGTCCGCCCGTCCCCGTAGACGATGGTCCGGCGATCGACGGCATGGAGCGACTGGTTCGGACGCTGGAGCACACAGGCCTGGGCCGGACCCTCGACGCGTCCGGCGATATCCCGGGCGAGTGCGGCGCGGTCCCGGCTGGTCGGTTCGTCGCCAGCCATTGCGCAGCCGGCGACCAAAGCCGGGGCGATCAGGAACCACGCGCGCATCATCCGCCTCCTTGGAGCGCCGGCGCATCAACGCGCGGGCGAAGGCGGAAGATGCACCCAAATGGCTTCGGAGGCGAGGCTACTCTGCCGCTTCGTGGTAGAGGATCAGTGGATCGTTGGCGCCTGCGTAGAGCCGCGGGAATGCGTCCGGAAACAGGCGATATTCGGCGACCGGGCGGCGGCGATCCGGGCCGCGCGGTGGGTTCGGACGCTGGGCGGGCGGCTCGATCGGGAAGATCGAGCGAACCGGAACGCTGCGCCGATCGACCACCATCTGGTGAAACCACTCGCCGACATAGGAACCGTCGAGACGGTGCACGCGCGAGCCGATGACCCGCCCGAGCGGCTCTCCCGCGAGGTCGAAGATGAAGCTTTCGAACAGGAATCCGACCGCTTCGCCATCGGTAGTATAGACAAACATGGCCATCGACAGCCCCTCCCTACGCGCCCACCCGCATCTTCCAGCGAGGTCTTCCGAGCAGCACCGGCACGCGCCGTGCACCGAATGCGCTTCGGAAGAAGACCAACCCCGCCCGTCGATCGAGCAAGTCCGACTATGATCCTGTCGCGGCCAGTGTCAAATAGAAAATCGAGTTAATTCAAATGTTTACAATGTAAAACTAACGTAAATCCAAGTCATGATTGCCTTGCGAAAGTCGCGGCAAGGGGCTGGCCAGCCGGCATCAAGCTCTGATTCCGCTTCACGTGCATCCGGCCTGCATGGACGACGCTGAGAGGGACGGCTTCTCTGCTGGGTATAGGTGTTGTCGGCCAACCGCTTCGACGCCGGCTCGAGCCGGCTGAGCCGCGAAGAACCCGTGTCCGAGTCTTCTGCCCCGGCGAACTCGTTGTAATGGGCCCAAAATGATTCAACTTAAATCAATCGGGGAAATATCTCGCTTCATTGAGTCTTGAGACTGGTATTTGGGCCGCGGGCGCGGTAAACTGGCTCGGCGCAGGAGGAGTCTCCGAAATGGAAAACGAAAAGCTCGTCGAACTGACGGCAGACATCGTTGCCGCGCACGTCACGAACAATACGGTCTCGGTCGGCGACATGGCCGGTCTCGTCCAACGTGTCTATGAAGCGCTGAGCACGGTGGCGGCAGGGCCAGATGAATCGCGCCGACCTGCCAAGACTCCGATCGTCTCGGTCCGCTCCTCGATCAAGCCGGACTTCATCGTCTGCATGGAATGCGGCGGCAAGCACAAGATGCTGAAGCGGCATCTCATGAATGCGCACAACATGACTCCCGACCAGTATCGCGCCGATTACGGCCTTCCGCGCGATTACCCGATGGTCGCGCCCAATTATTCGGAGCAGCGTCGCAACCTCGCCCATTCGATCGGCCTCGGCCGGCGTCGGCGTCCGGCGGACGGCGGCAATGGCGGGGGGAATGCCGGCAAGGCGCCCGCGAAAGGCGCAGGCCGCGGCCGGCGCAAGAGCTGAGTTTTCGCGAGAAAGGGCTGGAGCGGGTAACGGGGATCGAACCCGTATCACAAGCTTGGAAGGCTAGTGCTCTACCATTGAGCTATACCCGCTTCGGGGTGCGACATAAGGAAGGCGAGCGGCCTCGGCAAGCCGGCGCGTGAGGCTCAGACGTCTTCGTCCATGCCCTCGACCAGCCAGCGCGTGAGCTCGTGGAACGGGATCACCTGGTTGAAGCTGATCCCGGCGACATTGCCCTTGCGCCAGCGCACCACGCCGGTGATCGGCCGGAAATTCTCGAGCGTGACGACCGTCTCGGCGCCGATGTCTATCGCCTGATCCGCCTCGATCTTGATGCCGCCCTGGCTGATGTCGTGGGTCGACACCCAATAGGTGCGGGCGCCGGCGCGAAGGGTCGCGAAGCGGTCGACGGGCACGCGCGGCATGCGCGGGCGCCAGCCATTGTCGAGCAAGGGCGGGTTGGAGAGGATTTCCGCGACGTCGACCTTCTCGTCGAACTCGACGCCGATCGTTGAATCGCGGATCCAGGAGACGTGGCCTGGAATCTGCTGGTTGGTCTTGAGCTCCAGGCATACCCGGTCGCCCGGCTGGAACTCCGTGTAGACGATCGCCATCAAACCGCCGGCCGAGATGTTGCGGACAAGGCAGAGCTCGCGCCGCTCCCCGAGGAGGATCGTGCCCACCCGAAGGATGGTGAGATGGCGGACATCGCGCCGCCGATCCGGCTGGAGATGCGCCGTGGCGGAGGCCGTCGCGTCCTGTTCCTGGTTGACGCTCTTACGCACGTGCATCGAATACCTCTGGCCGGGGCTCGTCCCAATCGAAAAGACGCTATGAGACCAGAGGTTTAAGAAGCTTTTACGATGGAATGCGGTCATTCCCGAATAGAAAAGGGCAGGGGCCAGGCGTCCGTTCACCGCTTTCTTACCTATTTCCCCTAGTCCGACCGGCGATGGACGCCGTGACGACGATCGCGCCGGAGCGGCGCAGCGACAGCGCTGGTGCGCACGACCCGCGCCCCGCATCGGCGGTGAGCACCGGCGTCGGCCTCGCCGGCCTCGCTGGCCTTTTCGCCTGGGTCGTCATTTCGCGCCAGTTCGGCATGGGCGGGCCGCTGGCAGCGCTGACGGCACTTTTCTCCTGCGGCCTGCCGATGCTCGTCTGGTCGCTGGTCGTCGACAAGGTCCACCGCAGCCCGAGCACGGGCCTCGACTGGTCCGCGCCGCCGCGCCCGCTGCGCGAAACCGCCGGGACCAGCGCCGTCAAGCTGCTCGGCCTGTGGGCGACCTGGGGCCTGGTCGGCTTCTGCTATTGCGTCGCGCGCTGGTATTGGGACGGGCCCTATCTCTTCGCCATGTACGTCCTCGGCTTCGGCCTGCTCCCGGCGGCCTTGCTCTCGGTTCCGTACATGCTCTGGCTCGACCGGCGCCTCGCCGCGCCGCGCGACGGCGCCTGGCACTTCGGCACGCTACTTCTCGCCCTCGCCGGGACTGCGCGGATGGACGAGGTCGACCGCGACGCGCTGAAGGAGCATTTCCGCTGCTGGGCGATCAAGGGCTTCTTCCTGGCCTTCATGGTCGCGATCCTGCCGGGGAACTGGACCACGGTGGTGACCGCGCCGGCGGAGTGGATCATCGCCAATCCGGTCAACGTCGCGCGCTGGCTGATCGGCGCGATGTTCATGATCGACGTGACCTTCGCAGCGGTCGGTTACGTGCTGACCCTGAAGGCGCTCGACGCCCATATCCGGTCGGCCAATCCGTTCGTTGCCGGCTGGCTGGCGGCGCTCATCTGCTACCCGCCGCTGATCCTGATGAATCCGGGCGGGCCGCTCGATTATCATCCGGGCACGGCGGAATGGGATTATTGGCTGTCAGGCTCACCGCTGCTGACCGCTTTGGTCGGCGGCTGGCTCGCCTTCCTCGCGGCCGTCTATGCCTGGGCGACGGTGGCGTTCGGGTTCCGCTTCTCCAACCTCACCCATCGCGGGATCCTGACCCACGGCCCCTACGCCTGGACTAAGCATCCGGCCTATGTGTCGAAGAACCTCTTCTGGTGGTGCGCGGTGCTGCCCTTCCTCGCGGTCTCCGGAAATCCGGTGGACATGGTCCGCAACACGATCACGCTCGCTCTCGTCAGCGGCGTCTATTACTGGCGCGCCAAGACCGAGGAGGCGCATCTCGGCCAGGACCCGGCCTATCGCGCCTATGCCGAGTGGATGGACCGCAACGGCCCGATCCCCCGCCTCGTCAATCGGCTGAAGCCGAGATGGGCCGAGCCGGCGGCCGTTCCCGCCGAATGATCAGAGCGGGGTCCAGGCTTCCTCAGGGGGCAGCGGCTCGAAATAGGAATCGACCATCTCGGGCGTGACCTGTTCCGGGGTCGGCGGGTCCCAGCGCGGCGCGTTGTCCTTGTCGATCAGGAGGGCGCGGACGCCCTCGTAGAAATCGCCGTGGCGGAACATGCGGGTGACGATCCCGAACTCCATGCGCATCTCGTCGAGGAAATGCAGCTGGCGCGGGCTCTCGACCAGCATGCGCAGCGAGACCTTGCAGGCGGTCGGCGACTTGGTCGCAAGGATGGCGAGCTGCGCCTTCGCCCAGTCGCTGCCGTCGGCGTGGAGCGCGGCGAGGATCTCCTCATAATCGTCAGAAGCGAACAGGCGGTCGATGTCGGGCAGGAGCGGGACGATCTTGGCGGGCGGCGGCGGGACAGCCGCGCCGGCGAGCAGGCTCTCGGCCTTTTCCGGCTCGCGGCAGAGCTGCTCCTTCAATGCGTCGAGCCGGTCGGAGGGGATGTAGAAATTGGCGAGACCGAGGGCGACGCAATCGGCGCCGTCGATCCGTGCACCGGTCAGCGCGAGATATTGCGCGACCCGGCCGCGCAGCCGGGACAGGTAGCGGCCGCCGCCGACGTCCGGGAACAGGCCGATGGTCGTCTCCGGCATTGCGAAGACGGTCCGCTCGGTCGCCACGCGGTAGCGGCAGGGACAGGCGATGCCGACTCCGCCGCCCATCGTGATCCCGTCCATGAACACGACGCCCGGCTTGGCGTAAGTGTACATGAGGTGGTTCAGCCGATACTCCTCGAAGAAGAAGGCGCGGCCGGCCTCGCCATGGCCATTGGCGCTCTTGGCGATGGTGACGACGTCGCCGCCGGCGCAGAAACCGCGCCCCTCGGCATGATCGATCAGCACCAGCCGGACCTCGGGATCGTCGCGCCACTCGAGCAGGGCCGCGGTCATCTGCCGCACCATCGGCAGGTTGAGCGCGTGCAGCGCCTTCGGCCGGTTGAGGCGCAGCCGGCCGGTGCGGCCGTCCTTGTAGGTCAGCGTGTCGCTGCTCGAATCTTCGATCATCTCGTCCATTTCACTCGGGAATACGCAAAACAGTCGTGCCCAATCAGGCGTGGGCGGTCTTCACATAGCTGCCGGGGGCAGGCTCGATCGCATTCTTGGGAACGCGCGCCTTCACCTTGCCGGAGCCACGCTCGTCCAGCCATTCGGTCCAGGTGGGCCACCATGAGCCTTCGTGGCGGGCGGCGCCTTCGAGCCACGCCTGGGCGGAGGCGGGGCGGGCGTCGCTGGTCCAAAAACCGTGCTTGTTGGCTGCCGGCGGGTTGATCACGCCGGCATTGTGGCCCGAGCCGCCGAGGATGAAGGTGACCGGGCCGCCGAACAGGTGGGTGCCGCCATAGACTGCTTCCCAGGCCGAGACGTGATCGTCCTTGAGCGCGATCGACAGGATCGGGGTCTCGACCGTGGCGAGATCGATCGCGACCCCGCCGACCTCGAAACCGGTGCGCTCCTTGAGCGCGTTGTCGGCGAGGAGGCCGCGATTGTAGCTCTTGAGGAAGGCCTCCGGGATCCGCGATCCGTCCTCGAACCAGTGGAGCAGGTCCGAAGCCGGCGCCGGCTTGTCGAGCAGATAGTGGTTCACCACCGACGACCAGATCAAGTCGTTCGAGCGGACCGCTGCGAAGAGCTGCTGGAGCTCGGTCGAATCGATGAAGCCGCGCTTGGCGAGATGGTCCTCGAGCGCGTCGAGATGGGCTTCGTGGACGAAGGCCGACCAGTCGCGCATGTCGGCGAAATCCACCATCGCGCCGATGAGGGTCGCGCTGTTGACCTCGTCGGCGCGGCCCTTGGCGGCGAGCCAGGCGAGGGCGATCGCGACCAGGGTGCCGCCAAGACAGAAGCTGAAGAGGTCGACCTTATCCGCGCCGGCCGCCTTGCGGGCAGCGCCGATCGCCTCGACGATCCCCTCCAGCACATATTGCTCGACGCCCTTGTCGCGGTGGCGCTCGTCGGGATTGACCCAGGAGATGACGAACACGGTCCGGCCCTGGTCGACCAGCCATTTGACCAGGCTGGAGCGCGGCTGGAGGTCGATCATGTAATATTTGTTCACCAGCGGCGGCACGTAGAGCAGAGGCTCGGCGGCGACCTCGTCGGTGGTCGGATCGTACTGGATGAGCTGGAAGAGCTCGTTCTGGAAGACGACGGAGCCAGGCGTTGCAGCCAGAGTCTCGCCGACCACGAAGTCGCTCTCGGTGCGGCGCTTGACGATGCCCTTGCCGGCGGCGACGTCCTCGAGGAGGTTGGCGAAGCCCGCGGCGAGATTGGCGCCGCCGGTCTCGACGGTGCGGCGGACGACCTCGGGGTTGGTCATCGCGAAATTGGTGGGCGCGACCGCGTTCAGATATTGGTCGGCGAGGAAGGCCATCATCGCCGCGTTCGGCCCGTCCGCCGACGAGGCGCGGACGCTCTCGCGAAGCTGCTTAGAGGCGAGCAGGTAGGAATCGCGCAAGGTCCGGTAGAAGGGCTGCTCCTCCCAATCCGCGTGAGCGAAGCGCCGGTCGCGCGGCTTGGCGCCCGACGGCGGCTTGAGCGACCAGGCCTCGGCCCAGAAATTCCCCCACTCTCGCGCCGCCTCGAGCTGGACCTGGAGCAATTGCTCGGGCCGGAAGCTCGTCGCGACCTCGGTCATCGCCTGGAACAGGGCGAGGGGGTCGTAGGGGCGCGACCCGGGCGTCGGTGCGCCTACCTTTGCCGCTGCTCGCGCTGCCTCGTTCAGCTTCGCAAGGGCGGCGCTCCACTGGTGGGCGGCCCGTTCTGCAGCGTCGCTCATTGGCGGGTGAGCTCGCGGCCGACGATCATGCGCATGACCTGGTTGGTGCCCTCGAGGATCGAATGGACCCGGAGGTCGCGCCAGAAGCGCTCGATCGGATAATCCTGGAGATAGCCGTAGCCGCCGTGAAGCTGGAGCGCGCGGTCGACCACCGACGAGCCGGTGTCGGTCGCGAGGCGCTTGGCCATGGCCGCGAACTTGGTCTTGTCGGGCGCATTCTCGGTGACCTTGACCGCTGCGGCGTAGAGCAGGGTGCGTGCGGCCTGGAGCTCGGTCTCCATGTCGGCGAGGGTGAACTGGGTGTTCTGGAAGTCCGCGATCGGCTGGCCGAACTGCTTGCGCTCGCGGGTGTAGGAGATTGCCTCGTCGAGGCAGCGCTGGGCGCCGCCGAGGCTGCAGGCGCCGATGTTCAGCCGGCCGCCGTCGAGGCCCATCATCGCGATCCGGAAGCCCTCGCCCTCGCCGCCGACCAGATTCTCGGCGGGCACCCGGACCTCGTCGAAATTGACCTGGGCGGTGGGCTGCGAATGCCAGCCGAGCTTCTTCTCCTGGGCGCCGAAGCTCACGCCCGGAATGTCCTTCTCGATCACCAGGCAGGAAATGCCCTTGGGGCCGTCCTGGCCGGTGCGGACCATGGTGACGTAGATCTCGTTCTCGCCGCCGCCCGAAATGAAGGCCTTGGAGCCGGAGACGACGTAGTGATCGCCGTCCTTCACCGCCCTGGTCTTCAGCGCGGCGGCGTCGGAGCCCGAGCCAGGCTCGGTCAGGCAATAGGAGCCGATCCGCTCCATCGTCACCATCGAGGGGAGATATTTGTCCTTCACCGCCTGGCCGCCGAAGCGGTCGATCATCCAGGCGGCCATGTTGTGGATCGAGATGAAGGCGCTGGTCGAGGGGCAGCCATAGGCCATCGCCTCCATGATGAGCGCCGCCTCGAGCCGGCCGAGGCCGATCCCGCCGCTCTCCTCGGAGACGTAGATGCTGCCGAACCCGAGCTCCGCCGCGGCGCGGATCGTGTCGCGCGGGAAGATATGCTTCTCGTCCCATTCCGCAGCATGGGGCGTAATCGCGTCAGCGGTGAACTGGCGCGCCATCTCCTGGATCTGGCGCTGCTCGTCATTGAGGTCGAACTGGCTCATGCCCGAGCCGTTAGCGGAATGGATCGAGGATGCGAAGACTTCCGTCGTTCAGGACGCGGCCGTCCCCAGCCGCCTGGCCTAGTTCAGGCCGGCAGGCGGATTGAGGTTCGGGCCCGAGCGCGAGGCGCGGACGGCGCGCTGCTCCTCTTCTTCCATCGCGCGCCATTCGGCCGCGCTCCGGCAGACCCGGCGGGCACCGAGGCGCGAGCCGGTGACGGCATCGATGCGCCGGCAGACTTGGCGTTGCTCGTCCTGGTTCTGCCTCGGCGTTTCCGCCGTGGCGGACGTTGCGGCGGCCAGTGCTGCCGCAGCCAAGATCATGCGCATCTTCAATTTCCACATCTCCGATAGCGAAGGGTGCCTTCCATCGCGTCGGCACCCGCCTCGTGCCGCGAGAGCGTTCTCCCGCCATCGTCGCTGTCGAGTGTGACGAGGCGCTGCCAAGTCTGGCCTTCGCCCTCGAAATCGAACTCGGCAATGATTCGCGCTTCGTCTTGCTGGCTGATCGTCCCGAGCGTTCCGCGCGATTCGTAGAAGCGGAGCTGGGTTTCGCCGATCTCGAGCAGGCCCTTGGCGTCGCCGCGGGTCGAGGTGCAGTCCTCGGCGGTCAGGCCCCAGCGGCCGCGGAGCAATACCGGAATGGCTCGGGCGGCCGACGCGACGGCGTTGGTGGCATTGGCCGAGGGCGCTGGGCTCGGCGCCGACGCTTCCACGACGGCGTCGTTTGCCGCGACATTGGCTTCCGGTGCCGGTTCGGTGCCGCAGGCGGCGAGCGACAGGGCCGCTGCTGCGGCGAATACGCGGTACATGGTCATCGGCTCAGCCCATCGTGGGGATGACGAAGGCATTCTCGCCGGTCACCGAGCCGTCCGGCCAGCGCTGGGTGACCTTCTTGACCTTGGTCCAGAAGCGCACGCCCTCCGGCCCGTGCTGGTCGATGTCGCCGAAGCCCGAGCGCTTCCAGCCGCCGAACGTGTGGTAGGCGACCGGCACCGGGATCGGCACGTTGATTCCGACCATGCCGACATTGACCCGCGCCGCGAACTCACGCGCCGCATGGCCGTTGCGGGTGAAGATGGCGACTCCGTTGCCGTACTGGTGCTCGGAGGGGAGGCGGACCGCATCCTCGAAGCTCGTCGCGCGGACCATCTGCAGGACCGGACCGAAAATCTCCTCCTGGTAGGAGCGGAAATGCGGCTTCACATGATCGAAGAAGGTCGGGCCTACGAAGAAGCCCTGCTCGTGGCCCTGGAGGGTGAAGCCGCGGCCGTCGACGACCAGCTCGCCGCCCTCGTCGGCACACATCTGGATATAATCCTCGATCCGCGCCTTGTGGGCGGCGGTGACGACCGGGCCGTAATGGGCCTCGGCGTCGGTCGAGATTCCGACGCGGAGCTTGCGGATCGCCGGGATCAGCGCCTCGCGAAGCTCGTTCGCCGTCTTCTCGCCGACCGGGACGACCACCGGGAGCGCCATGCAGCGCTCGCCGGCCGAGCCGAAGGCGGCCCCGGCGAGGTCGTTGACGACCTGGTCGATGTCCGCGTCGGGCATGACGATGCCGTGATTCTTGGCGCCGCCGAAGGCCTGGACCCGCTTCCCGTTCGCGGTGCCGCGGGAGTAGATATATTGCGCGATGTCGGACGAGCCGACGAAGCTGATCGCCTTGATCGAGTCATGGTCGAGGATCGCGTCGACCATCTCCTTGTCGCCGTGGACGACCTGGAGGATGCCGTCGGGGAGGCCGGCCTCCTTCATCAATTCGGCGAGGTGGACCGGAACGGTCGGGTCGCGCTCGGAGGGCTTGAGGATGAAGGCGTTGCCGCAGGCGATGGCGACGCCGAACATCCACATCGGGATCATCGCCGGGAAGTTGAACGGCGTGATCCCGGCGACGACGCCCAAAGGCTGGCGCATCGAATAGACGTCGATCCCGGGTCCGGCGCCCTGCGTATATTCGCCCTTCAGCGCGTGGGGGATCCCGCAGGCATATTCGATCACCTCGAGGCCGCGCTGGATGTCGCCCTTGGCGTCGGCGATGACCTTGCCGTGCTCGGAGGAGAGGATCTGGGCGAGCTCCTCCATGTTCTGCTCGACCAGCGCCTTGAAGTTGAACATCACCCGCGCGCGGCGCTGCGG
>JAEWCW010000183.1 GCA_023390415.1 Pseudomonadota bacterium | reverse complement strand
GCTTAAACGAGGGAGCTTGCGAAGGGTTCCCGGCAAACGAAACGCCTCGGCATGCCGAGGCGTCTCGCCGAGAGTCGGCGCGTCCGCGACTCTCTCCCGTCCCCGAACATTTGCATAACCCAAAGCGGCTTTCGCGGCAAAGGAAAGGACTGACCTGAATCAGTGTTTCGGCGCGCGCGCAGCGCTCCAGGCGAGGGCAAGCCAGCCGAGGATCATCAGCAGCCCGCCGACGGGCGTGACCATGCCGAGGACGCGAAGATCGGTGAGCGCCATCACGTAGAGCGAGCCGGAGAAGATCAGCGCTCCGCCGCCGATCAGCCACGCGGCGAGCGCGAGCCGCTGCAGCGGCGCCGCGCCGAGCGCCACGAGCGCAAGGGCATGCCACATCTGGCATTGAACGGCGGTCTGCCACCAGCCGGCTGCGGCGGGGTGGAGGATGCCCCGCAGGGCATGGGCGCCGAAGGCGCCGAGCGCGACGCCGGTCGCGGCGAGTAAGGCGCCGGAAAGAAGGATCCGCCGGTTCATGGGGCTGCGCTAGGCCCTGCTCCACCGACGGGCAAGCGGGAGGCGCGCGTTCCGGCGCCTCCCGCGGTCGATCCCCGTCGGGTCAGTTGAGGCTGTTTTCGCTACGGTCGATCGTCCAGCGGCTGACGCGGCAGACGTTGACGTTCATCCGATCCACGTTGCGGCCGTCCGCGAGTGTGGCGCGCAGGTCCCACATGCAGGCGCGGCTGCCATTGTCGAAATTGACGATCGTGCGCTGGCCGTTGGCGAGCACCCGGTCCGGGATCCGGTCGGCGCCGAACGAGCTTTCGGTGGTCGGCGATCCGTAGACATAGACGATGGCCTGGCCGGAGCGGTTCTCGATGAGGATGCGGCGGTCGTTGCCGTCGGCGCTCTGTGCGGCGGCGGGGATCGCGGCGAGGCCGGCGACGGCCGCGGCGGCGAGGGCGAGGCTGCGGAAGTGAAACATATCTGGGCTCCCTGGGTCTGTGTCCGTGTCGTTCGGCGTTGCCCGCCGATGCCGCTTTGTCGCCGCTTGCCCCGCCGCTTTCATTCCCGCTTGTGTCGGAAAAGGCCCCCGACAGATGCCCTTGGGCGTTCATCCGACAAGTGTCGGGTGGCCCGCCGAGGCCTCCGCGGCTAGGTTCAATTCATGAGCGGCGCCGCGCCCCTTTCGATCCTGCTGCTGGAGGACCAGGCCCTGGTCCGTGCCGGGATGCGCGAGCTCATCCAGATCACCGAACCGCGGGCGCAGATCCAGGAGGCCGCCTCCTTTGACGAGGCGGTGGCCCGGGTGGAGAAGGAGGCGTTCGACATCGCCTTCCTCGACATCGACCTGAAGGGCGGCCGCTCCGGACTCGATTTCCTCCGCCACCTGCGCAGCCAAGAGCTCGATACGCGCGCAATCATGCTGTCGGGGCGCTCCGAAAAGGAGCTGGTGATGGAGTGCCTTAACGAGGGCGCCTCCGGCTACATCTTGAAGGACATGGACAGCGAAGGCCTGTTTCGCCGCGCGCTCGACACGGTCTTCCAGGGCAGCATCTTCCTGCCTGCCAACGTGATCGGCCGCGGCGGGTTCACGCCGGCAGCGCCGGCCGCGCCGGCGACCGTCTCGGCGGAGTCGCTCGGCATCGGCGGCCGCTCGCTCGAAGTCCTCTATTATGTCTGCCAGGGCCTTCCCAACAAATCGATCGCCCGGAACATGGGGATCGAGGAGGGGACGGTGCGCAAGGACTATCTCCCGCGCCTGTTCCGCCTGTTCAAAGTGGTGCGCCGGACCGAGCTGCTGATCGAGGTCTCGCGCCGCGGGATCGTCATTCCGCCGCCCGCTGCTGCGGTCCAGCAAGCGCGCTGATCTCAGCGATCAGGGTCTCGGGCGCGATCGGCTTCCGGAGCACCTTGCCCTTGCCCAGCCAGCCGCCGCGCCGGAACGAGCTCATCTCGCCGGTGACGACGAGCAAAGGCAGCGGCGAATCGAACTGCTTCGTCGTCGCCTTGACGATGTCGCGCGCGGTGCGCCCCTCCGGAAGCCGATAATCGGTGACGACGAGATCAGGGATGCGCTCGAGGCTCGGAAGCGCCGCCTCCAGTTCGGCATAGGAGCCATAGGCCTCGAACAGGATCTCGCTGGTCTCGAACAGGGCCGCTGTAGCCTGGCGGACGAGCGGGTCGTCCTCGACGTAAAGGAGGTAGGTGCCGGCGAGGTCGGGCGCCGGCACCAGCGGCGCGGCGCGCGCCGCATCGTCCGCGCCGGCCGACTCGACCCGCGGCACTTCTAGCGAGAATCGTGTGCCGCGGCCGGCTGTAGAGCGCATGTCGAGCCGGTGCTCCGAGAGCAGAGGAAGGACCGCGTTGACGATCGAGAGGCCGAGGCCGACGCCCTTCTCGCGGTCGCGCTCCGGATTGCCGAGCTGGACGAAGGGCTGGAAGACCTTCGGCCAGTCCTCCTCGGCGATGCCGACGCCGTTGTCGACGACGTCGATCCGGGCGCGGTTGGAGAAGCCGACGATCCCGACGATCACCGCCTGCTTCTTCGCCGGATCGCCATATTTGATCGCGTTGGAGACGAGGTTCGAGATCACCCGGGCGAGGAGGTGGCGGTCGCTGCGCACATAGACCGGCCGGTCGCGCCGCCAGCGGCAGCGGACCTCGACCCCGCGCTCTTCGGCGAAGGGCAGGCACGGCGCGACGGCTTCCTCGACCAAGGTGCCGAGATCGAACTGGCTGTAGTCGGCGGTGACGAACCCCGATTCGAGGCGGGAAATTTCGAGCACCGCATTGAACGAGTTGCGGGTGAGGCGCGAGGCATCGTCCGCGAGGCCGAGCAGCTCGGAGGACTTGGCGACGTCGCCGCGGTCGAGTGCATGGCGGGCGGCGCCGAGCAGGGTGGTCAGCGCCTGCATCGGCTGGCGAAGGTCGTGGGCGGCGTCGGCGAGGAACTTGGACTTGGCGACGTTGCGGCTCTCGGCGAGCGCTCGAAGCTCGTCCTTCGCCTTGACCAAAGCGGCAGTCTTGGCCTGGGTGTCGCGCTCGGAATCGCGCAGCGCCTGGTTCAAGGCCTCAAGATCCCGCTCGCGCGCGAAGACCTGGCGCGCGGAGCGCTCGCGCTCGACCGCGATCGCGCATGCGATGAGCGCGAAGCTCGCGAGATAGAGCAGGGAGGCCAGGAAATAATAGTTCCAGGCCGGGAAAAGCAGATAGTCGAACGTCTTGTCCGCGCCCGGATTCCATTCGCGGATCTGGGCGAAAGGGAGGAGGGCGAAGCTGGCGGCGACTGCGAAGCCGGCGAGCGCGTAGAGCGTGCGCGACTGGGTGCCGAACAGGCCGAGCATGAACATCATGATCAGCGGCAGGCAGATGAAGTAGAATTGGTAATTGTAGGGGAAGGGGGTCTCGGCGACCATCAGCAGCGCGAGCACGTAGAGCGCCGCCAGGCACGAGGCGAGAACGAGGTTGGTCATGCGCGGGGTCGACGCGCGGCGGACCAGCGCCAGGGCCGAAATGCCGATCCAGACGGCGCCGACCAGCCGGAGCGCGAAGATTTCGGGCAGGAAGGCCCGCATCTCCTTGTTGCGGTAGGAGTGGAACACGTCCCAGCCGAAATAGGCGACCCAGACGAGCAGGACGAGGAAGATGGTCGCGCGGCGCGCCGCGACCGAGCGCTCGACCGCTTCCGCCTCGAACGCGGCCTCCATCTCGGGCGCGAAACGGGGCGGCGGGCGGAACAGGCCGCCGAACAGGCGGCGCCGTTCGGCCCCGTCGCTGGTCTTCGGCTTCGATGCGGTCCGCGCCATCCACTCCCCCAGGAATTCAAGCTTCTCTATCCGAGCCGCGCCGTGCGAGAGAAGCGAAATGAGGATGATCGCCGCATTCGCCGCCTTGCTGTCGCTTGCCGCTTGCGCCAGCGCGCCGCAGACAGCGGCACCGCCCGCCGCCGCCTTCGCCAACCCGGTGCTCGACCGCGATTTTCCCGACCCTGCCGTGCTGCGCGGGACGGACGGCTATTATTATTCCTACGCCACCCAGACGACCGGCGCGGACGGGCGGACGATCAACATCCAGGTCGCCCGCTCGAGGGATCTGGTCGCCTGGGAGCATCTCGGGGACGCGCTTCCGGCCAAGCCCTCCTGGGCCTCGCGCACGCAGGACTTCTGGGCGCCCGACGTCGTGCAGCATGGCGGGCGCTATTATCTTTATTATTCGGCCAAGCCCGATGCCGCGCTCAGCGACGAGAGCCGCGGTCTCTGCCTCGCTGTCGCCACCGCCGAGCGGCCGGAAGGGCCGTTCACCGACAGCGGTCGGCCGCTCCAGTGCGGCCCGGGCTTCGTCAACATCGATCCGATGGCCTTCGACGATCCCGAGACGGGACGGCGCCTGCTCTACTGGGGCTCGGGATTCGGGCCGATCAAGGTGCAGGAGCTCGCCGAGGACCGGATCTCGTTCGCGCCGGGGAGCCAGGCCCTCGATCTCGTCGCGGTCGATCAAACCGACGACCCGACCAATTACCGGCGGCTCGTCGAAGGCGCCTGGGTGATCTGGCAGTCGCCTTATTATTATCTCTTCTTCTCGGGGGACAATTGCTGCGGCCCGAACATCCATTACGCCGCGATGGTCGCGCGCTCGCGAAGCGCGACCGGGCCCTTCGAGGTGCTTCCCGAGCCGATCCTGACGGCGCAGGGCAATTGGATCGGGCCCGGCCACAACAGCATCGTGCGTGATTCGGCCGGTACGGACTGGATCCTCTACCACGCCGTCGACTCGCGCCGCCCGCGGACTCGGCCCACGGACGACGTCAACACCCGCCGGGTGATGCTGATCGACCGGCTGGAATGGCGCGACGGTTGGCCGCGGGTGGTGGGGCCCACCGAGGGGACGCAGCCTGCGCCCGACGTCCGCCGCTGAGCGCAACGATACTGGAACGGAACAAAGCCCTGCTCGTGCCGCTTTACCCGCACCCCGACTTGGCCTAGGGCGCCGCGCGGCCTAGACGAGGCCGGGGCGGAGACGCGGTTTCAGTGACGGACCGGGTGCAAGATCAGGGGGATATCGCAGCCGCCGAGCCATCGGTGGGCGTGCCCGCGAACCCGCATGACCGGAGTGCGGGGCTTCTGAAGCTCTCGATCGGTGCGATCGGCATCGTCTTCGGCGACATCGGAACCTCGCCGCTCTACGCCTTCCGCGAGACCTTCGCCGGCCACCATCCGCTGCCGGTCGACCGGCTCCATGTGCTCGGCGTCCTCAGCCTCATCTTCTGGTCGATGATGATCGTGGTGACGCTGAAATACGTCCTCATCCTGATGCGCGCGGACAATAAGGGGGAGGGCGGCTCGCTCGCCTTGCTCGCGCTGATCTCGCGCAAGACGGAGGGGGTCCGATGGGGCTCGGGGATCGTCCTCCTCGGGGTGTTCGCCTGCGCGCTCTTCTACGGCGATTCGATGATAACCCCGGCGGTCTCGGTGCTCTCGGCGGTCGAGGGCCTGGTCGTCGTCCAGGCCGGGCTGCAGCCCTTCGTGCTTCCGATCGCCGTCGGCATCCTGGTCGGCCTGTTCATGATCCAGCGCCACGGCACGGCTGCGGTGGGCGCCTGGTTCGGGCCGATCATCGGGGTCTATTTCATCACGCTGGCGGTGCTCGGCCTCGGCCATATCGTGCGCGATCCGAGCATCCTCCAGGCGCTGTCGCCCACTTATGCGGTGATGTTCTTCGTCGAGGAGCAGTTCCTCGCCTTCGTCTCGCTGGGCTCGGTCGTGCTCGCGGTCACCGGCGCCGAGGCGCTCTACGCCGACATGGGCCATTTCGGACGGCGGCCGATCAAGGCGGCCTGGATCTATTTCGTCCTGCCGGCGATCATGCTCAACTATCTCGGCCAGGGGGCCTTCCTGCTCGCCAATCCGACGGTGCTCGACGGCGCCGTGCCGGGCGCAGCAAGCACCTTCTTCCTGCTCGCGCCGGACTGGTTCCGCCTGCCGCTGGTCTTCATTGCCACCGCGGCGACGGTGATCGCATCGCAGGCCGTGATCTCCGGCGCCTTCTCGGTCACCCAGCAGGCGATCCACCTCGGCTTCATCCCGCGCCTCAGGATCCAGCACACCAGCGCCGCAGCGTTCAGCCAGATCTACATCCCGTCGATCAACTGGGCGCTCTGCGTGATGGTGACCCTGCTGGTGCTGGTCTTCCAGAATTCGTCGAACCTCACCGCGGCCTATGGAATCGCGGTTACCGGCGCGATGTTCATCGACACGTTGCTGCTCGCGGTCGTGCTCTTCTCGCTGTGGCGCTGGAACAAGTGGCTTGCCGGCGCCCTGATCGGCCTCTTCCTCATCGTCGACACCGCCTATTTCGCTGCGAACCTGCTGAAGGTGCCGGACGGCGGCTGGTTCCCGCTGCTCGTCGGCCTTGTCGCCTTCACCTTCCTCACGACCTGGGCGACCGGCCGGAAATTGCTCAAGCAGCAGCTCCGCGAAGGCGAGATTCCGGTCGCCCTGTTCATCAAGTCCGCGACAAAGTCCGCGGTCAGGGTGCCTGGCACTGCCGTTTTCATGACCTCGCAAAATGACGGCGTGCCGCACGCGCTCCTGCACAATCTGAAGCACAACAAGGTCATCCACGAGCGCTGCATCTTCCTCACCGTGGACATCCAGGACGTGCCGACGGTCGACGACTCGCGGCGGGTCGAGGTCAAGGAATATGGCGGCGGCTTCTACCGGATCGTCCTGCGCTTCGGCTTCATGGAAGAGATGAACGTGCCCGCTGCGCTGGAGCAGGTGTCGACCTGCGGGCTGCCGTTCAGGATGATGGACACCAGCTTCTTCCTCAGCCGCCAGACCCTGCTCGGCTCGAACGTGCGCGGCATGGCAGTGTGGCGCGAACGCCTGTTCGCCTGGATGATGCGCAACGCCGAAAGCGCGATGGAATTCTTCAGCCTCCCCGCCAACCGCGTGGTGGAGGTCGGAAGCCAGGTGAGAATCTAGGCGAGGCCCTCCGCCTCGACGGCGGCGGTGGGGACGATCTCGACGATCACGTCGCCATCGCTGAGGCTCTGCGCCTCCGGCTCCCAGAAGCCGTGGGGCACCCCGTTCCGGTAGATGCGGACGCCAAGGCCGTCCCGGATCGCCGAGAGGGGCTTGCCGAGCTCCTCCGGCCGCGCCGGCCGCTCGCCCAGCTGGACCCGGCCCGAGCTGGAGGCGAGGTCGGCGAGATAGTCGGAAAGGTGCGGGCCGTGGGTGGAGCTTGCGAGCAGCAGCCCGGCGAAGCTGACCGGATTGATCACCGTGGTCGCGCCCGCCTGGCGGGCGAGAAGCTCGTTATCCTCGTTCTTGACGACGACGCTGATCGGGATGTCGGGCGCGAGGTGGCGCGCGGTGAGGGTGATCAGGACCGATGTGTCGTCGCGGCCGGCGCTGACGATCATCGCGCTCGCGCTTGCGATCCGGACCTCCTGGAGCACCTTGTCGCGAGTCGCGTCGGCGACGAGGACGAGGCAACCCAGGGATTCGGGGCGCTCGAGCGCCTCTTCCTCGCAATCGATGACGACGATGCTTGCGGGCGCGATGCCGCGGGCGATGAGCTCGTCGACCGCCTCGCCGCCGGTCGTCCCGGCGCCGGCGACGACGACATGGCCGGTGAGGGTTCGCTGGAGCTTTTCCATACGCCATTTGTCCCAGGTTCGCCGCAACACGAAGGTGTAGGCGGTGCCGATGAAGATGAGCACGAAGAAGATTCGAATGGGGGTGACGACCAGCGCATCGAACAGGCGGGTGTGATCGCCGGTCGGGACGATGTCGCCATAGCCGGTCGTGGTGATGCTGATCATCGTGAAATAGATGACGTCCACGAAGCTGACATGGCCGTCGAAATTGTCGCGAAGCCCGTCGCGCTCGATCCAGTGCAGGAAGACGACGAAGGCGAGGAGGCCGAGAACGAGCCCGACCCGCCAGCCGAGCTGTGCCCAGACCGGAAGCGCCGCCTTTCGGCGGAGGAGGACGTGATCGGGGCCGCGCGGCCTCAGGCGCATCAGCCGAACAAATCCGCCATCGCGGCGAGCGACGGTTCGTGGGTGAGATCGAGGTGGAGGGGGGTGACCGAGACGAAGCCGTCGGCGATCGCCTCGAGATCGGTCATGTGGCCGGGAGTCTCGATCATCGGCCCGAGGCCGAACCAGTAATAGCCGAAGCCGCGCGGATCCACTCGGCGGTCGATCTTCAGGCGCCCGTAATCGCGAAGGCCCTGGCGGACGACCCGGACGCCCTTGACCTCGTCCGGGGGAAGCGCGGGAAAGTTGACGTTGACCAAGGTGCGCGGCGCCATCGCCGTATCGAGCAGCGGGCGAAGCACCCGCTCGGCCCAGGCCTCGGCGGTTGCGAAGGGCACCGTGTCGCCCATGCCCTGGCGGGCATAGCTCTGGCTGAGCGCGATCGAAGGAATGCCGGCGAGCGCGCCCTCCATCGCGGCGGAGACGGTGCCCGAATAGGTGACGTCCTCGCCGAGATTGGCGCCGCGATTGATCCCGGACAGGAGAACGTCGGGCCGCAGGTCCTTCATGATCTCGGCGAGGCCCATCATCACCGCGTCCGTCGGCGTGCCGGTGACGCAGAAGCGGCGATCGCCAAGCTTCCTGAGGCGCACCGGGACGGTGAGGGTGAGCGAATGGCCGGCGCCGGACTGCTCCTCGGTCGGCGCGACGATCCAGACGTCGTCGGAGAAGGTGCGGGCGACCCGCTCCAGGAGCGCGAGGCCAGGCGCGTTCACCCCGTCATCGTTGGTCAGAAGGATCCGCATCGCCCGCCGCTATGCCGGGCGCCGCCGCTTGCGGCAAGCACGGTAGGGGAAGCGGCAACCGCGCAGCCGCTGCCGCGTTGGTCAGATGAGAAAAGAAAAGGAGAAATCGATGCGGCTTCCCCACAAGAGCTACGTCATGGTCGCGGACGGCGAGAAGATGCTCTTCTTCAGGAACGAAGGGGACGCGGAATTCCCGCAGCTGACCGTCGAACGCTATCGCGAGCAGGAGGTGCCGGCGAACGTCGACCTCAAGACCGACGAGGCCGGGCGCCGCCACACGCCGGTCGGCGGGGTCGGCCGCAGCGCCTATGAGGAAACCGACTTCCACCAGCTGGAGAAGGACCGCTTCGCCGCCGAGGCTGCGGACATGCTGAAGCGGCTGGCGCTTCGCAACAGCTATGACCAGCTGGTCGTCGTCGCGCCGCCCAAGACGCTGGGCGAGATGCGCAAACATTATCACAAGGAGGTCGAGAAGCGGCTCGCCGCGGAGATCCCGAAGGACCTCACCAACATGCCGGTGCCGGAGATCGAGAAGGTCCTCGTCGCCCACGAATAAACGACGTGAAAAAGGCCCCGCCGGAGATGCCGGCGGGGCCTTTTCGTTGCGCTTGCCTCAAATCAGGCGGTCTTGCGCGCCCGCCGCTCGCGGAGGACGAGGCCGGCCGCGGCCGCGCCGAACAGCAGCATCATCGGCGGCGCCGGCACCTTGTGACCGCCGCTCGACGACGAGGTCGAGCTCGACGTCGATGAGGAGGTCGACGAGGATGAAGCCGACGAGGTCGAGGACGAGCTGCTCGTCGAGCTCGAGGTCGACACGCCGCTCGACGTCGAGGTCGAGGTGGAGCCGGCCGAGGTCGAAGTCGACGCGGTGAAGAAGACGTTGCCGCTCGACGAGCCGCCGAAGAAGCCGCCCGAGAAGAAGCCGCCGCCGAAGCCGAAGCCGCCACCGCCCGAGCCGCCGACGACGACTGCGGGCACGCCGCCGGTCGACCCTGCAAAGGGCGGCGGGGGAGGCGGCATGTAGGGCGGCGGGGCCGCCTCGGTGATGGTGCGGGTGGTGACGCGTTCGCGCGGAGTCGTGCAGCTCACCCGCCGAACGGTGCGGCGAACGGCCGCGCGGCGCGCCGTCGACCGCCGGTGCACGGTGGCACGGCGAGTCGTCGTCGTGGTGCGCGCCTTGGCCTTCTGCACGATCGCCGGGCGGGACGGCGGATTTTCGGCAACGTGCACGGCGCTTCCGCCGATGATTGCACCGCCGCATGCGCATGCACAGAGCTGCGCCAAAGCCATTCGTACCGACATAGAGCACCTGTTCCTGGCCTGTGCGGCTC
>JAEWCW010000168.1 GCA_023390415.1 Pseudomonadota bacterium | reverse complement strand
CGGTTCGGCAGGCGCCGGGCGGCGAATCCAGTCGGGGAGCGCGGGCGGCGGGATCGCGCGTCGCCGCTCGCGGGCTTCGGCGGTCTCGGCCATGCCGTGGCGGAGCTCCTCCTCGGTCCATTCGACGCCAAGCCCGCGGAGGGCCGCCTCGATCGCCGCATACCAGCTCGCGGCCGGCGGTCCGTTGCGGTCGAGCAGGCTGAGCGCGCCGCCGACATAGAGCCGCTCCTCGGCCCGGGTCATCGCCACATAGAGCAGCCGCCAATGCTCCTCGCGCTCGCGGACGTCGCGCGCCTCGACCTGCGATTTCAGCGGCTCGGCGAGCTCGTCCTTGCGCGGCCGGAGCACCGGGACGGTCGGCCCGTCCGGAATGGCGAACTCGGTGATCGAAGCGCCGAAGCCGCCGCCCTTGCGGTCCGGATCGGCGCAGGCGTCGGCGAGAATGACGAGCGGCGACTGGAGGCCCTTGGAGCCGTGGACCGTCATCACCCGGACCGCGTCGAGCGGCGCCGAAGGGTCGCGGACGATCTCCACATCGCCGCGTGCGAACCAGTCGAGGAACGCCTCCAGCGAGGGGCGCCCGGTCTTCTCGAACTCTAGCGCTCCGGCAAGAAGCTCGTCGATCGGGTCCGAAGCCTCCACCCCGAGCCGCTCGAGCAGCCTGCGCCTTCCGTCGAGCGGGCCGGAGAGGATGCGCTCGAAGAAGCCATGCGGAGTCTCGAAATCCGCCATGGCGAGGAGGTAGTGGAGACCCGACAGATCGTTTGTCGCGGCCGCGCGCAGATGCGGCCAGAGATGGCCGCTCCGTCCATGCGCATGGGCGAACAGGTCGTCCTGGCTCCAGCCGAACAAAGGCGAGACCAGCAAGGCGGCCAGATTGAGGTCGTCGAGCGGCTGCACGGCAAAGCGCGCCGCCGCGAGAAGGTCCTGCACCGCAAGCGGCGCCGAAAGCAGCAGCCGGTCGACGCCCGCGACCGGCACGCCCTCGGCGTGCAGTCGCGCGACCAGAAGCGAGGCGAGATCGCCGCGTCGCCGGACGAGGATCAATATGTCCTCCGGCCGGAGCGCGCGCCCCTTGCTCTCGACCCGGAAAGGCTGGTCGAGCCAGCCGCGGATCCGCCGCGCGAGGCTTGCCGCATAGCGGCGGACCGTGTCGCTGACCCAGCCCTCCTCCCCTTCCTCCTCGCCGTCCGCGTCGCTCTCGGCGGAGAAGGGCTTCCACAAAGTGACCGATCCGCCCCGCTCGGGCCGGTGGCTTTCGTGCGGGTTGGGACGGCGCGGCAGGCCGAGTGCCCCGGGGCCGAGATCGGCGAGCAGCCGGTCGACCGCCTCCAGCACCGGCGGCGAAGAGCGGAAGCTGCGGTCCATCGAGAGATCGAGGAAGTCGCGCTCGACGCCGCGCGCGGCGCGATCGAACCAGGCGCGGGCGACATCGAAGCTTTGCGGATCGGTGCCCTGGAACCCGAAGATCGCCTGCTTGTAGTCGCCGACCGTGAAGATTGTCCGCCGCTGGTGGCTGGCGCCCGCGCCCGCGAAATATTCCGAGGCGATGGCGCGGACGATGTTCCACTGCGCCTCGTTGGTGTCCTGCGCCTCGTCGACGAGGATATGATCGGTCGCCTGGTCGAGCTTGTAGCGCACCCATTCGCCCATTCCGGGCTCGAGCAGCAGCCGCTCGGTCCAGCGGATGAGATCGTCGAAATCGACGACGCCGTGGCCGCGCTTCGCCTCGGCATAAGCGCGCGCAAAGCTCTGCCCAGCCCGAAGCCCGGCCGCTAGGCAATCGACGAGAGCCGCGACCTTGCGCATCCGCATCAGCCGCGCGCAGCATTCAAAGGCTGCAGTCGCGAGCTCCGCATAATCCGGATCTTGCGGGGCCTGGCCCTTGCCGAAGCTTCGAATTTCGCCGTCCGCCTTGGCCCAGACGAGATGGAGCTGGTCGAGCAGGGCCGCGCGTTCGGCGGGCGACGCGTCGAGCCAGCGCTCGCAAAGGCTCGCCCGTTCCATGCCGCGCGCGCTCGCCCAGGCAGCGTTCAGCGCGCCGATCCGACGAAGAGAAGCGACGTCGAACAACGCGTCGCAGCACGCTTCGGCCAGGGCTTCGTCGAGGCTTCCGGAGGGGAGATCGAAGACGCGGCGGAGGCGCGGACCGATCCCTTCGCGCGGGCCGAGCTCGGCCATCGCCTCGGGCGCGCGGGCGCAGGCCATCAGGAAGCCCTCGGCGCCCCCCTCGCCCATTCGGTGGCTGAGCGCCTGGACGTCCCGGATCAGCGGCAGATCGCCACCCTTCTCGGCGCGAACGAGGAGATCCGCGAGCGTCGATCGCGCCAGGATCTGCTCCTCGCGCCCCTCGAGCGGGCGGAAGCCGGGAACCAGCCCCGCCTCGGCCGGGAAGGCGGCGAGCAGGCCCTGGGCGAAAGCGTGGATGGTCTGGATACGGAGGCCGCCACCCTTCGCGTCGAGGACCCGGGCGAACAGGGTTCGTGCCCGCTCGCGCATCTCGGGGCCCGGGCTCTCGCCGAGTGCGACCAGCTCCAGGCCGAGGTCCGAATCCTTGAGCCGCACCCAATAAGCGAGGCGCGCGTGGATGCGCTCCGCCATCTCCGCGGCGCCGGCCTTGGTGAAGGTGAGGCAGAGGATCGAGGCCGGATCGACGCCCGACAGAAGCAGGCGAAGCACGCGGGCGGTGAGGACATGGGTCTTGCCCGTTCCCGCGGAAGCGGACAGCGCCGCATGCTCCCGGGGGGCGGACGCCCTGAGCTGATCGCCTTCGAGCCTGGCAAGCGGTGTGAGACGGCGCCCCATCCCTCCTCTTTCGAGGACCTCGGGGCCGTTGTGAAGAGCCCGCGCAAGCTGCTACGAGCGCGCCATGGCCGAACGCCGCGCTGATCACCCGATCGACCCTCTGTTCCTCGAGCGCTGGTCTCCACGCGCCTTCGACATGGCGGACATGCCCGAGGCGGACCTGCTCGCAATGTTCGAGGCCGCGCGCTGGGCCCCTTCGGCCTTCAACAGCCAGCCCTGGCGCTTCCTCTATTCGCGCCGCAGCGATCCCGATTGGGCGCTGTTCCTCGACCTGCTCATTCCCTGGAACCAAAGCTGGGCCCACAGCGCATCGGCCTTGGTCTACGTCCTGTCCGACGAATTCCCGACGCTGGACCGCCACGGCAATCCAAAGCCGTCTTCGACCCACAGCTTCGACGCAGGCGCAGCCTGGGCGTCGCTGGCCTTGCAGGCGGCGCGCATGGGCTATTTCGCGCACGGCATGTCCGGCATCCAATATGAGCGGGCGCGCGACGAGCTCAGGCTTCCGGAGACCGTCCACCTAAACGCCGCCGTGGCGATCGGCCGGATCGGCGACCCCGCAATC
Organism: Pseudomonadota bacterium; assembly: GCA_023390415.1. Taxonomy (GTDB): domain Bacteria; phylum Pseudomonadota; class Alphaproteobacteria; order Sphingomonadales; family Sphingomonadaceae; genus Allosphingosinicella. Next base: position 13,372 of record JAEWCW010000168.1, on the reverse strand, counting down.
CTCGACGAGAGGCAGCGGGTCCGGGAATTCCCAAGCGATCGCAAGCCGATCTCCGACTTCGCGTTCAGAGGCCCGCACCCCTTGTAACCTCGGCCTTTCTGTCGGAGATTGATCCGGGGGAGACGGCATGACGACAGCGTCGGCAGGAGTGGAGGAAGCGGGCGCGCGGCGCCTGGTCACCCTTCCCGCCCGGCCCGAACCGATCCGCGTCGATGCCGAGGCGACCGCCCTCATCGTCGTCGACATGCAGAATGCCTATGCCTCGCCCGGCGGCTATCTCGATCTCGCCGGCTTCGACATTTCGGGCGCCGCGAAGGTGATCGAGCAGACCGCCAAGGTGATCGCAACGGCGCGCGCGGCACGGATCCCGATCATCTATTTCCAGAACGGCTGGGATGCGGATTATGTCGAGGCGGGCGGCCCGGGCTCGCCCAACTGGCACAAGTCCAACGCGTTGAAGACGATGCGCGCGCGGCCCGAGCTTCAGGGCAAGCTGCTCGCCCGCGGCGGCTGGGACTATGAATTGGTCGAGGCGCTGGCGCCCAAGGACGGCGACATCGTCGTCCCCAAGCCGCGCTATTCCGGCTTCTTTCACACGCAGCTCGACGGGCTTCTGCGCGCCCGCGGGATCCGCAACCTCGTCTTCACGGGCATCGCCACCAACGTCTGCGTCGAATCGACGCTTCGGGACGGCTTCTTCCTCGAATATTTCGGGATCCTGCTCGAGGACGCGACCCACCAGGCCGGACCGGACTTCGTCCAGCGCGCGGCAATCTACAATGTCGAGACCTTCTTCGGCTGGGTCTCGACCGTCGCCGATTTCTGCGGCGCCTTCGGCCAGATCGCAGACGCTTAAAGGGGAAAGCTCAATGCCGTTCGATCCGATCAACCCGCCCCAGTTCCCGACCCCGATCGCGCCTTATTCGGCGGCGACCCGGGCCGGGGACACGATCTACGTGTCGGGCACGCTCGCCCTCGGCGAGGGCGGGACCGTCCTCCATCCCGGCCACGCGGCCAAACAGACCCGCCACGTGCTCGAGACCATCCGGACCGTCCTCGAGAGCGCCGGCGCCAGCCTCGAGGATGTCGCCTTCAACCACATCTTCCTGACCGACTGGGCCGACTATCCGGCGATGAACTCCGTCTACGCAGAGTTCTTCCCAGGCGCGAAGCCGGCTCGCTACTGCATCCAGTGCGGCCTGGTGAAGCCTGGGCTGGTCGTCGAGATCGCCAGCGTGGCCCACGTCGGGAGGGGCTGAGCAATTCAGGGGGAGAGCATCGCATGGAAGTCGGGATCTTCGTGCCGATCGGCAACAATGGCTGGCTGATCTCTGAAAACGCACCGCAATATATGCCGAGCTTCGATCTCAACCGCGAGATCGCGCTGCGCGCCGAAAAATATGGCGTCGATTTCCTGCTCTCGATGATCAAGCTGCGCGGCTTCGGCGGCAAGACCGAATTCTGGGAGCATAATCTCGAAAGCTTCACCCTGATGGCTGGGCTCGCCGCGATCACCGAGAAGATCAGGATCTACGCCACCTGCCCCACCCTGGTGATCCCGCCCGCTTTCTGCGCCCGCATGTGCAACACGATCGACTCGATCAGCGACGGCCGCTTCGGGCTGAACCTGATCACCGGCTGGCAGCGCCCCGAATATTCGCAGATGGGCTGCTGGCCGGGCGACGAGCATTTCCGCAATCGCTACACGATGCTGGGCGAATATGCGCAGATCCTGCGCGAGCTGTGGGAGACCGGCGTCTCCAACTTCAAGGGCCAATATTATCAGATGGAGGATTGCCGGGTCCGGCCGCTCCCCGAAGGCGAGATGAAGATCATCTGCGCCGGCTCGTCCGACGAGGGCCTCGCTTTCTCGGCCCAATATGCCGACTACGCCTTCTGCCTCGGCAAGGGGGTCAACACGCCCAAAGCCTTCGCCTCGAACAACGAGCGGCTGATGGCGGCGACCGCAAAGACCGGGCGCGACGTCCGGATCTATGCCCTCTTCATGGTCATCGCCGCCGAGACAGACGAGGAGGCGATGGAGAAATGGATCTCCTATCGCGAAGGCGTCGACGAGGAGGCCGTGGCCTGGCTCGGCGCCCAGGGCGCGGCCGACAAGACCTCCTCCACCACCAACGTCCGCCAGCTCGCCGACCGCGAGAGCGCGGTCAATCTCAACATGGGCACCCTCGTCGGCTCCTACGAGACCATCGCCCGAATGCTCGACGAGGCGTCGACGGTGCCGAACACGGGCGGGGTCCTGCTCGTCTTCGACGACTTCATCGAGGGCACCGAGGCCTTCGGGACGCGGATCCAGCCGCTGATGAAGTGCCGCAACGGGATCGCCGCGGCCGCCTGAGCCTGGCCGCCGTCCGCAAGAAAAAGGGCGCCCCGGCCGATGCCGGAGCGCCCTTCTTCGAATCCGCCAGGGCGAACCTCTTGTGACCTCAGGGAATGAAATCGCCGAAGCCGAGGATCGGCGTGTTGACGAAAACCAGCATGAAGTCCGGATCGCCGCCGTCGACATTGCCGAAGATCACTGAGACCGGACCGCTGAACGGGCTCTCGCCATCGACTCCGTCAATGTCGATGCCGAGGCTCTTCTCGGCGGCGTTGACGTTGCCGAAATGCTTGATCGAGAGCTCGCCGACGCTCTTGTTGGAGCTGTTGCCGCCCCAGAAGAAGGCCTGGTCGCCCGCCACCTTGGTGTTCGCGTCGATCCCACTGAGATCGATCTTGTCCACGCCACGCTCGAAATCAAGGATGACGTCGATCGACACCGGGCCGCTCTTCGCCGCGGACTTGGTGGCGTTGATCTCGCCGACGAAGATGTCGCTGCCGGCGCCGCCGATGAAGTAATCGACGCCGTCGCCGCCGATCAGGCGATCATTGCCGCCGCCGCCGTTCAGCGTATCGCTTCCGCCGCCGCCCGACAGGATGTTGGCGGCGCCGTTGCCGGCGATGACGTTGCCGAGGGCGTTGCCGGTGCCGTTGATCGCGTCGGTCCCGGTCAGTTCCAGATTCTCGAGATTGTCGCCGAGCGTGTAGCTGATCGAGCTCGCGACCGTATCGCTGCCCTCGCCGGCGAGCTCGGTGACGATGTCACCGACATTGTCGATGACGTAGCGGTCGTTGCCGCCCTTCCCGACCATGGCGTCGGCGCCGCCACTGCCGTCGAGGACGTTGTCCGCCGCATTGCCGATCAGCACGTCGTTTCCGCTGCCGCCGGTCGCATTCTCAATCACCGTGCCGCGAGCGATAGTGAAGCCGCCATAGACTCCGAGGGCATGGGAGACGACGCCTGCGCCGGTCGCCGAAAAGTCGATCGTTGCGGCGGTGAGGTCGATCCGTGCCGACTGGCTGCCATTGTGGACGATCGTGTCGATGCCGCCCGAATCCCAGATGGTGACGAAGAAGGCATTGCCGTTATTCGCCGCCGGGAGGACGTAGACGTCGTTGCCCGACGCGGCGGTCGTGTTCGCGCCATACTTCTGCTGGAGCAGGGCGATGTCGAGCGCCGACAGCGAGCCGTTATAGGCCTCGTCGATCTCCTGATAGACGCCGGCGCCGTCAATGTACCACGGCACGCCGTAGGGGGCGTTGGCGGCGTCGAGCGGCCAGCCCGGATTGTAGGACATGACCGTGTAGACGCCCTGGTTGAGATCGAAGGCGCCGTAGGAGTTGAACGCCCCGAACACGCCCGGCATCACGCCCGATCCGCCGCCATTGTCGTGGGGATGGGCGAGGCCCATGCCGTGGCCGAACTCGTGGACCAGGGTGTAGAAGGCGTAGCCGCCCTGCTCGAGCCCGCCATTCTGGCGGTTCGCCGTGTCCGTCGTGGGGCCGTCCTCGTCCCAGCCGAACCCGTCCCGCCAGAACACGCCGACGCCGGCATTCTCCTCGCCCGGCGGATTGAAATAGCCGAGCACGCCCGGGCTGTCGCCCGCGGTCGCCGTTTTGATGACCAGCTTGAAATCCGCCTCGGCGGCATTGTCGGTGATGACATAGGTGACCGGCAGCACGTTCTCATACTGCTCGAACGCCTTCATCGCCTGCTGCTTCTCGTAATCGTTCCAGCCGAGCGAGGTCTGGCCGTCGAACACGTCGCCAGCCTTGGCGAAATAGACCTTGATGACGCCGTCGTCCGCGCCGGGCACGATATTCTCGTCGCCGCCCCAGTTGATCGCATCCAGCGGGTTCTTGGTGCTGAGGTCGAAGGTCTTGACGCTGAGCTCATAACCCGAGGTCGCGGCGGCGCCGGCGGCGCGCGCGCTGGCAACGTCGTGGCTGATGCGAAGATAATAGGTGCCGCTCACCGTCGGGACGAACGAGACCGCCGCATTCTGGTCGCTGCTCGAAATGTCGCCCGAGAAGGCGCGGAACGTCCCCGCGACCGTGTCCGCAGCGTTCATGACGTGAAGGCGAAGGTCGGCCTCGGTGCCGGGCTGATAGTCCCAGCCGCCCGAGACCTGGAACTCGTAATATTGGCCGGCGACGAGCTCGACCTTGTAGAAATCGACGTCGTTAAACGCCGTGGCAGCCGTCGTCCCGGTCTGGTCGATGAAGCCGAGGGTCGAGGAATCGACCGCGACCGCAACCGCGCCGGCGGCTGTGTTCGACACGTCGGCGCCGCGCTGGGCGACGGCAAGCGTATAGTCGCCGGGGATGCCGGCATGGCTGGCGTCGAACCAGGGGCCGGCCTCGATATAGACGACGCCCGTATAGGTGGCGGTGAAGGTCAGAAGCGCGTTCGAGGCCGCACCGCCCTCGTCGTCGGTCGCGATCGCGGCGCCCGAGCTGTTATAGACCCAGAGCTGGGGATCCGGCATCGCGTTCGGGCCGGTGCCGTTCATCGAGACGACGTAGGTCTGCCCGGCGACGACGTTGAGCGTGTAATAATCGAGATCGTTGCCCGGTCCGACATTGCCGGTCTTCGGCGCGCCGGGGGCGATCGGCTGGAAATCGGGCTCATCGAGCGCGGTCGTGTTCGCCGCCAGGTTCGCAAGCTCGACATTGATCGCACGATCGCTGTCGCCGGTCAGGCTCTTATGTTCGAAATCCATCGTCATCCTCTCCCCGAAAACCGCGGAAGGAAGGCACGCCCCTCCGGCCGCGGAAGCGCATCGAAGAGCCTCCGCGCCACAACGGCACGCGCGTTGAAACCGAGTTCTCGGAATCCCCCCGCAGACAGTGCGAATCGCACCCGAGACCGACTTTAGAGGCGGTTAACCCATTGTCGAGTCACAAACTTTCGCTCCGCCGCAAAGTCGCCCGGAAAGGCTGGTGCCGTTCGATCCGTGCGAATATGTCTCGCTGTGCCGTGCGATTCCTGGGGGAATGGAGGAAGAACCATGGGGCTCGTAGCGCTTGCCGGCTTCACCCTGCTCGTCACGTTCCTGATCACAGTGGTGACCCGCGGCTGGCACCGCATCGTCGCACTGGTTGCCGGCAGTGCGCCGGCGGCATTGCTCCTCGTCGCGCAACTGCCGGGACTCGCCGATCCGCTCGGCTGGGCGGTGATCCTTCCGGTCTTGGCGGCCGGCATTGCGGGAGGATTTCTCGGTGCCTGGCTCGCGCGGCTCGTCCACGCTTGGTGGCGGCGGGCCTAGAAGCGGGTGAGGCCGAGCTTCTCGCGGCGCATCCACCGGCCGATCATCAGCAGGGCGACGACGCCGAGGCCCGCGGCAAGGCCGATCCAGATTCCGAGCCCGTCCCAGCCGAGGCCGAAGCCGAGGCCGACGCCGGTGCCGATTCCGACCACCCAATAGCCGAAGCCGGCATAGAGCATCGGCACGCGGGTGTCGTGAAGACCCCGGAGCATGCCGGCGCCGACCACCTGCGCGCCGTCGACGATCTGGAACAGGGCAGCGACGAAGATGAAGGAGACTGCAAGGCCGATCACCGGCGCGTTCGCCGGCACCGCGGGATCAAGGAACAGGCCGACCAGCGCGTGCGGCGCCGAGATCATGACCAGCGCGGTCGCGCCCATGAAGGCGGTTGCGAGCGCCAGCGACGTCCAGCCGGCGCGGGCGATCCCAGCCGGGTCCTGCCGGCCGTAGGCGAGGCCGACCCGGACCGTCACCGCCTGGCCGAGGCCGAGCGGGACCATGAAGGTGAAGGACGCGATCTGGATTGCGACGGCATGGGCGGCGATCGAATCGGCACCGACCAACCCCATCAGGAACACGGCGGCGTTGAAGATCGTGACTTCCAGCGCGAGCGTCACCGCGATTGGCAGGCCGATCCGCCAGACGGCGCGGAACCGTTCCCAGTCCGCGCGCCAGAAGCGGCCGAACAGGTGATAGCGGCGGAACTGGCGATCGATGAGCACGGTCGCCGCGAGGCCCGCGAAGAGCAGGCAGTTGGCGAGCGCGCTGCCGATGCCGGCGCCCACGAGGCCGAGCTCGGGCAGGCCGAACCGGCCGAAGATCAGCCCGTAATTGACGACAGCGTTGAACAGGACCGCGGCAATGCCGACGATCAACGAGGCGAGCGGCCGCTCGAGCGCCGAGATGAAGGCGCGAAGCACCAGGTAGAAGAGATAGGGGAGCAGGCCCCATTGCAGCGCCCGGACGAAAAGCTGCGCGTCTGCCGCCAGCACCGGATCCTGGCCGAGCAGGATCAGCACGTCCGCCGTATTCCAGAGGATGACCATCACCGGCACGGCGAGCATCGCCGCCGCCCACATCGCCTGGCGCACGGTACGACGGACCTCGCGGACGCTGTGGCGCCGGGCGCCGAGCTCGCGCGCGATGATCGGCGCCGCGGCGGTCACCAGGCCCATGCCGAAGATCAGGAAGGCGAGGTAGACGTTGAGGCCGAGGGTCGCCGCAGCGAGGGTCCGCGGCCCAGCCCAGCCGAGCAGGACGACGTCGGTGGCGTGGATCAGCGCCTGAGCGACGTTGGTAAGGACCAGCGGCCAGGCGAGCGCCAGGGTCGCGCGGGCTTCGGTGCGCCAGGGGTGCGGATCTCCGCCGACGACCGTGTTTTCCGCCATCCCGGGCCGACTAGCAGCGCGGGGGCTGGATTGCACCCGCCCCCTTCCCCATCTGCGCGTCCATGATCCCACTCTCCGTACTCGACCTCGCCCCCGTCCCCGAGGGCAGCGACGTCGCGCAGGCCCTGCGCAACAGCCGCGAACTCGCCGCCCTTGCCGACCGGCTCGGCTACAACCGCTTCTGGATGGCCGAGCATCATTCGATGCCCGGAATCGCCAGCGCCGCGACCGCGGTCGCGCTCGCTTATGTCGGCCAGGCGACCAGCCGGATCCGGCTCGGCGCCGGCGGCGTGATGCTTCCGAACCATGCGCCATTGGTCATCGCCGAGCAGTTCGGGACCCTCGCCGCCATCTACGGGGGCCGGGTCGATCTTGGCCTCGGGCGGGCCCCGGGCACCGACCGCGCCGCGGCGATGGCATTGCGGCGCAACCTCGCCTCGGACGAGAACCAGTTCCCGCGCGACGTGCTCGAGCTGATCGACTATTTCCGTCCCGCCGACGAGGGGCGCAAGGTGCGTGCAATCCCCGGCGAGGGCGAGGAGGTCCCGATCTGGATCCTAGGATCGAGCCTGTTCGGCGCCCAGCTCGCGGCGATGCTTGGGCGCCCCTTTGCTTTCGCGTCCCATTTCGCGCCGGCGATGATGATGGACGCGATCCGCGTCTATCGCGAGCGCTTCCAGCCCTCCGAGCAGCTCGACGCGCCCTATGTCATGCTCGGCTTCAACATCTTCGCCGCGGAGACGGACGCGGAGGCGAAGCTGCTCGCAAGCTCGATGCAGCAGGCCTTCGTCAACCTGCGCACCGGCAAGGCCTCGAAGCTGCCGCCCCCGGTCGCGGATTATGAGTCGGCCCTGCCCCCGCCGGCCCGGGCGATGCTCGCCGAGGTGCTGTCATGTTCGGCGATCGGATCGTCCGAGACGGTGAAGCGCCAGACCGAGGATTTCATCGCGCGCACCGGCGCGGACGAACTGATGATCACCTCGCAGATCTGGGATCAGACGGCGCGGCTGCGCTCCTATGAGATCGCAGCGACGATGATCTCGGGCTGAGGCTCGGCGACGGTCACCCACTGGCTCCCGCTCGCGCGCGGCGCGGGGAGCTCTTCTCCGTCACGGCGGGCGCCGTCGAGCACCCGCTCGAGCGCGCGCAGGCCCTCCTCGCGCGCCTCCTCGTCGTCGCGCCCATAGCCGACGGCCTCGGGAACGTCCGGGAAAGTCGCGACCACCATGCCGTCGTAGCGGCTGGTCAGCCTGAGCGCGTAAGTCGGCATGCGGTTTCCTCCACCAGCAGGCGCACAACGCATACAATTTCGCAGGCGAAAAGAATGCCTGTGGCCCGCCCGGCGGTCAAGCGGCGCAGCGGTCCGAAACGGAGCGATTTCAGGCGAGTCGCGGCAGCGAGAAGGTGAAGCGAGCGCCTCGGCCGGGGGCGCTCTCGACGACGAGATCGCCGCCCATCGCACGGGCGAGGCGGCGGGCGATGTAGAGGCCGAGGCCGGTGCCGCCGGGCTCGTTGGGGTCGACCCGCTCGAACTTCTCGAAGATCCGGGCCTGGTCGTCGGGGGCGATGCCCTTGCCCTGATCGGCGACGACGATGGCGACATGATCGCCCGCTTCCTCCGCGCGGATCCAGACTGCAGACCCTTCGGGCGAATAGCGGATCGCGTTGGAGAGGAGGTTCATCATCACCTGCAGCGCCCGCTTGAACTCGCCGCTCGCAGGCAGCGATTCGTCCTCGCGCGGCGCGTCGAGCCGGACCTCCCGGTTGGCGGCGCGGACGGAGAGCAGGCCGGCGGCGCGGCGGGCGACGTCGGCGAGATCGACCGGCTCGATCTCGAGCCGGAAGTCCACACCCTCGATGTCCTGGAGATCGACGAGATCGTCGACCAGGGCGAGCAGGTGACGCGCGGCCGACGCGATGTCCCCGGCATAATCGGCATAGCTCTCCGGGAGTGGGCCCGAGTCGCGCGCAGCGATATTCTCGGCATTGAGGATGATCCGGTCGAGCGGCGTGCGAAGCGCCTGGTCGAGCCGCTCGCCGAAGGCGCGCGGCGAGCGCGGCTCGCGCCAGTCGGCGTCATCGTTGGCGGGCGGTCCCGAGGGCTGGGCACGGACGGTCGCGGCAGAGCCCCGGAAGCCGGCGAAACGGCCATTGCCGTCGATCAGCGGGACTCCGGAGAGGACGTAGCGGGCCCTCGAGCCGGTGCGGAGCTCGGCGACCTGCCCGTCGAAGCGGGCCTGCTCGGCGAGCGCAGTGAGGATCGGAAGCGCGCCGTCCTCGCTCTCGAGGAATCGGAACAGGCGGGTGAGCTGGCGGCCGACCACCTCGGCCGGCGGCTTGCCGATCGCGGCGGTGGCGCCGGCGGAGAGGCTGGTGAGGCGAAGGCCTTCGTCGGTCTCCCACATCCAGTCCGCGGCGGCGCGCAGGAAATCGGCCTCGCGCTCGGGCGCCGCGGGATCGCCGGGCGCGACGGTGACCGGGGCGCGCGGGGTCCAGCCGGTGATCGCGAGCGCGACCTCCGTGCCCATCGGCTCGGCGCGGACCCAGAGGTCGATGTCGCGGTCACCGTCGGCAGCGACGGCGGCGCGCGAGATCGAGATTCCAAGGCGCTTGGCGAGCCGTGCGAGGGCGGCGACCTGGGGGACGGCGAGGACTCCCCCGTCCCGTCCGCCGGCGCGGCGATGAAGGTCGAGCAGCTGCTGATCGGCCGAGACCAGGCGCAGGTCCGAATCGACCCGGCCGAGCACGGGTCGCGGCTCAGCCATGGCCGCGCCGCTCATGCCGCGTCCCGTTGCCGGGTCGAGATGCGCGCGATCGAGGCGCGATACCCCGGATCCGCCTGCCAGAGCCTGAGCACGTCACGGGCCTCATCCTCGTCTAGCCGGTCGTACAGCTCAAGCTGATGCTCGGCGGCGTCACCCTCGATTCCCGAAAAGAGACGGCCATGGGCGTTGAGGAGAAGGAGGATGGCGGCGGAATCGCGCCGGTCGATCCCGGCGGCGCGGAGGAGGATTGCCGGCCCGCGCCCGCGCGGATCGGAGAGCACCTCCCAGGCGGCGCCGTAATCGAGTGAGGCGAGCGCGGCGAGGCCGGCGATGAAGAGCGGAAGCGCGCCCTCCCCCAGCACCCGTCCGAGCAGGGCGCCGTCGAGCCGGCCGGTGGCGAGCAGGCGCCGTGCGAGCCGCATCGCCCGGACCTCGAACGCCTCGCCTTCGTCATAAGCGGCGAGAAGCCCGGTCGCGGCCTCCTCGATCGGCCCGTCGACCGCGGTGAGGCCGTGATGCTGGACGATATATTGGCGAAGCGAGGCCGCCACGAGCCAGACGAGCTTATGCTGAAGATCGGCGGGGAGTTCGACCCGGCCCATGACCGGCTCCTGGAAGCGGTCGAAGCGGCGGCTGCGCGCGGTGACCAGATCCATCGCGGCCGCGGCGAGCTCGGCATCCTCGTCGCGGATCAGCTCGAGCAGATATTCCTCGGTGCCGGCGCCGGCATAGCTCTTCCAGAAGCGATGTTCCTCGACCCGGCGGACGAGGACCGTCCCCAGATCGGGATCGCGAAGCACGGCAGCACGCTCGAGGATCGGAAGCGCGATCGGCACGTGCGCCGAAGACAGCGCAGCGCTCAGCGGGTCATTCTCGGCAAACCGCTCGGCAAGCGCGACCCGGAGATGGTCCTCGATGCTGCCGATCAGGCGGCTCAGCAAAGAGGCGGCGGTGAGCCTCTGCCACTCGGTCAGGCGGGCTGCGTCGGGGAGCAGGAGATCGGTCGCGGCGACAGAAAAGCGCTCGCGCGCCGCCGCCAGCAAAAGCCGGGCCGCGTCGCTATTGCGACCATTCCTCTCTCGTCCCGCTTCGGACATCGTCCGCCTCTACCAAGCGCAAGGTTAAAGCGGCGCTAATCGCGCTCCGCCGCGGCGGGGGCCGCGTGCACGCGATTCTGCGCCCAGAAAAAGCTGCCCACGGCATAGGCGGCGAGTGCCCCGAGCCCGGCGAGCCAGAAGCCGGCCGCGGCGAAAGGCAGCATCAGCCAGGTCATGCCCTTGCGTTCGGCAAGCAGCCGCTCCCCGCGGATGCGCCGCCGGCCGATCTCGAGCCGCTGGGCGAGGACGAAGAGCAGGGTCGCCCCGCCGGCGACGACGACTCCCCAGCCATGGACCCGACCAAGCGAGAGCGAGGCCGTCATCAGCGCCGTCGCGCCCAGGATCGGCAGCAGGACTGACCACCAGCTCTGGTCCAGCCCGTCCTCCATGCGCAGCCGCGCGAGCCGGTCCGCGATTCCGTCGAGCGGCGTCGCCAACAGCAGCAAGGCAAGCCCGATCCAGAGATAGTGCCAGACGAAGAGCAGCGCGCCGAGGCCGGTCAGCACCGCCGCGGCGGCGCCGATCATCAGCGCATCGACGCGGCTGGACATCAGCGCATGGGCGGCGCTGCGCTCGATCGGCGCGAGCAGATAGGTGGAAACCCAATCGCTCCGGCCGGTGGCGGCGCGGGCGACGATCGCGCGGTGGACGTCAGCGAGATCGCTGGCGCGCTCGGCGATCGTCATCCGTGCGAACTCGGCCTCGCTTCCCACCGCGATCATCCGCGCATCGGCCTGGACGGCGCGGCGTAGAAGGGTCGATTGCGGGTCCCAGTCGCGCAGCATTGCCGCGGTGTCGGCAAGCAGGACGCCGTCGATCAGCCCGAGCCCGCCCCAGCGTGATTCGGCGTCGATCCGCTCGTAGCGCTCGTCGAGCACACCGTCCGGAACGGTCAGCAGGGCCGGCGCAACTGCGGAGGCGAGCCGGCGGACCTCGTCCTCGTCGCCGATGAAGCCGTCGGCGAAGAGCAGGACGGAGTCGCTCGGATCCACCTCTTCCGCCGCGTCCGACGCATTGCGCGCGAGACCGACCACCAGCCCCTCGCCGCGCAGCCGGTCGACCGCTGCGAGCAATTCGGGCGGTACCCGCTCGACCAGCACCAGAATCCGCTGCGCGCCCGCGCTTGCGGCGAGCTTGGCCTGGCGTTCGATCAGGGTGCGGCCGGCGAGCGGCAGCAGCGCGCGCAGCGGCGCGCCCGCCTCATCCGATTCGTGATAGGCCGAAATCAATGCTGCAAGCGCCACCGCGCCCAAACCTCCCGCCGGTCCCCAGGACGAGACCTAGGCGCGGGCGGGGCCGCTTGCAAAGGGAAGCGGCTCAGCCGGTCGCGAAATCGGAAAGCGCTGCCGCGAGCTTGCGCAGCACGACCGGATCTCCCGGCGCACCTTCAAGCGCCTCGTCTGCAAGCGCGAGCAGGCCGGTGACCCCAAAGCTTGCCGCGATGCTCTTGAGTCGCGAGGCCGAGGCGATCCAGTTGGCGTCGCAGCGCGCCCGGCCCATCAGATCGAGCTGACGGGAGGCGCTGTCGAGGAAGTCGGCGCGGAGCTCCGCCATCAAGGTGGGATCGGCGCCGACGGCGGCGGCGAGCGAGGCGTTCAGGCTTCCAGGATCATAGGCCATGACCCGGCGATAGCTTATGCCAGTTAACGCCCCGTTTTCGTCGGCGAACGGATGTCCGCGGCGCTTCCCCGGCCGTGCGATTATGGTACAGTTTGAATCATGAGCATCGGGGTGGAACGCGCGGACGCGCAGCAGGGCGAGAGCACAACCTACGCGATCGGGGAGGACGGGGCTTTCATCGCCCGCGATTTCCTTGGCGCTCCGGAGGAGGTCGTCGAGGAGCCGGAACCGACGCGTTCGACCGGCCAGACCGTCCTTGCCGCCTTGTTGATCCTGCTCGCCTTGGCCTGGATCGGCGTCAATGCGCTCGCCATCGCGCGCACCGGCGCGGCGCCGACCATCGAGGCCGCGATCCAGTGGATCGTGACGGCCAGCGTTCCGCTGATCCTTCTCGGCCTCGTCTGGCTGATCTTCGGCCGCACCACCCGGCGAGAGACCGAGCGCTTCACCCGCGCCGTCGCCGAGATGCGCCGCGAATCGACCGGGCTCGAGCAGGTGCTCGGCCACGTCGCCCAGCGGCTCGAGGAGAATCAGGCGCGGCTCGCCGACGAGGCGGCCAAGCTGATGGCCCTCGGCGACGAGGCCTCCGACCGGCTCGGCCGGGTCACCCATTATCTTTCGCGCCAGAGCGCCGAGCTCGACAAGCGCGCGCAGGCGCTCGATTCGGCGGCCGAGCATGCCCGAATCGACATCGGCGTCCTGCTCTCCGATCTCCCGCGCGCCGAGGAGCAGGCCCGGACCGTCGCGGCCGCGATGCGGGAGGCCGGGCTTACCGCCCACGAGCAAGCCGGCGCGCTGGAAGGCCAGCTCGGCGCCCTCACCGCGCGCGCCCGCGAGGCCGACGAAGCGCTCGGCGGCGCAGCCCAGCGGCTGGGCGCGCATGTCGCCCGGAT
>JAEWCW010000136.1 GCA_023390415.1 Pseudomonadota bacterium | reverse complement strand
GAGCAGGTCCAGGCGTCGAGCGAATGCTTTCAAGGGGGCTGACGTTGATCGTCACGCGGGTGCCCGGGTCGGAAACGACTCGGGCATTCGGCTATTTTAGGCCCTATGCTCCAGCGAGAGGAGCCTTGCCTTCTCCGTCGGTCCGCCATACATCGCCGCCTCCGGTCGGGGCGTAGCGCAGCCTGGTAGCGCATCACACTGGGGGTGTGGGGGTCGCTGGTTCGAATCCAGTCGCTCCGACCATCTTTCCTGCAATCAGATCCTCGCCAGCGGCATCTGGCTGACGTCCCCCTTCCAACCGGCACGCGCTCGGGCGAGGGCGGTCGCCGCAGCCTCGCGGTTGCCGAGCCCCTCCTCGGCGCGGGCAAGGGCGAGGAGAGCGAGCGGATCGTTCGGCCAAGCTTCGAGCGACGCGACGAGCTGCTCCTTCGCGCTTGCATGCTCGCCGCGCGCGATCAGGGCCGCGGCGAGGCTGCGCCTGGTCGAATACCACCAGAGCGGCGGATCCATGCCGAAGCGCGCCTCGGTCTGCCGGTCCATCGCCGCGCGATAGGCGGCTTCCGCGGCGGTAAAATCGCCGGCAAGCATCGCCGCGCGGCCTTCGAGGACATGACGGGCGATGACGGCAAGATGCTCGCGCGAGCGGCTTCCGAGCGCGGTCGCCTGCGGCCCATCGAGGATCGCGGCGATCGCCCGCGCCTCGGCGCGGACCGCTGCGGCGTCGCCCTGCCGGGCAAGCGCCTCGCCTCGCGCATAATGGCGGAGCGCACGGAACAACATCTGGTCCTCGCCGGGCTCGGCAAGCGCGAGCACCCGCTCGGGCGCGCCGTGCAGCCCCTCGGCGAACCAGATCCCGCTGCCGATGGTCAGGATTCGCGGATCGGGAGTGGCTGCAAGATAGCGCTCGCGGAACTGGCCGGCGACCTCGCGCGCGGTCTCGCCGTCGCCGCGGATCAGCGCGCTGTTGATCGCGAAGTGCATGTTGTGGGCGAGAAGGCCCGTCCGATAGTCGGACGCTGCCGGCCGCATCCGCTCGACGAAGGCGGCGTCGGCGGCGATGGCCCGGACGTTGACCGCGGCGGCGTCCTCGTAGCGGCCGACTCCGTAGAAGGTGTGAGAGGGCATGTGGACGAGGTGGCTCGCCGACGGCGCCAGCCGGCCGAGCCGCCCGGCATGCGGCTCGGCGAGATCCTGCCGGTCGATCCAGTCGGTCAGGTGGATGTACATGTGGATGGCGCCGCTATGCTCGGGATTGCGCGCGAGCACCCGCTCGAGCAGGCGCTGCGGAAGCGCGCCCTCCTTCATGTCGTCGGCGGCGACCATGCGCGCGTCGGCGGCGATGACCTGGATGGCGTCGTCGGCGGGATAGCGCTCGGCCAGCCGCTCCATGATGGTGGCGTAGCGTGCATTCTTGAACTCGCGGGCGCCGGTCCGCTCGCGCATCGCGCGGACGAGGCGCTTCTGCGGGTCCGGCAGGTTTCGGGAGAGCCGCACCGCGCGCTCGGCGGCGGCACGCGCATCGGCAAGCTCCTCGTCGCGCGGGTTGAGGTTGATCGTCGGGCCGCGCGCCCAGGCCTCGCCCCAGAAGCACATGGCGCAATCGGGGGCGAGCCGCTGCGCCTCGCGGAAGGCGCGGACGGCCTCGACCTCGTCGAAGGCCCAGATCAGCCGGACGCCCTGATCGAACCAGCGCCGCGCCTCAGCGTTCGCCGTGTCCGGGACGATTCCAGAGGTGCCGAGCCCGTCCATCAGCACCGGCCCCCCGCCAGCCGCTGCCGCGCCGGTCCCGCCCTGATCGAAGCAGGACGACTCCGGAAGGACGACGTCGCGATAGACCGAATCGGCTGCCGCCTCGGCGCCCAGCGCGGTGCCGGCGAGCGCGAGCGCAAGGCCGAGTTTCCTCCGACGGATCATGCTTCTCCCCTTTCGGGCTGCGAGCCTAGACGGCTCGCGCCCCAAGGCAAGCGATTGCGCCCCGCGGTCCGCCGCCCCACATAGCCGCCGTGACGGAGCGGGAGCAAAAGATGGAAAGCTGGCACGGGACGACGATCCTGGCGGTGCGAAAGAACGGCAAGGCGGTGATCGCCGGCGACGGCCAGGTCTCGCTTCAATCGACCGTGATCAAGCCCAATGCGCGCAAGGTCCGCCGGCTGGGCGACGGAAGCGTGATCGGCGGCTTTGCCGGCGCGACGGCCGACGCCTTCACCCTGTTCGAGCGGCTGGAGCGGAAGCTGGAGCAGCATCATGGCCAGCTGATGCGCGCCGCGGTCGAGCTCGCCAAGGACTGGCGGACCGACAAATATCTTCGCAATCTCGAGGCG
This sequence comes from Pseudomonadota bacterium, assembly GCA_023390415.1. GTDB lineage: Bacteria > Pseudomonadota > Alphaproteobacteria > Sphingomonadales > Sphingomonadaceae > Allosphingosinicella. The sequence continues at coordinate 13,868 of JAEWCW010000136.1, read as the reverse complement.
ATGATGATCGTCGCCGACAAGGACGTGACGCTCATCCTGACGGGCAATGGCGACGTGCTCGAGCCCGCCGCGGGGGTGGCAGCGATCGGCTCCGGCGGCAATTTCGCGCTCGCCGCAGCGACGGCGATCTTCGATTATGAGCAGGACGCGGAGGCCGTCGCCCGCAAGGCGATGAAGATCGCCGCCGACATCTGCGTTTACACCAACGAGAACCTCACCCTCGAAACCATCGAAAACGCCGCCGGCTGAGCGCGCGGCCCAGGAAGAATGATGAACGACAATCTCACCCCCAAGGCGGTGGTCGCCGCCCTCGATGCGCATATCGTCGGACAGAATGAGGCGAAGCGCGCGGTCGCGGTCGCCTTGCGCAACCGCTGGCGGCGGCAGCGGCTTCCGGACGACCTCCGCGACGAGGTGACGCCGAAGAACATCCTGATGATCGGGCCGACCGGCTGCGGGAAGACAGAGATCAGCCGCCGCCTCGCCAAGCTGGCCGACGCGCCTTTCGTGAAGGTCGAGGCGACCAAGTTCACCGAGGTCGGCTATGTCGGCCGCGACGTCGAGCAGATCGCCCGCGACCTGGTGGAGGAGGCGGTCCGGCTCGAAAAGGAGCGGCGCCGCGCCGCGGTCCGCGAGGCGGCCGAGGAGGCGGCGATGGACCGGCTTCTCGACGCGCTCACCGGCAAGGGTTCGAGCGAGGCGACCCGTGAGAGCTTCCGCCGCCGCTTCCACGAGGGCCATCTCGATTCGAGCGAGGTCGAGCTCGAGCTGAGCGAGGCGCCGAACACGCCGTTCGAGATTCCCGGAATGGGCGGCCAGGTCGGCATGATCAACCTCTCCGACATGATGGGCAAGGCGTTCGGCCAGCAGCCGAAGAAGCGCCGTCGACTCAAGGTCCGCGAGGCCTGGACTCGGCTGGTCGACGAGGAGGCCGACAGGCGCCTCGACACCGACGACGTCAATCGCACCGCGCTCGCCGACGCCGAGGCCAACGGGATCGTCTTCCTAGACGAGATCGACAAGATCGCCGTCTCCGACGTGCGCGGCGGATCGGTCAGCCGCGAAGGCGTCCAGCGCGACCTCCTGCCTTTGATCGAGGGCACCACGGTCGCGACCAAATACGGGCCGATGAAGACCGACCATATCCTCTTCATCGCGTCCGGCGCCTTCCACATCGCCAAGCCTTCGGACCTCCTCCCGGAGCTCCAGGGCCGGCTTCCGATCCGAGTCGAGCTGAAGGCGCTCACCGAGGAGGATTTCGTGCGGATCCTCTCGGCCACCCAGGCCAGCCTCACCGAGCAATATCGCGCCCTGATCGGCACCGAGGGCGTCGAGGTCAGCTTCACCGAGGACGGCATCCGCGCCATCGCCCGGATCGCGGCCGAGGTGAACGGCCAGGTCGAGAATATCGGCGCCCGCCGCCTGTCGACGGTGATGGAGAAACTGCTCGAGGACATCAGCTTCGACGCCGAGGAGCGCCGCGGCGAGACACTGGCGATCGACGCCGCTTATGTGGAGCGGCAGCTCGCCGAAGTCGCCCGCAACACCGATCTCAGCAAGTACGTGCTCTGACGCGCGCCTGAATTCAGGACCATTCGTCCAGTTCGCCTCCGGCATGCCCGTGCCGGTTGTGCGAATTGCGCGCGCATGTCATTCTCTCGACGACTGATCGACCATATCGCAGCGTGCGCGTTTCCGTATCTGTTCGGAAAAGGGGGCACCATGATCGCAGCAGTCGCTCGGGCGGGACTGATCGCGTCTCTGTCATTTCTGGTTTCCGCGCAGCGCGCGCCGGATCCGTTCCTCACTTATTCTGGGCAAGGCTGGACGGAAGCGGATCGCAACACCTGGTACACGACGTCCCAGGGTTCGCGCCTGGCCCCGCTCTCCTGGATTCGGGCGCTGGAACGGGCGCAGGACGATGCCCTCTTCCTGACCGCCGAAAATCTCGCCCGTTTCCGATACCTCGCTTATACAACGCCGAGCGAGCAGACGGGCCTGCCAGTCGGGTTCGCGATCGACCGCCAGAGCGATCGCAACCTGGAGTTCACCCGGTTGCGCTGGCTTCCTGACCAGCGCCGCGACGAACCCTGGATCGGCTTCACCTGCGCCGCCTGCCACACCGGCGAGATCGCGAGCGGCAATCGCCGACTTCGAATCGATGGCGCTCCGGGGATGGGGGATTTCCAATCCTTCATCGAGCAATTCGATCGGGCGCTCGCAGCGACGCGTTCGGACGAGATCAAGTTTCGCCGCTTTGCCCAACGGGTGCTCGGCGCGCGCGACGACGAGCGCAACCGGTCACGTCTGGCCGAGGCGCTGGAGTCGCTGATCGCGTACCGCGAGCAGGTCGCCGAGATGAACCAGGTGCCCCTGCGCTACGGCTTTTCGCGCGTGGACGCCTTCGGCCACATCTTCAATCAAGCCTCGCTGTTCACCGGCGCCGGCACGCCGATCAGGAACGAGCCGAGCGCGCCGGTCAGCTACCCGTTCCTGTGGAACGTGCCGCAGCACGACCGGGTGCAGTGGAACGGGTCGGTGCAGAACCGGCGCATCCGGCTCGGGCGCGACTCTCTCGACATCGGCGCGCTCGGCCGCAATACCGGCGAGGTGATCGGCGTGTTCGGCGAAGTGATCACGCACCGCCGGAACGTCCTGGGCGTGCTCGACGGATTCCGCTCGAGCATTGACGTCCGCGGGCTCGTCGCCCTGGAGACGATGCTTCAGCGCCTGCATCCGCCGGCCTGGCCCGAGGCGATGCTGGGAACGATCGATCGACAGGCGGCGTCGCGCGGACAACGGCTCTACGAGCGGGATTGCGCGAGCTGCCACGTGCCGCTGGCGCGCACAGACATCAGCACGCCGATCGTCGCGCAGATGAACTGGTTTTCCCACAATGCGCCACCGCACCAGGGGCGGCCGAACCAGCCGCCGCTGACCGACCCGGTGATGGCCTGCAACGCCTATTACAATGCAGCGGCGAGCGGGCGCCTGGAGGGCTATCGAAGTGCCGGCTTCCCGATCGGTGAGATCGCGCCGGTGCTCGACATGCTCAGCGTGACCGTCCTTTATGCGATGGCGAACGAATGGCGCGATCTGCTGCGCGTCGCGTTCGAAATCTACGAGGGCGGAAGCGAGCGGCCGCAAACGCCGGCTGCAGCCGCTCCCGCGCCGGGAGCGCCGACGGCCACGCCATCGCCGACGGCTGCAGCCTCCGACCCCTTCCCCGGTCTGCCCGTCCGGTACAGGGGGTGCGTGAACAAGAATTGGGGCGGGGCAGAGGACATCATCCTCGGTTACAAAGCCCGACCGCTGGGCGGCATCTGGGCGACGGGACCCTATCTCCACAATGGATCGGTTCCCAATCTCTACGAACTGCTCCTGCCTCCGGCGCAGCGAAGCACGTCATTCTGGACAGGAACGATCCAGTTCGATCCCCGCCGGGTCGGCTATCGGACCGAGCCTTCGAACGAGAACAGCTTCCTGTTCCGGACGCGCGACGAGCGGGGCGCGATCATTTGGGGCAATTTCAACGGCGGCCACGATTACGACAATGCCGCGCTCAGCGAACGGGACCGAATGGACCTGGTCGAATATCTGAAGACCCTCTGACACGGCCTGTCCGCCGCGCCCGGCGGCGCGAAAGGCGGGTAGCCAAGCGGCGGCGGGATGGTAATCATCGCGGGCATGAAGTCGCTTGCCCTTGGCCTCGCCGCCCTCGTTCTTGCCTTTTCCACCGCCGCCGAGGCCAGGCTCAGCCGCGCCGAGACGCAGATGGTGCGGACGGTCGAGTCCGAGGCGGAGCGGTCGGTCGCCCTGCTCGAGCGACTGGTCAACCAGAATAGCGGGACGCTCAACCTGGACGGCGTGAAGGCGGTCGCCGACATGCTCCGTCCCGAATTCGAGCAGCTCGGCTTCGAGGTGCGCTGGTCCGACATGCGCGAGACCGGGCGGGCGGGCCATCTGATCGCCACCCACCGCGGCAACGGGCGCGGCAAGCGCGTCCTCTTGATCGCCCACCTCGACACGGTGTTCGAGCTGGATTCCCCGTTCCAGCGCTTCGAGCGCCAGGGCGACCGCGCCACCGGCCCCGGGATCGGCGACGACAAGGGCGGGATCGTCGTCATCCTCGCCGCGCTTCGCGCGATGCAGGCGGCTGGGACCCTGCGCAGTGCCGACGTCATGGTCGTCCTCACGGGCGACGAGGAACGGGTCGGCTCGCCGGTGGCGCTCGCCCGGCGTGACCTGATCGAGGCCGGACGCTGGTCCGACGTCGCGCTGGAATTCGAGAATCTCGCGACGCGCGGCGGCCAGGATTACGGCACGATCGCCCGACGCGGCAGCATCAACTGGATCCTGCGCACCACCGGCCGCACCGGCCATTCGAGCGGAATCTTCAACCAGAGCCTTGGCTATGGCGCGATCTACGAGATGGCGCGGATTCTGGATGCCTTCCGCCGCGAGCTTCCGGAGGAGAATCTCACCTTCAACGTCGGCGTGCTGGGCGGCGGAACGCCGGCGGCGATCGACGACCAGCTTTTGACCGTCACCGCTTCGGGCAAGACCAACATCGTCCCCGAGGCCGCCATCGCCCGCGGCGACCTGCGCGCGCTCACGCCAGAGCAGGTCGCCCGCGCCCAGGCGCGGATGCGCGCGATCGTCGCGCAGCATCTGCCGCAGACCGGCGCCGAGATCGTCTTCGACGACGGCTATCCGCCGATGGCGCCGACCGAAGGCAATCGCGCGATCCTGGCCCTGCTCAACGCGGTCAACCGCGATGCCGGCCTCCCCGAAATGGAAGAGATGGACCCGGCGCTTCGCGGCGCCGCCGATTCGAGCTTCGTCGCGGCCGACACGGACGTCCTCGCCGGCTTAGGCGCGAGCGGCGGCGGGGCACATGCCCAGGGCGAGTTTATCGAGCTGGAGTCGCTCCAGCGCTCGGCCAAGCGCGCGGCGCTCCTGATCAGCCGCCTGTCGCGCGAGCGGCGCTAGGCCTTCTTCGCCGTGACGAAATAATCGAGCGACTTGTCGTCGCTGAGGTGGAAACCGCTGGCCGGGTTCCAGCCGAGACCAGTGCAGTCGACGACCTCGAGCCCCGCATCGGCGATCAGGGCGCAGGTCTCCTGCGGGGTCAGGAACTTCTCCCAATCGTGCGTGCCCCGCGGCAGGCGGCCAGTCCCCTCGCCGATCATGATCAGCACCAGGCGCGACATCGCGGTTCGATTCGGGGTCGAGAGGACGAGCAGGCCGCCCGGCGCGAGGATCCGAGCGAGGCCGTCGACGAAGCCGCGCGGCTCGGCGACATGCTCGACCACTTCAAGGCAGGTGACGAGATCGAAGGGCCCGTCCAGCGATTCGACCCCGCCGACGCGATAGTCGATCTCCAGCCCCTGGCCGGCGGCATGGGTGCGGGCGGCGGCGATATTCTCGGGCGCGGCGTCGACCGCGGTGACCCGGGCGCCGAGCCGGGCGAGCGGCTCGGCGAGCAGCCCGGCGCCGCAGCCGACGTCCGCGGCGCTTCGCCCTGCGAGAGGCTTCAGATCGCATTCGTCCAGCGCCCAATGCTGGTCGATCCGGTCGCGAATGTAGCCGAGCCGGCACGGATTCATCTTGTGGAGCATGGCCGAGGAGCCGTTCGGGTCCCACCAGTCCGCCGCCATCCTGCCGAAATGCGCGGCCTCGGCCGGATCGACCGTGCTTGCCGGAGACTCGCCTGTCGTCGCCATCGCGCCTCCCTACCATCGGCCGCGCCCCAGGCAAGCACCCATGCCCCGCACGCCGGGCATTGCGGGATCGGGACGCGGCCCCTAGACGCACCGCCGATGGCGCGGATCGTGATGAAATTCGGCGGGACCTCGATGGCTGGCATCGAGCGCATCCGCCATGTCGCGTCGCTGGTGAAGCGCGAGGCCGAGGCCGGCAACCAGCTCGCCGTCGTCGTCTCGGCCATGGCCGGCGAGACCGACCGGCTGATCCAGTTCTGCCGCGAGGCTGCATCGCTCTACGATCCGCGCGAATATGACGTCGTCGTCGCGAGCGGCGAGCAGGTGACGTCGGGCCTGCTCGCCATCACCCTCCAGGGCATGGGCCTCAACGCCCGCTCCTACATGGGCTGGCAGCTCCCGATCCGGGCGTCGGGCCATGCCGCGGCTTTGATCGACCATATCGACGGCGACGTGCTCGAGCGGGTCTTCGCCGAGGGCGGGATCGCGGTCATCCCGGGCTTCCAGGGCGTCACCGCGGCAGGCGACGTCGCGACGCTCGGCCGCGGCGGATCGGACACGTCGGCGGTCGCGCTTGCTGCGGCGATCAAGGCCGATCGCTGCGACATCTACACCGACGTCGACGGCGTCTACACGACCGATCCGCGCATCGTGCCGCGCGCCCGTAAGCTGGATCTCGTCACCTATGAGGAGATGCTGGAGCTCGCCAGCGTCGGCGCCAAGGTCCTCCAGACCCGCTCGGTCGGGCTCGCCATGCGCACCAACATGCCGCTCCAGGTCCTCTCCTCGTTCGAGGACCGGCCGGGCACTCTGATCGTCAGCGACGAGCAGCTGAAGGAACGGGCGCCGAAGGACAAGGATATGGAACGCAACGTCATCACCGGGATCGCCCACGACAAGAACGAGGCGATGGTCACGCTAACCGGGCTTCCGGACACGCCGGGAACGGTCGCCGCGATCTTCGCGCCGCTGGCCGAGGCCGGGATCAACGTCGACATGATCGTCCAGAGCGTTCCGCGGCGGGGCGAGGCGAGCGTGCTCACCTTCACCGTGCCCAGCCCCTCGCTCGCCCACAGCGTCGCCGCGCTGGAGGCGGTGAAGGACCGGATCGGCTTCGCCGAGATCGTCACCAACACCGACGTGGTGAAGGTCAGCGCGGTCGGGGTCGGCATGCGCAGCAATGCCGGGATCGCGGCCCGGATGTTCCAGACGCTCGCCGATCGCGGCATCAACATCCTCGCCATCACCACTTCGGAGATCAAGGTCTCGGTGCTGATCCCCGAGGAATATATGGAGCTCGCCGTGCGCGTCCTCCACACCGCCTACGGGCTCGACGACAATGGAGACGCTGCGTGAGCGATCAGGAGACGAACATCGGCCACGACCGCCTTGCCCGGCTGATGAAGCGGGGCACGGATTTCCTCGGCTGCGAGGTCGCGATCCTCGGCGGTGCGATGAGCTGGATCTCGGAGCGCAACCTGGTTTCGGCTTTGTCGAACGCCGGCGCCTTCGGCGTGATCGCGTGCGGCGCGATGACTCCCGAGCTGCTCGATACCGAGATCGCCGAGACGAAGAAGCGCACCGACCGCCCGTTCGGGGTCAATCTGATCACCATGCACCCGCAGCTCAGCGAGCTGATCGAGGTCTGCGCGAAGCATGGGGTCGGCCACGTCGTCTTCGCCGGCGGCCTCCCGCCCGCGGGCGCGATCGAGAAGGTGAAGGCGTTCGGTGCGAAATTGATCTGCTTCGCCCCCGCGCTGGCGCTCGCCAAGAAGCTGGTCCGCTCAGGCGTCGACGCCCTTGTCATCGAAGGGATGGAGGCGGGCGGCCATATCGGCCCGGTCTCGACCTCGGTGCTCGCCCAGGAGATATTGCCGCCACTCGCCGCGGAGGTGCCGATCTTCGTCGCGGGCGGGATCGGCCATGGCGGGCTGATCGCCGGCTATCTCGAAATGGGTGCGGTCGGGGTCCAGCTCGGCACCCGCTTCGTCTGCGCGACCGAGTGCATCGCCCACCCGAACTTCAAGAAGGCCTTCATCCGCGCCTCCGCCCGCGACGCGATCACCTCGGTCCAGATGGACCCGCGCCTGCCGGTGATCCCTGTCCGCGCTCTCAAGAACAAGGAGATGGAGAGCTTCGCCGCCAAGCAGCGCCAGGTGGCGCAAATGCTCGACGAGGGCGGGATCGAGATGGCCGAGGCCCAACTCCAGATCGAGCATTATTGGGCCGGTGCCCTCCGCCGCGCGGTGATCGAGGGTGACGTCGAGAGCGGCTCGGTCATGGCCGGCCAGTCGGTCGGCATGGTCAAGGACGAGGCGCCAGTCGCCCAGATCCTGAAGCAGCTGGTCGACGAGGCCGCCCACGCTTTGGAACGCCGCTCGGTCCACGCCTGAGCCGGATCGGCCGCTGGCGCGTTGGGGCGCCATGACCGAGACGATCGAGGAGCTTCGCCTCCGCATGGAGGCGGCTGCGGCGGCGATGGACTTCGAGGAGGCGAGCCGCCTTCGCGACCGCATCAGCCTGCTCCGCGGCGCCGAGCCGGACGCGGACTCCGAGATCGACACGAGCGGCCTCGAGCGCCAGCAGCCGGGCCGCATGGGCCTCGGCACAAGCCAGCAGCGCATGACCCCGCCGCCGGGGTGGAAGCCGCCCAAGAAGCCCGATCCGATGACCCGAGGCCGCTCGCGCCGCCGCGGCGACGGCTAGAGCGCGCGGTACATGACGAGCACGTCGACATAGCCGAGGCTCGGGTGATCGAAGGCTTCCGGGAGGCGGCCGACGGTCTCGAAGCCGAGCGACTGCCAGAGGCGAACGCCGCGTTCGTTGGTGCTGACGACGAAATTGAACTGCATGGCGCGGAAGCCTCGCTCACGGGCGCGCTCCGCCGAATGCGCGAACATCGCGCGGGCGACGCCGCGGCCTGCCGCCTCCGCAGCGACCATGTAGCCGGCATTGGCGACATGGGCGCCGCCGCCCGCCTGGTTGGCGCGGAGATAGTAAGTGCCAATGACGGAGCCGGTTTCGTCCTCAGCGACGAAGGTCTCGCGGTCATCCCCGGCCCAATAGGAAAGCGCCGCGTCGCGGCTCATGTCGTGTGGGAGGGCATAGGCCTCGCCGGCGCGGACCACCGGCTCGATGATCCGCCAGATCGCCTCGTGATCCGCCGCTTGTGCCGGGCGCATCCGCATTTTCTTCTCCGCCGATTCTTGCACCTGCCCATCGCGCTCTCCACTTGCCGAGGCAAGCCGCTGCAGTCCCTGAGGAGCCCCTGATGCCCAAGTCCGCCCTTTTCGCCCCGCTGCAAATCGGCGGCCTGGAGCTTCGCAACCGGATCGTGATCGCGCCGATGTGCCAATATTCGGCCGAGGACGGCAAAGCGACCGACTGGCATCTCATCCATCTCGGCAACCTCTCCCATTCGGGCGCGGCTTTGCTCACCATCGAGGCGACGGCGGTCACACCGGAAGGGCGGATCTCGCCGGCCGATCTCGGCCTCTGGTCCGACGAAACCGAGGCGGCGCTGGCGCGGGTGCTGAAGGGCGTCCGGCGCTGGTCCGACATGCCGATCGCGATCCAGCTCGCCCATGCCGGCCGCAAGGCCTCGACCCGCGTCCCCTGGGAGGGCGGCGCGCAGATCCGGCCCGAAGAGCCGAGCGGCTGGCAGACCGTCGCCCCGTCCGCGCTCCCGTTCGAGGACGGCGAGACGCCGCCGGAAGCGCTCGATTCCCGAGGCCTCGACCGGATCCGCGACGCCTTCGTGGACGGCGCCCGCCGCGCCGCGCGGCTCGGCATCGACGCGGTCCAGATCCACGCCGCCCACGGCTATCTGCTCCACGAATTCCTCTCGCCGATCTCGAACCGGCGGACCGACGATTATGGCGGCAGCCTCGAGAACAGGATGCGCTTCCCGCTGGAAGTCTATGACGCCGTCCGCGCCGCCTTCCCCGCCGAGCGGCCGGTCTCGGTCCGGGTCTCGGGCGCCGATTGGGCCGAGGGCGGCTGGACGATCGAGGAGACTGTCGAATTCGCGAAGGCGCTGGAGACGCGCGGCTGCGCGGCGATCCACGTCTCGAGCGGCGGGCTGACCCCGGCGCAGAAGATCCCGGTCGGCCCCAGTTACCAGGTGCCGCTCGCCCGGGCGGTGAAGCAGGCGGTCGGCATTCCGGTCGTCGCCGTCGGTATGATCACCGAGTTCGACCAGGCCGAGGCGATCGTCGGCACCGGCGATGCCGACCTCGTCGCTCTCGCCCGCGGGGTTCTCTACGATCCGCGCTGGGCGTGGCACGCTGCCGCGCATTTCGGGGAAAGCGTGCGCGCCCCGGTCCAATATGCGCGCTCGCAGCCGCACCGTCACAAAGACCTGTTCGACAATAGCGAGCTCGCTCGTTGAGCACGGTCCGGGACGAGGCCGAGTCCACCCAATCGGGCGGCGCGGCATTTCCCAGTGGCTCCGCGGCGCGTGCATCTGTTAGCAAAGCGGCAATGCCGGAGACCTCCGCCGCCTCAGCCCGAGTCATCCTGACCGGCCTTCACGATGTGATGGCGTCGCGCTCCAACGCACAGGCCAAGCTCAACAAAGTGGTGAACATCATCGCCGAGGCGCTGCAGAGCGAGGTCTGTTCCATCTACCTGCTCCGCGACGGCCTGCTCGAACTCTATGCGACGGTGGGCTTGAAGCAGGACGCCGTCCACGTCACCAAGCTCGCGCTCGGCGAGGGCCTGGTCGGCACCATCGCCAAGAATGTCGAGGTGCTGAACCTCGCCGAGGCGGCGGGCCACCCGGAATTCGCCTACCGGCCGGAGACGGGCGAGGAATTGTACCACAGCCTCGCCGGGGTCCCGATCATCCGCAAGGAGCGCGCGATCGGGGTCCTCGCCGTTCAGCATGCGGATCCGCGGGCCTATGACGAGCTCGAGATCGAGGCGCTCCAGACGGTGGCGATGGTGCTGTCGGAGCTGATCGCCAATGCCGGCCTCGCCGACAAGGCGGTGGCCGCCGGCGAAAGTGCGCGCGACGAGGGGCCGGTTCGGCTCGCCGGCCTTCGCCTCGTCACCGGCATGGCGCGGGGCCGCGCCGTCTATCATCAGCCGCGGATCCTGATCGAGCATACGGTCGCCGAGGACACGGAGGCCGAGCGCCGCCGGGTCTACGCCGCCTTCGGCAAGATGCGCGAGCAGATCGACAACATGACGAACATGGCCGAGTTCGGCACGATCGGCGAGCATCAGGAGGTCCTCGAGACCTACAAGATGTTCGCCTATGACGAAGGCTGGGCGCGGCGGATCAACGAGGCGATCGACAGCGGACTCACGGCTGAAGCCGCGATCGAGCGCGTCCGTCAGCGCATGCAGCAGCGCATGCGCCAGATCGACGATCAGCTCCTCCAGGCGCGGATGCACGATCTCGACGACCTGTCGAACCGGCTGCTGCGAATCGTCTCCGGCCAGCTCGGCACCGCCGCCCAGATGGGGCTGCGCCAGGACACGATCCTGGTCGCGCGCAACCTCGGCCCCGCCGAGCTGCTCGAATATGACCGGCGCCGGCTGAAGGGCGTGATCCTGGAGGAGGGATCGCTCACCGCCCATGTCATCATCGTCGCCCGCGCGATGGGCGTGCCGGTGATCGGGCGCGTGCGCGACGTGCGCCACGCGATCAATGACGGCGATTATGTCCTCCTGGACGGCAACCAGGCGACAGCCTTCGTCCGGCCGACGGCGCCGGTGGAGGAAGCGTTCAAGGCCAAGCTTGCGGCGACCGCCAAGCGCCGCGCCGCCTTCGCGGCTCTTCGTGACGTACCGCCGGTGACCAAGGACGACGCGCGGATCACGGTGATGGTCAATGCCGGCCTTCGCGACGATGCCGAGGCGCTCGACGCGGTCGGCGCGGACGGGATCGGGTTGTTCCGGACCGAATTCCAGTTCCTGGTCTCGGCCACCCTCCCCCGGCGCGAGAGCCAGCAGCGGCTCTACAAGGCGGTGCTCGACGCCGCCGGCGACAAGCCGGTGGTCTTCCGGACGGTCGATATCGGCGGCGACAAGGCGCTCCCCTATCTCGACGTCGAGGAGGAAGAGGCCGAGGAGAATCCGTCCATGGGCTGGCGCGCGATCAGGCTGGCGCTCGGCCGCGAAGGGCTGATGAAGGCCCAGGCCCAGGCTTTGCTCGAGGCGGCCGCCGGGCGCGAGCTCAACATCATGTTCCCGATGATCTCCGAGCCCTGGGAGTTCGACCAGGCCAAGGCATTAATCGAGGGCGAACGGGCGAAGCTCGCGGCGCGGCGCAAGCGCATGCCGCTGAAGGTCAGCTACGGTGCGATGCTCGAGGTGCCGGCGCTCGCCGAATCGCTGGACCTGCTGCTCCCCAACGTCGATTTCCTTTCGATCGGGACCAACGACCTCACCCAGTTCCTGTTCGCCGCCGACCGCGCCCACCCCAAGCTCGCCGAGCGCTACGACTGGCTGTCCCCGGCGATCCTGCGCTTCCTCCGCAGGGTCGTGCGCGAGGCCCGCGCCCACGACGTGCCGGTCGCCATCTGCGGGGAGATGGGCGGCCGGACGCTCGAGGCGATGGCGCTGATCGGGATCGGACTCGACCGCTTCTCGATTACCCCCGCCGCCGTCGGCCCGGTCAAGGCCATGATCCGTTCGCTCGACCGCGGCGCGGCCATTGCCGAGCTCGATCGGCTGCTTGCCAAGCCGCCCGCCGACATGCGCCGGGCCCTGACCCGCTGGGCCCACAAGATGGGCGTCGCGACCGGCTGAGCCACGGGGCTGCCCAGGCTTGGGCGAGCCCGGTGCGGTTGACATCCCTCCCGCCATCTTCAAGGGATGGCCTCTCTTTTCAGCGACGGATTCGGAGTTGATGTCGGATATCGACCAGGTGCAGGATTCCGAGCTACCGATCGGGGAGCGGCTCAGGCAGGCGCGGGAAGCGAAGGGCCTAAGCCTCGACGAGATTGCCGGGCGCACGCGCATTCCGGTCCGCCACCTGCAGCATATCGAATCCGGCGATTGGGACGCGCTTCCGGCGGTGACCTACAGCGTCGGTTTCGTGAGATCCTACGCCAATGACCTGGGGCTGGACGGCACAGCCTTGGGCGCGGAGCTCCGCGACCAGCTCGGTGCCGGGCCCCGGCGGGCCGGTGTCATGTCCGGCGAATATTACGAGCCTGCCGATCCGGCGCGGGTGCCGCCGCGCTGGCTCGCGATCGCAGCGGCGGTCATCGCGGTGCTGCTGATCGCGGGTTATCTCATCTTCAGGAGCGGGATCGACGACGGCAGCGAGACCGCGCAGCGGACCGAAGCGGCGCCGACCGAGCAGGCGCAGCCCAAGGCCGCGCCGCAGCCGGCCGCAGCGCCGCAGGACCCGACTGGCCAGCCGGTGGTGCTCACCGCCAATGAGGAAGTGTGGCTCCGGGTCTACGAGGCCGGCGGGCAGAAATTGTTCGAAGGAACGCTCCGCCAGGGCGAGCAATATCGGGTCCCCGCCGGCGCCCAGCGGCCGCAGCTGTTGACCGGACGGCCCAACGTGCTCCGGGTCACCGTGGGAAGCACCGAGATTCCGCAGCTCGGCCCGGCCGAGCGCCGGATTCGCGACGTCAGCCTGACGCCCACCGATCTCGTCGCCTTCGCCCAGCGCGGCGGGGCGGCAGCTCCGGCGACCGCCCCTTCGCCGAGGCCGACCCCGTAGTCGCCGCGACAAGACGGTTAATGCTGGCGACAGCGGATAGCCGCGATTATCATTCCCGAACAATGACCTTATCGGGGGGTCCCGTCTGATGCGTCTCCTTCTCCTGACGGCTGTGCTGCTCGCCGGCACCGCCAGCCCTGTCCTCGCCCAGCGCGAAACGCCCGAGCGGCGGCTCGACCGGATCGAGCAGGAGCTCCGCGCGGTTCAGCGCCGGGTCTTCCCGGGCGGCGCCCAGGTCGCCCCGGAGATCGAGCCGGCGACTCCCGCCACCGCCACGCCGGGACCGGCCGGAAGCACCGCCGTCGGCGATCTCAGCGCGCGGGTCGACGCCTTGGAGGCGCAGCTCGCGGCGCTCACCGCCCAGGTCGAGGAAAGCGGCAACCGCACCCGCCAGATCGAGGCCGCTCTGACCGCGCTGCGCGAGGAGAATGCCGCGCGCCTGTCCAGGCTCGAGGCCA
>JAEWCW010000100.1 GCA_023390415.1 Pseudomonadota bacterium | reverse complement strand
CCCTCCGCCTCCGCCGCCGCCCCCGGGGCCCGCCGCGGTCAATTATGACGATGCCGAGTTCCGGCGTTCCAACGCGGCGACCAGCTCTGGTGTGATCAGCGCCTGGAATGCGGGCTCGACCGGCCGCGGGATCACGGTCGGCGTTGTCGATTCCGGCATCAACCCGAACCTCGCCGAGTTTGCGGGCCGGATCCACCCGGCGAGCCGCGATATCGCCTCGACGCGCGGAGTCACGGACACCGAGGGCCACGGCACCGCCGTTTCGGGCACGATCGGCGCCGCGCGCAACGGCAGCGGGCCGATGGGTGTCGCCTTCGAATCGACGATCCTCTCGCTCAACACCTCCAATCCGAACGATTGCGATCCCGACGACGGCTGCAAGCACCGCGACTCGGACATTGCGCAAGCGATCGACGTCGCCCGCCAGAACGGCGCGCGCGTGATCAACATCTCGCTCGGCGGCGAAGGCGTCGGCACCGCCGTGCTCAATGCGGTCAGCCGCGCAGCCTCGGCCGGTGTGGTGATCGTCATGTCCGCGGGCAATGATGGCGAGGCCGATCCTTCGGGCTTCGCGCTCGAGAGCGCACGCCGCTCAGGCAACGGCCATGTCATCATCGCCGGCTCGGTGGGAGTTGCTGCGGGGGCGGACACCGACCTCAGCCAGATCTCGACCTTCTCGAACCGGGCCGGCGCGGGCGCCGCTTATTATCTGACGGCGCTCGGCTACCGGGTGCGCACCTTCGACCACACCGGCCAGGGCTTCCTCTATTCGGGCACCTCCTTCTCGGCGCCCGTGATCAGCGGCGCGGCGGCCTTGCTCGCCCAGGCCTTCCCGAACCTCAGCGGCGCGCAGATCGTCCAGATCCTCTTCACCACCGCGGACGATCTCGGGGCGACCGGCACCGACACGACTTTCGGCCGCGGTCGGCTCAACATCACCCGCGCCATGCAGCCCGTGGGCACGACCAGCATCGCCGGAAGCGGCGAGGCGGTCCCCACCGACGGCGATGGCGGCGAGCCTTCGCCGCCAATGGGCGACGCGATCGGACGCGAGCCGATCGGCGCGATCATCCTCGACGGCTTCGACCGCGCCTTCGCGATCGACCTCACCCGCACCCTCAACCGCACGCGCGCCGCGCAGGACGCGCCGCTCGGCGAGGGCTTGCAGGGCGATCTCAGCACCGGCTGGGCGCGCGCCGGCGGCACCGCGGTCGCGATCACCGTGCGCCGCAACCTCACCGGCCAGCCCCAGATCGGGCTCGCCCAGACCGGCCTCTCCTATGAGGACAGCCGCCGCGCGCGCGCCGTCGCCGGCTTCGTGCTCAGCCGGATCTCGCCCAAGACCGCGGTCGCGATCGGCATTTCAGAGAGCGGCCGCACGCTCCAGCAGCGGCTCGCCGGCGATGGCGGCCTGCCCTTCCTGGTCGCGCGCGACCCGCTGACCCGGGCCGGCTTCCACGCCGAGAGCGGGACCAGCATCGGCGCCCGCCACGAGCTCGGCCGCTTCGGCCTCACCGTCACCAGCGAGCGCGGCGAGGTCGCGCGCGGCGACCGGCCCGGGACGGTCGAACCCGGTTTTTCGATCGGCGCGATCTCGGTCGATCGCCGCTTCGGCGACACATCGGTCCGGATCACCGGCTCGCGCCTCGCCGAAGACGGCACCGTGCTCGGCGGCCGCTTCGCTTTCGCGCCGGGCGGCTCGACCAGCTATTTCCTCGACGGATCCGCGACCTATGAGCGCGGTTCGTGGGGCGCCGAGGCGAGCTACCGCCGCGGCTGGACTCTGCTTCCGGGCGGCGACGGCATGGTGCGTGGCGGGACCCTGCAGAGCGAAGCCTTCGCGCTCGACCTGTGGCGCTCCGGCCTGATCGCGCGCGGCGACCAGATCGGGCTGCGGATCTCCCAGCCCCTGAGGGTCGCTTCCGGCGGCTATTTGCTCAGCCTGCCAACCTCCTACGATTACGAGACGCTGGCGGTCGGCCGGGAGCTTCGGCAGTTCAACCTGGCCCCGAGCGGCCGCGAGATCGATGCCGAGCTCGCCTATACGGTGCCCGTGCTGCGCGGCGTCGGGTCGTTCACGGCCAACGCCTTCCTTCGCCGCCAACCCGGCCATGTCGAATCGATGCCGACCGACACCGGCGCGGCGCTCCGTTTTCGGATGGGTTTCTAAAGCGGCTTTCCGAAGATCGTGATCCGCTCGATCTCGGCGAAGCCGGCGGCGCGATTCCAGGCGTGGCTGGCCTCGTTGTCGATCAAAGCGTCCGAACCGAGATAAGCGAAGCCCTGGGCCTTCGCCCATTGCTCGGCGGCCTCCAGCATGGCGCGGGCGACACCACGGCGGCGATGTTCCGGCGCGACCCAGATGCCCTCGACATAGGGTGCCGGCCCGTCGGCGCCTTCGGCATAGGACCGAACGGCAATCTCGATGAAGCCGATGAGGACACCGTCCGCCTCGGCGACGAAGGCCGTCTCCTCGGCTGTTACGAGCTCCTGCGCGTGCTCCTCAACGGTGCCGTCAGGCCAGAGCTGCGCCCGCATCTCCGCCCGCGCGAGCAGGTCCCCCGGCGCGGCCGGACGGACCTTCAAACCGTGAAGCTCTCGCCGCAGCCGCAGCTGCCCTTGGCGTTGGGGTTCTGGAAGACGAAGCCTGCGGTGAAATCGTCCTCGACCCAGTCCATGGTCGAGCCGATCAGGTAGAGGATCGAGGCGCCGTCGACGTAGAAGGTGCCGCCCGAAGTCTCGATCTTCTCGTCGAACGGCTTCTCCTCGGTCACGTAATCGACTGAGTAAGCGAGGCCCGAGCAGCCCCGGCGCGGGGTTGACAGCTTGACACCGATCGCGCCCTCCGGCGCGCGCGCCATCAGGGCGGCGATCCGCGCCTCGGCGGCGGGCGTCAGGATGAGGGCTGCGGGGCGGGCGCGGGTCTTCGTCTCGCTCATCACAGCATCCCCAGCTCGAGCTTGGCCTCGTCCGACATCTTCTGCGGGTCCCAGGGCGGGTCCCAGACCAGCTCGACCTCGGCATGGCCGATTCCGGGCACCGAGCCGACCCGAAGCTCGACCTCGCCCGGCATCGATTCGGCGACCGGGCAATGCGGCGTGGTCAGGGTCATCTTGACGTAGGCGTGATGGTCCGAGGTCACCTCGACATCGTAGATGAGGCCGAGATCGTAGATGTTGACCGGGATTTCCGGGTCGTAAATCTCCTTCAGCGCATCGATCACGCGCTCGTAGAGATCGCCGCCCGGCTCGGCGTCGCCCGCCTCGGCCGGCTTCTGCGACAGGAAGCCTTCGAGATAGTCGCGCTTGCGCTCGAAAGTCTCCCGCGGCGCCTCGTCGACGCGCGCCTTGGGCGGCGGCGGGACTGCGCTCACTTCCTCGATCTCGATCTTCCGTTCCTCATTCATGCGAAGATCCGCCTCACTCGCTCGATTCCGGCGACCAGTGCCTCGATGTCGCGCGGCCCGTTATAGACTCCGAAGCTGGCCCGCGCGGTCGCATCGACTCCGAGATGCGCCATCAGCGGCTGCGCGCAATGGTGGCCCGCCCGGATCGCCACCCGGCTCTCGTCCAATATGGTACCGATATCGTGGGGATGAACCCCGTCGACCGCGAAGCTGACGATTCCGGCGCTGTCGTCGGGCCCGAACAGCCGGACCGAGTTGATCGTCGACAGCGCATCGCGCGCCGAGCGGACGAGCGCCGCCTCGTGCGCGGCGATCGACTCCAGCCCGATCGACTGGACATAGTCCACCGCCGCCTCGAGCCCGAGCACGCCGACGACGTGCGGAGTACCAGCCTCGAACCGCGCCGGCGGCGGGGCGTAGGTGGTGCGCTCGAACGTCACCTTGTCGATCATCGCGCCGCCGCCTTGCCAGGGCGGCATCGCCTCGAGCAGCTCCGAGCGGCCCCAGAGCAGGCCGATCCCGGTCGGGCCGTAAAGCTTGTGGCCGGAGAAGACGTAGAAGTCGCAGCCCAGCTCGGCGACGTTGACGCCCATGCGCGGCACCGCCTGGCAGCCGTCGAGCAGGAGAAGCGCGCCGACTTTATGGGCGAGGTCGGCAGCCGGGCGCGCGTCGAGCACCGAGCCGAGCACGTTCGAGACATGGGCGAGCGCGACCAATTTGTGGCGCTCGGTCAGCATCGACGCCATGGCGTCGAGATCGATCCTGCCGTCCTCGGTCAGCGGCGCGACGTCGATCCCGGCGCCGGTCCGCTCGGCGACCATCTGCCAGGGGACGATGTTCGAATGATGCTCGAGGGTCGAGAGCATGATCCGGTCGCCGGGCTTCAGATTCGCGCCGCCCCAGCTCTGGGCGACGAGGTTGATCCCCTCGGTCGCACCGCGGACGAAGATCATCTCGTCCGCCGAGCCGGCGCCGATGAAGCCGGCGATCCGCCGCCGCGCCTGCTCGAAGGCAAGAGTCATCTCGGACGAGCGCTGGTAGACCCCGCGGTGGACGGTCGCATAGGTCTCGCCATAGCCGCGCGCGATCGCCTCGATCACTTGCCGCGGCTTCTGCGCCGTCGCCGCCGTGTCGAGATAGGACCAGCCCTCCGGGATCGCCGGAAAATCGGCGACATGGTCGAGGGGGCGGGTGGAGGCGGGCATGTCCATGCTCAGCGGCCCCCCGCTCCCGCGAGCCACGCCTCAGCGTCGGCCGCGAAGGCCTCGCGGACCTCGTCCTGGCCGATCCGCTCGATCGCGTCGGCGACGAAAGCGTGGGTGAGCAGGGCCTTGGCCTCGTCCAGCGGAACGCCGCGGCTGGCGAGATAGAAGAGGGCGTCGCGGTCGAGCTCGCCGACGGTGGCGCCATGGGCGCATTTGACGTCGTCGGCGAAGATTTCGAGCTCGGGCTTGGCGTTGATCGTGGCGGTGCGTGAGAGCAGCAGGCCCTTCAGCGACTGCTCCCCGTCCGTCTTTTGCGCGTCGCGGGCGACCTCGACGCGCGCCGCGACCGACGCCGCAGCGACGTCGTCGGCGACCGAGCGCCAGAGCTGGCGGCTGGTCCCTTCCGGCGCCGCGTGCCGGACGACCATCGCCGAATCGTGCCGCTGCTTGCCCCGCGCGAGCAAAGCGCCGCCCATCTCGACGAAGGCGCCGGGCGCCGCGAGGACGGCTGCGCCGTCGATCCGCGTCGAGGCGCCGCCGGCGGCGAGGAAGGTCGTGGCAAGGCTCGCACCTTCGCCGAGCTCGGCCTCGTCGCGGAGCGAAACGAAGCCTTCGCCCTGGAGCAGGCGAACCGCGCGCATCAGCCGCGCCGACCGTCCCAGCGCAATCCGGGCCATCCGGTTCGCCCAACCGCCGCCGACGAACGTCTCGACCAGGGTCGCAGGCACGTCCTCGGCGAGGGTCAGGGACGCGGGAACATGGCTCTCGCCGCCGCTGCCGACA
>JAEWCW010000091.1 GCA_023390415.1 Pseudomonadota bacterium | reverse complement strand
CTGTTGAGCGCCCGGCGCCGGGCGTCGAGGACCACGAACAAAAGGATCGCCGCGAGGGCAGCGAGCGCGATCAGGGCCCAGCGCGGCAGGCCCTGCCGCGGCAAGGCGACCGCGGGCATGACATTCTCGTCCGCCGGGATCGGGGCGCCAAGCCGGGGGTCGCTGCTGTTTCGCGGTGCCGGCATCAGTTGCTCCTCTCGGCGACCCGGCGGGCGCGGGCGACCTGGTCGTCGCGGCGGAAGACGAGACGCGAGATCACGGTGTCGATCACATAGACGTCGTCGCGCATCATGCCGTTGACCAGTGTCTCGCGGCCCTGGCGGTCGAGCGCATAGACTGCGGGAAGGGCGTGGGCCGGATCCCATTCGATATAGGTGTGGCGGCCGTCGTCGCCGATCCGGATCGGGCGCACCGTGCGGTCGCCGCTCAGGCGGTAGCGCCCGGCGAGCTCGCCGGCATCTTCGCCGCCGGTGCCATCCTCGGCCGTGGTCGGGTAGCGGAAGCGCACCGCATAGGCCATGTCGGGGCTCGGGCCGGGCAGCGATTGGAGCTGGACCGCATAGAGCCGGACGTTGGTGATCACGGTCATGTTGGTCGTGACCCCGCCCTGCAGCGGCTTGATGAACAATCGGTCGCCGCGCCGGTTCGCCGTAACCTGGAAGGCCCCCGAATCGCCGACCGCGATATTCTCGATCTGCTCGTCGGCGGCGAGCTCCACCATCATCTGGTAGCCGGGCGCGACCTCGAGCAGGAAGACCTGGTCGGGCGCGTAATCCAGCGTCTGGAGGCGCGGATCGCCGGTCCCGGGCTGGGGGCGCACCTGGGCGGCCGCCGGCCCGACGAGCGAAAGCGCAAGCAGGAGAGCGGCGGCAAGCCTCACAGCTCGACCTCTGGCTGGGCCGGCTGCGCCGGCGGGGGCGCCCGCCGTTCAGGCTGGGGCTGAGGTGCCGGTGCGACCGGATTGGACGGAGTCATGGTCGGCGCGGCCGATTGCTCCTGCTGCTGCTGCTGGGGCGCGGCCGGGGTCAGGGCCTCCTGGTCGCGGCGATAGCGGACGACCTGGAAACCCAGAGGATTCTGGTAGCGCTCCTCGAGCGTCATCGGCTCGCCGGCGAAGCGGTAGCGGATCATCGCCACATAGGCGCCGACCGGGCTTGCGCGGCCGTCCGCGCCGCGCATCCGCGTTTCGAAGCGGACCATGGCGGCGTCGCGCGCGACCGGAGACACGCTCTTCACCTCGGTTTCGACGACGGCCGTGCGCGGATAGCGGGCGAGGGGGCTTACCGGATTCGAGGGCTGCATCATCGCGAGATAGTCGGAGCGCGCATTCTCTGCCGACCAGAGGGCGACGCGGCGGTAGTTCGCCTGGACGTTGGCGACGTCGAAGCTCTCGCGCGCGATCACATATTGGACGAGCATCGACTGGGTGAGGGCGGTGTCGCCGGAGAGGCGCTGGGGCTCAAGCGGATCGACGGCCTGGACGAAGCCGGTATGGCGGTCGACGAGCAGGGTGACCGGCGTATTCTCCTTGAGCGGGATCAGGAACACCAAGGCGAGCGCCAGCAGGAGCGCGACTCCGATCGCTGCGCCGGCCACCATCCAGGCCGTGCGGCGCGACTTGCGCAATTCGTCCTGCCGGTCCTTCGACCAGCTCTCGGCCTCGCGATAATAAGCGTCGAGCGAGTCGCGCGCATTCTTGTTCATGACGTCCTATCCCGTCGGATGGCGGTGGCCGAGACCCGGCCGCGGGTGCGCCGCCGGGCGCTCTGGCCGAGCCTCTGCGGCGGCGTCGCCGCGTTGACGACTTCGCGCCTTATGGTCTCCCCGCCGGCATTGGCGGGGACGAGCTGGGTCGGCTCGGGCATGGGCGCGAAGCGTTCGCGGCGCTGGGTGGCGGCGACGGCGTCGGCGATCGCGAAGGCGCGGCTGCGCTCCTCGGGCACCGAGACGGTCTCGGTGGTGCGTGCGGCGGAGAAGCCCGGCTGGAAGCTCGAAGTCCTGATCACCTCGGCGAGGCGCTGCGGAAGCGTGCGCAACGCCTGTGGCATCCGGAAGCTGTAAGCGACCTTGGCGGTGGCGATCAGGGCCGCGAGCAGGATCAAGGCGAAGACCAGTGTCGTCACCAGCAATTCGATCGGGACCGTCGGAGTCGAGACATAGGCGCGCCGCATCGAGACCACCGTCGCAAGCCAGGTCTCCATCATCGCGAGCTGCACGCCGAGCACGATCGAGGTGGCGAGGGCGCCGAGCGCCGTTCCAGCCAGCCCGCGCACCCAGCCCTCGAACAGGCCGCGTGTGCCGTCGAACAGCAGGAAGAGCGCGAAGAGCGGCCCGAGGGCGAGAAGCAGCCCCGCGATCAGCCGGACCGAACCGTAGGCGCCGATCGTGCCGGTCAGATAGAGGGTACGGGCCTGCGCGAGGACTCGGGCGTCCACCTGCGGATCCCAGCGCGGGCGCTGCTGGAGCTGGTCGATCCTCTGCAGCTCCTGCTGCTGCTGTTGCGGCGTCAGCGTCGCGGTCGGCCCGACGATCACGTCGGTATTTGGCGGTCGGCCCGTCCCGATCACGGTCAGCTCGAAAATGAGGTTGTCGACGCCTTGCAGCCGCGCGGCGATCCCGCCGTCCGAGCCGGGGAGGCCGGCGGGACGGCCGATGCTTCCGGCAAGCTCGGCGGGCGCGCGGAACGTCACATCGTAGACGAGCGTGCGGAAGGCCGGCCAGCTCGTCGCAAGCGCAAGCACGATCCCCACCTTCACCACCGCGATCACGCCGTCGCGGGCATTGGGCGCGTCGCCGAGCAAAGCGCGATAGCCGATGAAGGCGATGAAGATGGTGAGTACGCCGGCGAGGATCAGCGATACCGGCGAACCCGGCATCGCCAGCGCCTGATAACCGCCCTCGCCGATCGCCTGCGCCTGGCAGTCGACGATCGCGAGCATCCGGCGCAGATATTCGCCGTCGGGCGCGAAAGCGGGGCAGGCGGGCATCACACCTGCTCCAGGAGGCGCGGGATCCAGACCTGCGGGTCGTCGCCGGCTTCGGCGCGGATCTCGTCGAGCAGGCGCACGGTGCGCTCGCGGCCGGAAAGGATGGTCAGCAGGTCGCGTTCGCCGGTGAGGTTCAGCCGCGCGACGACGCTGTCGCCGCCATGCTTGATCAGGAAGCAGTGCGCGTCGTCCGGCAGGGTGCGGACGATCTCATATTCGTGCGGGGTGAGGCCGAACCCGTCCATATAGTCGGCCGCGCGCGCCTTCGGGTTGGCCATGAAGATCTGGGTCGCCGCCTGCTCGATGATGGCGCTTGCGATGCGGCTCTCGAGCGCGTCCTGCGCGCTTTGGGTGGCGAAGCCGACGATCCCGTTCCTCTTGCGGATCGTCTTCTCCCAATCCTTGATCCGGCGCACGAAGACGTCGTCGTCCAGCGCCTTCCAGCCTTCGTCGACGACGATGATCGCGGCGTTGCCGTCAAGCCGCTCCTCGACGCGGTGGAAGAGGTACATCATCGCCGGGGTGCGAAGCGCCGGATCGTCGAGGATCTGGGTCATGTCGAAGCCGACCGAATCCTCGGCGAGATCCGTATGGTCCGCCTCGTTGTCGAACAGCCAGGCGCGCTCGCCGTCGCCCCACCAGGGCCGGAGGCGGGACCAGAGGTCGGCGGCATGGGGCCGGTGGCCGCCGCGGAACAGCTCGGCGATGTGGCGCAGGCGCCGGTTCTCGCGCGGCTGCTGGTAATTGGCGTCGATCGCGTCCTTGATGCGGGCGACCTCGTCGATGTCTGCCGCGCCGGCGAGCAGCGACAGCCAGTCGATCAGGAACTGGCGGTTGACCGGCGTGTCCTCGAGCTGGAGCGGGTTGAGCGCAGAGGCGCTGCCCGGGCGGAGCACGTCGTAGCGCCCGCCGATCGCCCGGATGAACAATTCCGCGCCGCGATCCTTGTCGAAGAAGATGATCCGGGGATGATATTTGCGCGCCTGGGCGAGCAGGAAATTGAGCACCACCGTCTTGCCGGAACCGGACGGGCCGATGACCGTGAAGTTGCCGAGATCGCCCTGGTGGAAGTTGAAATAATAGGGCCCGGCCGCCGTCGTCTCGAGCAATGTCACCGCCTCGCCCCAGAGATTGCCCTCGGCATTCCCCACCGGGAAGTTATGACCGCTCGCAAAGCCCGCAAAATTGGCGGTCGAGACCAGCCCGCGCCGGGCGATATATTTGGAATTGCCCGGAAACTGCGACCAGAAGGCGGGCTCCAGCGCAATCTCCTCGCGCACCGCGATGATTCCGAGGTCGGCGAGCGCCGCCTGGACCTCCGCGACCCCCTCGTCGAGCTTGTCAATCGCGTCGGCGCGGATCGCCACCGTCAGGCAATGCTCGCCATAGGCCGCACGTCCGGCGGCGACGTCGTCCTTGGCGCCGGCAAGCTCGGCGCGGAGGCTCAGCGCCTCATCCTCGGCCGAGCGCATCCGCCGGAGCGCCAGGTTCATGCCGCCCAAGGCGGCCTGGCGCTCGACGAAGCCGAAATATTGCGAGATCGTCATCTCGAACGGCAGGCGCAGAAGGTCGTCGAACATGCCGGCAGCCGTATGGGCCGGATAATCCTTGATCGAGACGATCGCCTGGAAGGACTTGGGCGTGGTCCCGGCGCGGCCGAGCTCGACCGTCTCGGCGCCGAAGCTGATCCGGCGGTAGGGGAGATAGTCGCCCAAATCCTCGGTCGGCAGAAGCACCGGCCGCATCTCCCCGTTGAGCAGCGTCGAGAGGAATTCGAGAGGCTCGGAGCAGGGGCCGTGCGGCGTCGTGTAGACGCCGAGCAGCCGGGGCCCGTAATTGCCCAGCGCGGCCATCAGGGCGTTGCGGGCCGTATCGAGCTGGCGGAGCTCGTAGCCGGTGCTGGTCTCCGGCGCGCTGGTCGCCCGGCCGAACAGGCCGCGCACCTTGTCGGCGAGGCCGACGCGGCCCTGGAGCGGGCGCCGAACGAGCGTCAGGAACAGGTCGTTGACGTAGAGCTGCTTGGCCGAGAGCCGTTTCTTCCAGGCGGAATCGAGCGTGCGCGAGAACTCGTCCTCGTAATCGGAGGAGAGCTCGGGATCGATCCGGCGGCGGACGATATGGTGGTGAACAGCGAAGCGTGAGGAGCCGATCGCCTGGAGCATCGCGTCGCGCAGGCGCTTCCTGTAATTGATCTCGTCCGTGTCCGCAGTCTCGAACAGCAGGCCGCGCAGGTGAATGACCTGCATCAGATTGCCGTCGCGGGTCTCGATCGTGTGATCGTCGACATGGCGTGCGTAAGGGAGGTGGCGTCCAATCCGCTGCTCGCGCTCCGCAGCGCCGCGCGGGAAGGTCACGGCCGGTAGGAGTTGCATCGCCAGATCTGGAAGTTGCGGACGCGCGGGGTGCGGCGCGCCTTGGTGAGCCAGAGATCGAAGAAGCGCGGCTCGCGAACGCAGAGCACGGCGCCGACCGCATGGACGATCAGCGCGACGAGGAGCACCCAGAGCGAGCGGAAGACGAGGAACAGCTCAGTCGCGAGCACCGCGTTGACGATGAAGAAGCTGTAGGTGACTCCGGCGAACATCTGCGGGCGGGTCAGCGCCACAAACAACGGATCCTGCTCGATCCGGCTCATCGCTCACCGCCCCAATTGCGCCGTCGACTGGATGCCGGCGACGATGCTCGCCGCGCCGAACAGGATGAAGCAGCCGAGGATGACGACGGCGCCGTAGCGCCAGTTGATCCGGCCGGTCAGCATCAGGAAGCCGACCGAGGCGACCGCGATCACCGCGACGACGGTCGCGATGGTCCCGAGCAAGGTGCCTTCGAGCCAGCGCACCGCGGCGACGATCACGCCGGAGCCGGCCGGATCGGCGAGCTCCTGCGCCGCTGCGGGACTTGCCGCCGCCAGCGCTGCCGCCGCCATTGCCAAACGCGCCTTCAAACGATCGATCAACACCACCCCCATCATTGCAGCAGGGCCCCGCGCCACAAGGCGCCCATAAGGGCGCCGGCACGATTGTGCGCGCTCGGGCGCAACTTCACAATAGATTTGAACGCGGTGCGCCGGCCTCCGGCGCCCGGTCCTCAGCCGAAGGTCGCGACCAGCCGGTCCCGGTGGCCCGCCTGCGACTTGCCCGCGAGGAACAGGGGCAGGGGCGAGGCCGAGCGCGGGGCCATCACGTAGGTGGCATCGCCCTCCGGTGCGGTCCGTCCCACCGACTCGAAGATGGCGTGGAACTGGCGGCGCATCCGGCGAGGCCTGTGTCCGCCGCTCGGGGCGTCCTCGACCGCGACCAGCCGGAGCATCGCCCCGCCGACTGCGGGAATCGCGAAGTCCTGGCCGACATATCGCGCCCAGGTCGCCGAGTCGGCACGGGCGAGATCGGTGCCCGCGAGGGGCCGGTACGGACGCCGGGCGGGCCCGGTCGCGGCCTGCGCGCCGGCGCCGCCGCTGGCCATTGCGCCGATCATGCCGAGACCGATACCGGCAAGCATATGCCGGCGCGTGGGCCGCAACCCCTTCTCACGTTCGTCCATGTCGGATCTCCCCATTGCAATCGCCTCTGCAATGAAGCCTCATCTGTACGACTGCACAGGGTTCAAGTGAAGCCAGGAAATATTGCCCTCACACTACTCCAATCGGCTGCCGCCGACAGCTCGGCGCTCGGGAAGCGGGCTGACTTTCGGGCTCTGAGTCAGTGGCTTCTCTAGGGGCCGGTGATCCGGTTCCGGTTGCGGATCCCGTCGATGCTCCAAGTGCCCGGCCCGGCGAAGACCAGATAGAGGAAGACGAAGCAGTAGAGGATCGCCGCGTCGCCCATATTGTTGACCGGAAACGGGTCACGCGGCGCGTGCGCCGTCCAGTAGGCGACCGCCATCGTGCCCGAGGCGACGAAGGCGGCGGGCCGCGTCAGCAGGCCGATCGTGATCAGGAGTCCCGCGATCAGCTCGACGACTCCGGCATAGGCGGCCGGATTGTCCAAGGCGAGGCCGGAGCCCGCCATCTGGCCGGGCGGGAAGCCCAGGAACTTTTGCGTGCCGTGCTCCAGGAAGATGAGGCCCGAGACGATCCTGAGCACTGCAAGGGCGTGGTCGGCCCAGGGAGCGATCCGTAAATTGTCAGCCATGGCGATCCTCCAGCCTGCGACCGCCCCCCAGTCGTGGAGTGAACTATCTATCACGCCGCTGCCCTGGAGCGACAGAGGCTGAAAATCGCCCGTCGGCGGTTGCGCGCTCCGCGGCTGGCAACTAGGCCCGCCCTCGATGTCAGTCCCGATTCAATCTGAGGCGCATGTCGTCCCCCACGAAGCGGGAGAGGGGCGGTAGAGAATAATCGCGACCTTCTCTGGCTGATGCTCGCCTTGCCCTTTGCGGGCAGCATCGCGGCCGCATTCCTCCCGCATCGGGCGCGCAATGCGGCCGGGCTGATCGCGGGCGCCGTCGCACTCGCCGGGACCTTGATCGTTGCCTATTTCTATTCAGCCGTGTCTGGGGGCGCGGCGATCCGGAGCGAGGTCGAGTGGCTCCCCTCGCTCGGCCTCGATTTGGTCGTTCGCCTCGACGGGCTCTCCTGGATCTTCGCCCTGCTCGTTCTCGGCATCGGCTTCCTCGTCGTGCTGTACGCGCGCTACTATATGTCGCCCGAGGATCCGGTCCCGCGCTTCTTCTCCTTCCTGCTCGCCTTCATGGGCGCGATGCTGGGCCTCGTCCTCTCGGGGAACCTCATCCAGCTCACCTTCTTCTGGGAGCTGACCAGCCTCTTCTCCTTCCTGCTGATCGGCTATTGGCATCATAACGATACCGCCCGCAGCGGCGCGCGCGTGGCCTTGATCGTCACGGTGACGGGCGGGCTCTGCCTGCTCGTCGGCGTGCTGCTGATCGGCACGATCGTCGGAAGCTACGATCTCGACGTCGTGCTGGCGTCAGGCGACGCCATCCGCGGGAGCGGGCTCTACATGCCGGCGCTGCTGCTCATCCTGGTCGGCGCCTTCACCAAGAGCGCGCAATTCCCGTTCCACTTCTGGCTTCCGCACGCCATGGCGGCGCCGACCCCGGTCTCCGCCTATCTCCACTCCGCGACGATGGTGAAGGCGGGGATCTTCATCCTGATCCGCTTGTGGCCGGTCCTCTCGGGCTCGGAGGCCTGGTATTTCATCGTCGCGACGACCGGGCTCGTCACTCTGGTTGCAGGGGCTTGGTCGGCGATCTTCCAGCAGGACCTGAAGGGCCTGCTCGCTTATTCGACGATCAGCCATCTCGGCCTGATCACGTTGCTTCTCGGCCTCGGAAGCCCGCTCGGGGCAGTCGCGGCGATCTTCCACACGATCAACCACGCCACCTTCAAGGCCAGTCTGTTCATGGCCGCGGGGATCATCGACCACGAGACCGGAACCCGCGATCTCAGGCGACTGAGCGGTCTCTATCGCTTCATGCCGATCACTGCGACTCTCGCGATGGTCGCGGCGGCGGCAATGGCGGGCGTGCCGCTGCTCAACGGCTTCCTCTCCAAGGAGATGTTCCTCGCCGAGGCGCTGGAGGATTATAACGACACCTGGCTCGATTGGGCGATGCCCTGGATCGCCACCATCGCACTGACCTTCAGCGTCCTCTATTCGGCGCGCTTCATCCATCAGAGCTTCTTCGGGCCACCGCCCGCCGGCCTTCCGCAGCAGCCGCAAGAGGCGCCGCGCTGGATGCGCCTGCCAGTCGAGATTCTCGTCGTCACCTGCCTGGTCGTCGGAATCTTGCCAGCTGCGACCATCGGCCCGTTCCTCGATTCCGCGGTCCGCTCCGTCCTCGGCGCCGACACGCCGACCTACAGCCTTGCGATCTGGCACGGCTTCACCGAGCCGCTGATGCTCAGCTTCGTCGCGCTCATCGTGGGCTTCGCCGGCTATGTGATCTTCGCCGACCGCCTCAACGCGGCGAAAACCGCGCCCTTGCTCGGGCGCCTCAAGGGGCGGCGGATGTTTGAGACGGTGCTCTCATTGATCGTCGGCCTGTCCCGACGGCTGGTCGAGCTGTTCGGCACGCGCCGGCTGCAGCCGCAGCTCCGCGTCCTCATCGTCATCGCCTGCCTGGCCGCCGTGCTGCCTTTCCTGCGCTACGGCTTCGCTTTGGGCTCGGGCGGCGGCACCGTTCTCGATCCCGGTTTCGGGCTGCTCTGGGCGGTCGGCGCGGCCTGCGCGATTGGCGCCGCCTGGCAGGCCAAATATCATCGCTTCGTCGCCCTGATTCTGCTCGCGGGCGCGGGCCTGGTCAGCTGCATCAGCTTCGTCTGGCTGTCTGCGCCCGATCTCGCCTTGACCCAGCTGCTGGTCGAGACGGTGACGACCGTGCTGCTCCTGCTGGGCCTCAGGTGGCTGCCGATGCGCCGGCGCGAGATCCACTCGGGCCGCGGCGGACTGGTCCAGGCCGTCGTCCGGCGCAGCACCGATCTCGCCATCGCGGTCGCGGCCGGCATCGGCATGGCGTTGCTCTCCTATGCGGTGATGACCCGGCCGCTGCCCGATACGATCTCCCGCTTCTTCGTCGAGCACAGCTATTCGGATGCCGGGGGGCGCAACGTCGTCAACGTCATCCTCGTCGATTTCCGCGCCTTCGACACGTTGGGCGAGATCACCGTCCTCGCCATCGTCGCGCTCACCGTCTTCGCGCTCCTCCGCCGCTTCCGGCCGGCGCAGGAGAGCGTGCGCAGCCCCAAGCAGCAGCGTGTCCAGGATGCGTTCGACGAGGCGCGGGAAGGGCGCAATCCGGGCGACACGCTCGCCGATTACATGCTCGTGCCGCGGGTGATGATGGAGTGGCTGTTCCCGGCGATCATGGTCTTCGCGCTCTATCTGCTGATCCG
>JAEWCW010000074.1 GCA_023390415.1 Pseudomonadota bacterium | reverse complement strand
CCCCTGGGTGGGGTACCGGGGGCGGGGGCTAACGCCGCCTCCCCTTCTCGTTGGGCGTTCAGCTCGCTTCGCGGTCGATCCGCGCCTGGCGGCCCGGCGCTCCGGCGAGCGCCTCGACGAAGCCCTTGCGCCAGGCGACGACGTCCTCCCTCTTCACGCTCTCGTAGAGCGACCGCCAGCGCCTGATCCGTTCCTCGCGCGGCATGTGCAAGGCGCGGTGGATGGCGTCGCTAATCTCCTCCTTGCTGTAGGGATTGACCAGCAGGGCCTCCTTCATCTGCAGCGCGGCGCCGGCGAAGCGCGAGAGGATGAGCACGCCCGGATCCTCCGGATCCTGCGCGGCGACATATTCCTTCGCGACCAGGTTCATCCCGTCGCGCAGAGGCGTGATCAGAGCGATCGGCGAGGCGCGGTAGAAGCCGGCCAGCTCCTCCCGCGGATAGCCCTGGTTGACGTAGCGTATGGGCACCCAGTCGACCGAGGCGAACTCGCCGTTGATCCGCCCGCTCAACTCGTCCAGCCGCTCGCGGATGATGCCGTAGGTCTCGACCTCGGCGCGCGAGGGCGGCGCGATCTGGAGCAGGAAGACGCGGCCGGCCTGGTCCTCATGCTCCTCGAGGA
The DNA here is from genome assembly GCA_023390415.1 of Pseudomonadota bacterium. Taxonomy (GTDB): domain Bacteria; phylum Pseudomonadota; class Alphaproteobacteria; order Sphingomonadales; family Sphingomonadaceae; genus Allosphingosinicella. Next base: position 20,473 of record JAEWCW010000074.1, on the reverse strand, counting down.
AGCGGCGGTAGCCGAGGAAACGCTCCTCGAGGCCCTTGGAATAATCGAGCCGGTCGACGCCGATGATCGCCTTGCGGTCGCCTGCGCTCTCCTTGAGGCGGGCGCAGGCCTCGAGCGCCTCCGGGCTCGCCGCAGCGGCTGCGAACTCCTCGAAATCGATCCCGATGGGATAGGCCGCGACATGGACCGACCGCTTGCCGATCCGGATCGTGCCGTCACCGTCCACCTCGCCGCCCAGCTCGCGCTGGACGTAATGGAGGAAGCTCTCCAGCCATTCCTCGGTCTGGAATCCGATCACGTCGTAGGCGAGCATCGAGAGGACGAGCCCCTCGTGGAAGGGCAGCGAGACCATCAATCGCGCCGGCGGCCAGGGGATATGGAGGAAGAAGCCGATCCGGTTCTTGAGGCCGCGCTCGCGCAGCTGCTGGCCGAGCGGGATGAGGTGGTAATCGTGGATCCAGACGAGGTCGTCCGGCTCGATCAAGGGCGCGACAGTGTCCGCGAACCGCTCGTTCACCCGTTCGTAGCCGCCGGCGAAGCTCCGGTCATATTCGGCCAGGTCGATCCGGTAGTGGAGCAAAGGCCACAAAGTCCGGTTCGCGTAGCCGTTATAATATTCCTCGACGTCCTGCTCCTCGAGGTCGATCGTCGCCGTCGTCACGCCTTCGTGGCGCTGCAGGTTGATCTGGCCGGTGAATTCCTCGGTCTTCTCGCCCGACCAGCCGAACCACAGGCCGCGATGGTCGCGCAGCGCCGCCGCAAGCGCAACCGCGAGGCCGCCCTGCGAGCCTTGGCCTTCGCCGCGCGGCGTCGAGACCCGGTTGGAGATGATGATGAGCCGGCTCATCTGACGCTGCTCCACGGTTTAGAAAGTAGGCCCGCGCAGTTGATCAGCCCGACCAACGAATAGGTCTGCGGATAGTTACCCCACAGCTCCCCAGTCTCGAAGTCGGTGTCCTCGCTGAGCAGGCCCGCGGGCGTGAGCCGCTCCAGCATCTTCTCGTAGAGCGCCCGCGCCTCGTCCTTCCGCCCGACGATGTGCAGGGCCTCGATCAGCCAGAAGGTGCAGAAGTTGAACGCCGTCTCGGGCAGGCCGAAATCGTCCTCGGCCGCATAGCGCAGCATATGTTCGCCGCGCCTGAGGCCGAGCTCGACCGCCTGGAAGGTGGCGAGGAAGCGCGGATCGTCGGGCTCCAGGAAGCGCATGTCGATGAGCTGGAGCAGGCTGGCGTCGAGCTCGGACCCGCCGAAGCTGGCGCCGAACCGCCCTTCCCCCTCGATCCAGGCGTCCGCCTCGATCCTGCGGTGAGTCTCGGCGGCGCGCTCCCGCCAGTGCGCGGCACGGTCGGCGAGCCCCAGCTTCTCCGCGATATTGCCGAGCCTGTCGCACGCCGCCCAGCTCATGACCGCGGAGTAGGTGTGGACCCCGGTGCGGGTGCGGAACTCCCAAAGGCCGGCATCGGGCTTGTCGTGGGTCTTCCAGGCCTGCTCGCCGACCCGCTCGAGCGCCGCGAAATCCTCGGCGGTCGCCGGCCGGAACAGCCGCTCGTCGAAAAAGGCCTGGGCGTTGGAGAGGACGATCTGGCCGTAGGCGTCGTGCTGCACCTGGCTGTAGGCGGCGTTTCCGACCCGGACCGGTCCCATCCCGCGATAGCCGGCCAGCGCCTCGGCCTCGCGCTCGTCGAGCCGCGGCTCGCCCGACACCGCGTAGAGCGGCTGGATGAAGCCGTCCGGCGAGGCATCGACGATGTTGCGCAGATAGCTGAGGTAATTTTCGAGGACGTCGAGCGCGCCGAGCCGGTTGAGCGCCTGGACGGTGTAATAAGCGTCGCGGATCCAGCAGTAGCGATAGTCCCAGTTGCGGCCCGAATTGGCGGCCTCCGGGATCGAGGTGGTGAGCGCCGCGACGATCGCGCCCGTTTCCTCATGCTGGCAGAGCTTCAGCGTGATCGCGGCGCGGATCACGGTTTCCTGCCATTCGAGCGGGATTGCGAGGCCGCGCACCCAGGCGCGCCATTCGTCGCTGGTCTGGAGCAGCATCGCGGCGACGCTGTGGCCGAGATTGCCGACGAAGGGCTCGTCCGGTCCGAGGAAGAAATGGAGCGATTTCTCCAGTCGGAAGGCGCGCCCCTCCAGAACATGGCCAACCGGCGCGTCGGTGGTCAGGCGCAGCGGCTGCGGCTTCAGCAAGTAGCGAATATGGTTGGTGCCGCTGGTCCGCTCGGCCGACTTGGCGCCCCAGCCGGTCGCCGGATCGAGCAAAACGCGGACCCGCGGCGCTCCCGAGACGGGACGAACCACCCGGCAATAAGCGACGGGCCGGTACATCCGGCCGCTCCGTTCGAAGCGCGGGCAGAAATCGTAGACGTCGGCGGCGGCGCCGTCGGAATCGATCAGCCGCGTGATCAGGATCGGCGTGTTCTTGAGGTAGCGTTGCTCGACCCGCGCCTGCTTCTCGACCGAGATTCGCCACTCGCCGCGGACCTCGCCCTTCGGCTCGAGCAGGGCGCAGAAGAGCGGATCGCCGTCGACGGCGGGCGAGCAGCCCCAGACCATGCCTGCGGCTGCGTCGACCAGCGCGCTCACCTGGCAATTGCCGATCGGCCAGAGATTGAGGTCCCTCATGCGGCGGCCTTCAGCCAGGCCGCAACGGCAGCCACGCTCTCCAGCCTGTATCGGGCCGCGGTCTCCCGCGCCTCGCCCACCAATATGCCGGCACCGCCCATGGCTGCGGCGGCGGCGAACGCGTGCTCGTCGGTCAGATCGTCTCCCATGAAGAGAGGACGCGCACCGGCAAAGCCGGGTTCCCTCATCAGCGTTTCGACGGCGTCGCCCTTGTCGCCCCCGGGCGGCCGCAGCTCGGCGACCATCTTGCCGAGCTGGACGACAAGCCCGGTCTCGGCGGCGAGCGCGTCCATCAGGCGCAGCACCTCGCCCCCGCGCTCCGGCGCGAGCCGATAATGGAGCGCAATGCTCGCCGGCTTCTCCTCCACCAGCAGCCCCTCCACATCCGCGGCGAAGCGGCGAATCCGCGCTCGAGCCCCCTCCAGCTCCCCGTTGCTAGCCAGTGCCCGAACGCGGCCGTCGGCAAGCCGAAGCTCGAGGCCGTGCGAGCCCGACATGGCAATGCCGTCGCAGGCGACGTGGCGATCGAGATCGCCAAGCGAACGTCCGCTGACGATGGCGAGGCGCCCGCCCAGCCGCGCGGCGAGCGCATGGAGGAGGTCCGGAAGGTCGCCCGGCACGCGGATCGCGTCCGGCGTCTGGGCGAGCTCGACGAGCGTGCCGTCGAAATCGAGGAACAGGGCCGCGCCATCGAGGAGTTCGGGCGGCGGCGGCGGCAAGCGGTCGGCCATGGCGCCCCGTTACGCAATGCACCGCCCAATTCTCAACCCCGCGCTGTCGCGCTACACCGCTTCGCGATGCCGCCGCCCTTCACCCGCGCCGCCCCGCTCGGCCTTTCCATGCGACCGGCCACGGACGACGACCTCCCCTTTCTCGCCGCGCTCTACGCCTCGACCCGGGCCGAGGAGGTCGCTGCGACCGGCTGGCCGGAGGACATCCAGCGCGCCTTCCTTCAACAGCAGCATGAGGCGCAGCACAGCCATTATAGCCGCGCCTATGAGGGCGCCGAATGGCTGTTGCTCATCCATGACGGCGAGGCGGTCGGGCGGCTCTATCTCTGGGAGAATGAGGGCGACGTCCGGATCGTCGACATCTCGCTGCTCCCCGCCGCGCGCGGCAGGGGCTGGGGCGCCGCGCTGCTTCGCGACGTTCAGGATGACGCCGCGGCGCGCGGCCTCAGCGTCTCGATCCACGTCGAATATATGAACCCGGCCCGCCGCCTCTACGACCGCCTCGGCTTCGTCGAGGTCGCCGACAAGGGCATCTACAAGCTGCTCCGCTGGGCGCCGCTGCAGCCGGCCGATTAGAAGAACACCGCCTCGTAGGTCGTCGCATTCTCGTCGCGCGCGATCGGGCCGATGAAGATTTCCCGCGTCTCGCCGTCGCCGGTGAAGGTGTAGATGCCCTGCTCCAGGATGACGTCCGAAGCGCCCTGAAACTCCAGCCGGAAGCCGCCGCCTTCGCGGGGCGACCCTTGCAGCGCCTCCGCCGCGGTCAAGGTCAGCGGCCAGGCCCCGCCGCCGCGCTGCGCCTCGTAGTCGGTTCCGACCGTGAAGTCGGCGAGGGTCATGCCGGTCATGTCAGTCCACCGCCTCCGCGCGATCGACGCCCCACAGGAAGCTCTCGCGGATGAAGCCGCGGCGGCCGTCCACGTTGATCTCGCACCAGCCGCCGTCGCAGCTCTCGATCCGGCCGATCACGCCCGGTTCGGCGCGGAAGCGGACGGGCGATCCTTCCTCGGCGCTGGCATGGAGCGGCCGAACCTCGGTTCCGGTCACCATCGCGGTGCGCGCGTCGCTGAGCAGGCGCACGAGCATCCAGCCGGTCGCGCCTTCCGGGTCTTGGAGCTTGCGCCAATTCGGATAGGTCTCGACCACGCGCATCGGCATGCCGCGCCGAACGTAGCGCCAGACGGCCGGATAATTCTGGCCCGGCCCGGTGCGCATTAGCGCGTCGCCGGCGGAGATCGAGACCCAATAAGGCGGCTGCCGCTCGCGCTGCGCCTCCGCGGAGGTCTGGACGAGAGCGGCGGCGGCAACGAGGGCGGTCAGAAAGGCGCGACGAAACATGCCTTACTGTAGGCGCCTCTCGCCGCAGCTTTCAACGGCAGAAGCGCCCCGAGCGAGACCGTCATCCCAGCGAAGGCTGGGATCTCGGCGGGGGTTCGCTCGGCGCCTGTGCAGCCCTGCACATGTGACGGCGCGTTCTCGTCCTGAGATGCCAGCCTTCGCTGGCATGACGAGTATGGCCTCAATCCCCGGTCTGGATCCGCTCGACCAGCTGCTTCACGGTCGGGACGAAACCGTTCGAGTAGAAGGGATCCGTCTTGAAGCGGAAGGCCGAGTGGCCGGCGAACATCAGGTTGTTGTCCACCGGGCCCCCATGGGCGATGTCCTGAAGGGTCTTCTGGATGCAGAAGCTGCGCGGATCGGCGAGCCGGCCGGTCGAATTCTTCTCATTGTCCGCCCAGGACGAGAAGGCGCACTGGCTGAGGCAGCCCATGCAGTCGGCCTGGTCCTTGCGGATCCAGTGCTTCTCCTCGGGAGTCACGAACACGAGCGTCTCGTCAGGGGTCTTCAGCGCTTCGGTGAAGCCCTGCGCATACCATTCGCGGGCATGGAGCAGGTCGCCTCGGGTCACCCAATAATTCTTCTTGCCGTTGACGCCGACGTCGAGCTCGAACGCATGGTCGCCGAGCGATTCCTTGGTGAAGGCGATCTGGCGCTGCGAGCGCGCCTCCAGGTTCCGAAGGAAGGGCGTTCGGACCGCGGACGAATAGAACCCGGTCGGCGAGAAGCGGTGGAGGAGGACGTCGCCTTCCTCCAGCGTCATCAGCCGCTGCTTCCACTCCTCGGGAATCGGGCTCTCCTTGGTGAGCAGCGGCCGGGTGCCGAACTGGAAGGCGATCTGGCCGAGCTCCGGATTGTCGATCCAGTTCTCCCATTCCTTCAGGTTCCAGACGCCGCCCGCCATCACGATCGGGACCTCGTCCGAAATGCCGCTTGCGCGCATCGTGTCGCGCAGCGCCTTGACCCGCGGATAGGGATCCTGCGGCTGAAGCGGGTCCTCGGCATTGGAGAGGCCGTTATGGCCGCCGGCGAGCCAGGGATCCTCGTAGACCACGGCGGCGAGCCATTCGGCGGCCTTGTGATAGGCGCGCTTCCACAGCGCGGAGAAGGCGCGCGCGGAGCTGATGATCGGGAGATAGTTGACGCCGTACGAGGCGGCGATCTCCGAGAGCTTGTAGGGCATTCCGGCGCCGCAGGTGACGCCCGCGACCATGCCCTTCGTCTTCTCCAGCACGCCGTGAAGGATGCGCTGGGCGCCGCCCATTTCCCACAGCACGTTGATGTTGATCGCGCCCTTGCCGCCGGACACCTCATAGGCGCGGCGGACCTGCTCAACGGCCCCGGCGATCGCGTAGTTGATCAGCTCCTCGTGGCGCTCGCGCCGGGTGAGGGCGTGATAGACCTGCGGGATGATCTTGCCGTCGGCATCGTAGCTGTCGGCATTGACCGCAGAGACGGTGCCGATTCCGCCGGCAGCCGCCCAGGCGCCCGAACTCATGTGATTGGTCGCCGAAACGCCCTTGCCACCCTCGATCAACGGGAGGACCTCGCGGCCCGCATAACGGATCGGGCTGATACCCTTGAACATTCTACCTCCGAAACCGTGGCGCCTATAGGCGGCTGATCATCGCCCCGCCAAGAACTTAAATGGCCCGCCTGCGCTCACGCCTGGCGGGTGAACGCATCGGGACGCGCCATGGCTTCACCGTAAAGGCGGGCGTAGCGCGCGATCATGGCCGTCTCGTCATAATCCGATGCGGCCTTCTCGCGATTGGCACGGCCGAGCGCCCGACGCAAATCGGGCCTCTCGGCGAGACTATCAAGGGCGGCCGAAAATGCCGCCTCGTCCTCGCGCGCCACGACCAGCGGCAGATTATCCGGCGCAAGCATCGAATCGACGTCGCCGACCTCGGTCGAGACCACCGGAAGCCCCGCCGCCATCGCCTCGATCAGGGAAATCGGCGCCTGCTCGCTGTCGGACGAGAGGGCGAAGACGTCGAACCGCCCGATCCAGCGCGCGGGATCGGCGAGGAAACCGGGCATGACCAGCCGGTCGGCGAGTCCCAGCCGCCGCGCCTCGGCAGCGATCCGTTCGCTCTCCGGCCCCGCACCGACGATGACCAGGCGAACGTCGCGCCGCCCCATGCCGGCCACGGCGCGCACCAGCCGCGGTAGATTTTTGACGGCGCGCAGCCCAGCGACGGTGCCGATCACCAGTTCCCCCGGGTGCGGCTCCAGCCCTGGAATCTCGGCGGACGGCGCGGCCGAATAACCGGCGACCGGGATGCCGTTCGCGATCCGCTCGGCGCGTCGCCCCCATTCCTTCAGCGCGATGCGCTCCAGCCGCTCCGAGGGCACGACGAGGGCGTAGGCGGCGGGCAGGCCCATCCGGCGGTACCGGTTGCGCGATGGCTTGCGCGTTTCCGCCTCGTCCTCGTTGAACCCGTCCTCGTGATGGACCAGCGGCGGCCCGCCGAGCAGGCGCCGGGCCATCACCGCGTCGAACGCGCCCCAATTGTATGTGAGGACGAGATCGAAGCCCTTCATGTAGCGCGCGAGCTTCGCCACCCTCAGCGGCGACGGCGGCCCGGCAAGAGGCGGCGCATCGTCCGGAAACTCGACCGCGACGTCGCGGTCGATCGCCTCCCGTGCCGAAAGCTGGCCGGGCACGGACGACAAGACGACGTGCCGCGCAGCGTCGCCGAAGGCGTTCATCAGCCGCACTGCGCGCGCTTCCTTGCCGCCCAGGGCGAAGGTCGAATGGCAATGGAGAATGCGGACCGCCATGGCCCAGCATCGGCGATTAGCGCGCCCCGTTCCAGCCCCCTTGCAAGCCGCTCAATTCGCGTTCATTTCAGGGTTACTGACATGATTGTCACTCGCCCCGGGCGAGAATTTGGGAGGGGAATATGACCAGCCTTGCAGCGCGCCTTCTGGCGTCCGCCGTCTGCGCGACCGCGCTTTTTGCAACGCCCGCCGCGGCTCAGCGCGTCGACCGCATCATCGCCTTCGGCGATTCCTATGCGGACGACGGCAATTTCTTCCAGCTCGTGCCGCCGGCATATAGCGCGCAGGCGCTGGCGCTGTACCCGACCGGGCGCTTTTCGGGCGGCACCAATTTCGTCGACACGATGGGCCAGATCCTCGCCGTTCCGATCGACAATTTCGCGATCGGCGGCGCCTTCACCGGCAACGGCAACATCAACGGCGTCGGCGGCGGCTTCGTAACCGAATATCAGTCCTTCCTCGCCGGCGGCGGCCCCGCCGCCTTCCCGCGCGTGTCGGGGACCTTCAGCGCCAACGACCTCGTCGTCGTCTCGATCGGCGGCAACGATGCCCGCGCCTATGAGCGCAGCCTTGGAGTCAACCCGACCCAGGCCCAGATCACCGGCCTCCTCGCCGGAGTCCCGGCCCAGGCATCGGCGCGGGTGACCGAGGCGATGACCGGCGTCAACGCGCTGGTCAACGCCGGCGCGCGCAACTTCACCTTCCTCGCAGGCGACGTCGGCCGGCTTCCGGAGGTGGTCGGCCTTCCGATCGCGCAGGTCGGCACCGCCTATGCCAGCGCCTTCAACGCCGGCATGCGCACGCAGCTCGCAGCGGTCGCGAACCAGGGCGTGATCGTGAACTGGGTCGATCTCAACCGGGTCGGCGACGTCGTCCAGGCCAATCTCTCGGCCTTCGGCCTGACCAGCGCCGGCGCCTGCCCGGCCACCTGCGTGCTCAACCCGGAGCTTCAAGCGCAATATCTCTTCTACGTCGACCAGGTGCACCTCACCTCGCGCGGCTTCCAGATCGTCGGCCAATATGCGGTCCGCCAGCTCGAAGCGCCGCTCCAGCTCGAGGCGCAGGCAGAAACCGGTCTCGAGGCCGCGCGCAGCTTCGCCTCGACCCTGACCGGCCGGCTCGACCTCTCGGCCGCGCGCTTCGGCGGCGGGCATACCGGACTCAACTTCTGGGTCAGCGGCAACGTCTCGGGCAGCGACCGCGACGCCAGCGACCGCAGCCTCGATTTCGAGGCGGACTCGTCGTCCGCGTCGGGCGGCGTCGAATATGACAGCGCGTCTGGCGTCATCGTCGGCGCGGCGGTCGCCTGGACCCGCGCCGATGCCGGCTTCTCGACCCGGACCGGCGAGATCGAGGCCGACGGCTGGCAGGGCGGCGTCTATGCCGGCTGGCGCGGCGGCGGCGCCTTCGTCCAGGGCTATGCCGGCGTCGGGTCGCTCGATTACGAGATCGAGCGCGAGGCGGTGATCGACGACATCGCGGGCGAAACCGACGGCAACACCCTCGTCACCGGCGGCCGTGCGGGCTATTTGATGAACATGGGCCGGCTCCAGGTCGGGCCGGTACTCGGCATGCGCTACGTCCGCGCCGAGCTCGACGCCTTCACCGAGACCGGCGATCCGGTGCTGACGCTCAATGTCGACGACCAGGAGGCGAGCAGCCTGACCGGCTCCGCCGGCGTGGAGCTGCGCGGCAACCTCCAGTCGGGCGACCTCTCGGTCCAACCCTACCTCACCGCTGCGGTCGAGCGCGAGTTCGAGGGCGATGCGCGGACCATCCGCTATGCGCTCACGGCCGCGCCGGAGATCGTCAACAGCTGGACCCTGCCGGAGCGTTCGCGCGACACCTATGGCCGGATCGGCGGCGGCGTCAGCCTGTCGCTCGGCGGTGGGATCGCGCTCCAGGTCCATGGCTCGGCGACGATCGGCCAGGATGGCGGCCGCGAGGCTGCCGGCTCTGCAGCGCTGAAGATCGGCTTCTAAGGCCTGGTATTTGGGAAAGGGCGCGTCGGCTCGGTTCGGCGCGCCCTTTCTGCACCCCGACGAAGCTCGAACATGCTTTCGGAACAGATGCAGTCCTGAATCGCTGACCTTGATCCTGATCAAGATTCGGGGCCTGAAGTGAGTACGAACAGGGGCAAGCGGATCCTCGTCATCGAGGATGAGCCGGTCGTGGCGATCGCGCTCCAGGACATGCTCGAGTCGCTGGGCTACGAGGTGGTCGGGCCCGCCTTGCGTCTCGCCGCCGCCCACACCCTCGCCGAGACCGAGCCGCTCGACGCCGCCATCCTCGACGTCAACATGGGCGACGGCGACAGCTACGAGGTCGCCCGCTTCCTGCGCAGCCGCGGAGTCCCCTACATCTTCGCGACCGGCTACGGCCGCGCCGGCCTCGAACCCGGGCATGAGGACGTCGAGGTGCTGCAGAAGCCCTATCATGAGGGCCAGATCGCCCACGCTCTCGAAGCGGTGCTCGGCTAGACACGGCGTGCTTGCGTAGGAACGCGGCGCCTGCTCAGACGCTTGGGCTGCAATGCCCTATCGCCCCGATCCCGCCATCCTGGAGCTTGGCCCGGCCTTCTACGATCCCGTCGAGGCAGCCGACTTTCCGCAGACCATCCTCCGCTTCCGCAACGACCGCGCCGCGGCGACGGTCGGCCTCCAATCGCTCTCCGACGACGACTGGCTCCGCCATTACGGGCGTTTCGAGCCCCTTCCCGATAACCTGCCGGAGCCGCTGGCGCTACGCTATCACGGCCACCAGTTCCGCGTGTACAACCCCGACATCGGCGACGGTCGCGGCTTCCTCTTCGCGCAGATGCGCGACGATGCGAACCGGCTGCTCGACCTCGGCACGAAAGGCTCTGGCCAGACCCCTTACAGCCGCTTCGGCGACGGCCGGCTGACGCTGAAGGGCGGGGTGCGCGAGATCCTCGCCACCGAAATGCTCGAAGCGCTGGGCGTCGAGACCTCCAAGACCTTCTCGCTGATCGAGACCGGCGAGGCGCTGGAGCGCAACGACGAGCCCTCCCCCACCCGCGCGGCCGTGCTCGTCCGGCTCCAGCACAGCTATATCCGGATCGGCACCTTCCAGCGCCTCTCCTATTTCGACCTCAAGGACGAGATGGCGGCGCTCGTCGACTATTGCCTGCGCCATTATTACCCCGATTCCGCTGGCGACGGAGCGGTCGCCCTGCTGGACAATGTCGTTCGGCGCGCGGCCCGTCTCGCCGCCTCCTACATCGCGGCCGGCTTCGTCCACGGCGTGCTCAACAGCGACAATATCGCGATCACGGCGGAGAGCTTCGATTACGGCCCCTGGCGGTTCACCCCTTATTGGGACGGCTATTTCACCGCCGCCTATTTCGATCATGCCGGCCTCTATTCGTTCGGCCGCCAGCCCGAGGCGATCCACTGGGACCTGCTCCAGCTCGCCAAGTCGCTGACGCTCGTCGAGGAGGCCGACGCGCTTCGCCCCGCGCTCGATTCCTTCCCGGACCTGTTCCGCACCGAGCTCGCCGCGGCGATCTTCGCGCGCCTGGGCATCCGCACCTCGGAGCCGGACCGCGACGCCGATCTCCTGATCGCGCTGGAGGCGGCCCTCGGCCTCAAGAGCGTCACCATAGACCGGTTCTTCTTCGATTGGCGCGGCGGCCGCCGCCGCGCGCCATCGCCCGCCGACGAGGCCTATGGCGCCGAGCCTTTCGCGAAGCTCGCCGAACTGCTCGCCGCCTACGCACCGGTCCCGCGCGCGACCGCTCATCCCTTCTGGTCCGATGCCGAGCCCTGCTCGATGCATATCGAGGAGGTCGAGGCGATCTGGTCGGCAATCGACTCCGCCGACGATTGGGCGCCGCTCTACGCCAAGGTCGCCGCGATCCGCCGCATGGGTGACGCCATGAGGCCGGGTGCTTGACCGCGCTTAGCAAAAATGGTGGGTCGCGCCCCATGAGTTCGTTGATTTCCACCGAGCCGGCGACCGGCACTATCCTCTGGACTGGCGAGAGCGGCAGCGTCGATGCCGAGGTCGCGCGCGCCCGCGGCGCCTGGGCGGTCTGGGCAGCGCGCCCCCTCGCCGTCCGAACCGAGACGATGCGCCGCTTCGCCAATGTCGCGCGCGCCAAGAAGGACGAGTTTGCGGACCTCATCGCCCGCGAGACCGGCAAGCCTCTCTGGGAGGCCGGTACCGAGGTCGACGCGGTCATCAACAAGGTCGACATCTCGGTCGCCGCTTACCAGGACCGCACGCCGCAGCGCCGGCTCGAAGGCGCGCTCGGCGCCCGTGTCGCCGTCCGCCACAAGCCGCACGGCCTGCTCGCCGTGCTCGGCCCCTACAATTTCCCGGCCCATCTGCCGAACGGCCACATCGTCCCGGCCCTGCTCGCGGGCAATGCGATCGTGTTCAAGCCGAGCGAGAAGACCCCGGCGGTCGGCGAGTTCCTGGTCAAGCTCTACCATGAAGCCGGGGTCCCCGAGGACGTCGTCCGGATCGTCCAGGGCGGCCCCGATGTCGGCCGCGCGCTCGCCGGCCATACCGATCTCGACGGCCTGCTCTTCACCGGCTCGGCGCGCGCCGGCCTTGCCCTCCACCGCCAGTTCGCCGAGACCCCGCACAAGATCCTGGCGCTGGAGATGGGCGGCAACAATCCGCTCGTCGTCTGGGAGGCGACGGACGTCTATGCCGCGGCACTGACCGCCGCCCAGTCCGCCTTCCTCTCGGCCGGCCAACGCTGCACGGCCGCGCGGCGGCTGATCGTCCAGGACGGCCGCCACGAGGAGTTGGTGGAGGCGATCGCGCGCCTCGCCGACCGGCTGATCGTCGATCATCCGCACGCCAATCCTGCGCCGTTCATGGGCCCGGTCATCGACAACAGCGCCGCGGACCAGCTCCAGGAAGCCTTCCTCGAGCTGCTCGGCCGCGGCGCCCGCGCGATCCGCCGGCTCGACCGCCCGCGGGACGACCTGCCCTTCCTCACCCCCGCGATCATCGACGTCACCGACGTGCGCGACCGGGTGGACAGCGAATTGTTCGGCCCGATCCTGCAGGTGATCCGAGTGCCGGATTTCGATGCCGCGATCGCCGAGGCGAACGCGACCCGCTACGGCCTCGCCGCCTCGCTCGTCGGCGGCACGCCGGAGCTCTACGACAAGTTCTGGGCGAACGTCCGCGCCGGCGTGATCAACTGGAACAAGCCGACCAACGGCGCCCCCTCGACCGCGCCGTTCGGCGGCATCGGCCTCTCCGGCAACCACCGCCCAAGCGCTTATTACGCCGCCGATTATTGCGCCTATCCGGTGACCAGCTCCGAAGCCGAGCAGCTCCGCGCCTCGATCGGCGTCGGCCTCAGGGATCCCAACCAGATCGAAGGTTGAACAACCTCCCCATGAGCGTGCTCATGGGGAGGATGAAGCGTCTCAATCGACCAGCCGCTTGCTCGCATAGGTGAATTCGAGCGCGACCCGTCGCGCGGTCTCCTGCAGGTTGGCTGCTGCCGAATGGCCGCCCTGCATGTTCTCGTAATAATAATAAGGCTGGCCGAGCGCGTGGAGCCGCGCCGCCGCCTTGCGGCCGTGCGCCGGATGGACCCGGTCGTCGGCGGTCGAGGTGTGGATGAACGGGGTCGGGTAGGCCCGCCCGGCGGTCAGCCGCTGATAGGGCGAATAGCCCTGGATCCAGGCGCGCTGCTCCGGAATCCGCGGATCGCCATATTCGCCGATCCACGAGGCGCCGGCGCCGAGCAGATGGTAGCGCATCATGTCGAACAGAGGCACCTGGATGATCGCCGCGTTGAACAGCTCCGGCCGCTGCGTGATCGCGGTCCCGACCAGCAGGCCGCCCTGGCTTCCGCCGATCACGCCGAGCCGCCGCGCGCTGGTGATCCGCCGCCGGATCAGGTCCTCGGCGATGGCGATATAATCGTCCCAGGTGCGCTGCTTGTTCTCGCGCTGGGCGCTCTGGTGCCATTCGGGCCCGAACTCGCCGCCGCCGCGCAGATTGGCCACCACCCAGGCATTGCCCTGCTCCAGCCACAGCTTGCCGGTGTTGGCGAGATAGGCCGGCGTCTGCGAGCTCTGGAAGCCGCCATAGCCGTAGAGCAAGGTCGGCGTTGACCCGTCCATCGGCGCGTTGCGCGGCCTGATCACGAAATAGGGGATCATCGTCCCGTCACGCGAGCGCGCCTCGAACTGCTCGACGACATGGTTGGAGGCGTTCCAACGCGGCGGGGTCGACTTGATCCGGACCGGCGCAGTCGGCTGCGCGGCATCGTAGAGATAGAGCGAGGTCGGCTGCAGGAAGTCGGTGACCGTGAACATCGCCTGGTCGTCCTGGTCCGAGGCGGCGGCGATCCCGATCGTCGCATTCTGAGGAAGGTCGACGGGGCGGCTCGTCCAGGCGCCGTTGGCGTAATTCCACACCGACGCGCGGCCGCGGACATTGTCCAAGGTCGTGATCACCAGCGTGTTTCGGGTAGTCGTCAGTCCGGACAGTGTCTGACGGGGGCCCGGCGCCCAGACCAGGCTCGGCCGCGCCCGCAGCGGATCGCGCTTCCACTCGGCGAGATCGTAGGAAACCACCGAGTCCGGGGCAAAGCGCAGGCCCGGCGCCGCCTCCCATGCTTCGTCGGTGCTGACCAGCAGGCGCCCGTCGACGATCCCGGCCGGGGATGCCTTGCGGGGCAGCGGCAGCACGACGTTGCCGCGCGGTGTGAAGATGGTCCATTCATTCTCGAAGAAGCTCAGCGAGCGGCCGACGCCGGTGGCGTGAACCCGGCCCTGGGCGTCGCGGAGAACCATCGGGAAGACGCGCACGTCCTCCGGGCGGCCCCGGAAGACTTCCTGGGCCTGGTCGAGCGGCTGGCCGCGGCTGAGGCGCCGGATGGTGATCGGGTAGCCTGAGGAGGACATCGTCCCCTCCCCGAAATCGCGCGCGACGAGGATCGTGTTCTCGTCCACCCAGGCGACGCTCTGCTTGCCCTCGGGGAGGCTGAAGCCGCCCTCGACGAAGCTCTTGGTGACGGTGTCGTATTCGCGGACGAAATTCGCGTCTCGACCGCCGTCGGAGAGGATCACCAGGCAGCGCGTCTCCTGCGGCGGAAGGCATTGCATGCCTTGATAAACCCAATTCGCATTCTCGGCCGCAGCGAGCGCGTCGACGTCCAGCACCGTCTCCCATTGCGGGTTGTCGGTGCGATAGCTGGCGAGGGTCGTCCGGCGCAGGATTCCGCGGACATGCTCCTGGTCCTGCCAGAAATTGTAGAGCCCGTCGGGGCGCATCAAGACGAACGGGATCCGATCGCGTGCCTGCAGGATCTGCAGCGCCTGGTCGTAATAACGCTGATAGCGCGGGTCAGCCTGGAGGTCGCCGAGCGTCCGCTCATTCTCCGCCCGCGCCCAGGCAAGCGCGCGCTCGCCCTGGATCTCCTCCAGGAATTCGAACTCGTCCGGGGCGAGCGGGTCCGCCGCCGCGGCGGCCGGCGGCTGCGCCGCGCTACCGTTCTGCGCGGCGGCCGCGCCGATCGATCCAGTCACCACAAATCCAGCCAACAGCATGCTCCGAAATTTCATGTCCCGCCCCTCCGCGATTCGTGTCGCGAAGCTAGGGGGACATGGCTGCCAAGGCAAACGCCGCGCAGTGTCAATCGGAGTGCGATTCCAGCAGCCTAGGGTCGGGTGGCAGCTGCGGATGGGGAGGCAGGCGCGGCTTCGGCACCATTGCCGGTCCAGCGGTCCATCCAGCGCTCGACGACGTCATACCATTGGACCGAGTTCTGCGGCTTGAGGATCCAGTGATTCTCGTCCGGGAACACCAGAAGCTCGGTCGGCACCCGCACCCGCCGCGCTGCATTGTGCGCGGCGATGCCTTGATCGAGCGGCACCCGATAATCGCGGGCGCCGTGGACGACCAGCATCGGCACGCGCCAGCTGCGAATATGGAGCGCCGGGTTGAAGCGCTCGATGTCCTCTGGCCGCTCCCAGCCGCCATACTGCGCCTCGGTGAAGGCGGGGATGTCGGCCGACCAGGCCATGAAGCGGGTGTCGAACACGCCGGCATGGTTGACGAGGCAGCGCCAGGGCTCGTTCCAGCGCCCAGCGATCCAGTTCACCATGTAACCGCCATAGGAGCCGCCGAGCGCGCAGGCGCGGCTGCCGTCGAGCCACTCATAGCGCTGCAGCGCCGCCGCCCAGCCCTTCTGGAGGTCCTCGAGCGGGCGATCACCCCAATGGCCGACGATCGAGCGGCCGAACGCTTCGCCGTAGCCCGACGAGCCGTGGAAATCGACCGAGACCACCGCATAGCCCATGCCGGCCCAGACCTGCGGATTCCAGCGGTAGGACCAGGCGTTTCCGAAGCTGCCGTGCGGGCCGCCATGGATCAGGAAGGCGACCGGATAGCGGCGGCCGGGCTGATGGCCCGCCGGCCGGACCACCCAGCCATGGACCGTTTCCCCGTTCCACCCGGCGAAGCTGAACTGCTCCGCCTCGCCGAGCGGGGTTTCGGCAAGCGTGGTGGCCCCGGCGCGAGTGATCTGGCGCGGTTCGCCTGCGCCCCGGCGCAGCCAGATCTGCTGCGGCGAGGTCAGGCTCTCGCGCAGATAGACGGTGGCGCCCGGCGTCACATCAAAGTCGCTGACGATCCCGTCCGTGGTCAGCCGGGTCTCGCGTCCGGAGCCGACGTCGATCGTGTAGAGCGGCGCGTGGCCACGCTCCTCGCCGACGGCGACCAGGCTGCGCCCATCGGGCGCCCAGGCGATCCGGCTGAGGGAGGCGTCGAAGCCCGGCGCGACCTCGCGGCTTCGGCCCGTCGCAAGGTCCAGGAGCATCACCTTGGAACGCGAATAGATCCAGCCGCCGCTCGTCGATTCGAGATAGGCGAGCCGACGGCCGTCCGGCGACAATATGGGCCGCGAGATCGAGCCTTCCGCGCGGACCAGGACGCGCGGCGGCGCCGAGCCGTCCGCCGGCACCGTCCAGAGGCGGGAGACGGCCTGCCCGCCCTGATCCCCCTCGGGCTCGCGGCTCGCGAACCAGATGGTGCGCCCGTCGGCGGAGATTGCGAAGCTGCCCTCGTCGCCGGAGGGCCGCTCGGGCACGTCCGCCCGGAAGCCGCGGGTGAGCGCCGTGGCCTCGGCAGGCGCGCCCTCGCCGTCGAGCCGCACGGAGAACAGGCCGGCGAACTTCTCGTCGCCGTAGAAATCCCAGAATCGGCCTTGGCCGTTCTGGACGTGGAGGCCGGTGGCGCGGCCGCGCGCGGCTTCGTCGTCGCGCTCGCGGCTGCAGAGCAAGGTCGCGCAGCCGGCATGCACCTCGGCGGCGAGCACGGCGGTGCGGCCGTCACCGGAAAGCTGGAAGGCGCCGACGTCGACCGGCAGTGCCGTCATCTGGCGCCGCTCGGAGCCGTCCGCCCGAACCCGCCACAATTGCCGCGTGCCCGAGCGCGCGGAGAGGAAATAGAGCCAGCTCCCGTCGGCGGACCAGCGCGCGCTGCCGGGCGCTGCCTCGTCGCGGGTGAGGACCAACGGCTCTCCGCTGCCGTCCGCCCGGACGATGGTGAGCGCGTTGACGCCGCGATTGGCCGCCCAGTCGGTGCTGCGCAGATTGTAGGCGATGTAGCGTCCGTCGGGCGACAGTCGGGGCGCGGAGACGCGCTCGAGCATCGCCAGATCGCGCGCCGTGAATGGCCGCGTCGCGGCCGTCACCGACATCAAAAGGAAAGCCGCCACCCCCGCAACGCGTACCAATGCCCGCATCACCCGCTCCCGTTCGATCGGGGCGTTGCGTAGCACAGAAGACGCGACGCGCGAGCGGAAAAGCTCAGCCCCGCTCCTCGGGCATGTAGCGGTCGTCGACGAGGTCGGAGAAGCGGGTGATCTTCGATTCGAACTTGAGCGTGACGGTGCCGGTGGCGCCATGGCGCTGCTTGGCGATGATCACCTCGGCGCGGCCATGGACGTCGGCCATCGCCCGCTGCCATTCCTCGAAGGCCGAGACCGCGCTCGCATCGTCGCCGGCGGCTGCGGAGGCCTCCTTCGGCTTCTGGAAATTGACGTAATATTCCTCGCGATAGACGAAGAGCACGATGTCCGCGTCCTGCTCGATCGAGCCGGATTCGCGAAGGTCGGAGAGCTGCGGGCGCTTGTTCTCGCGGCTCTCGACGGCGCGGCTGAGCTGCGAGAGCGCCACCACCGGCACGTTCAGCTCCTTCGCCAGCGTCTTCAGGCCGCGGCTGATCTCCGAGATTTCCTGAACTCGGTTGTCGCCGGTCGACTTGCCCGTGCCCTGGAGCAGCTGGAGATAGTCGACGATGATCAGGCCGATTCCCTTCTGCCGCTTGAGCCGCCGCGCCCGGGTGCGGAGCGCAGCGATGGTGAGGCCCGGCGTGTCGTCGATATAGAGCGGCAGATTCTCGAGCTCGGAGGCGGCGCGCGCGAGGTTGCGGAAGTCGGCCTGGCTGATCTTGCCCATGCGCAGCGATTCGGACGGGATCCCCGAAGCCTCGGCGAGCACGCGGGTGGCGAGCTGGTCGGCGGACATTTCGAGGCTGAAGAAGGCGACCGGCGCGCCCGCCGACTTCGCGGCCTCGATACCGTCCTCGAGATCGCGGACGTAACGCTGCGCCGCATTGTAGGCCATGTTGGTGGCGAGCGAGGTCTTGCCCATGCCGGGGCGGCCGGCGAGGATGATCAGGTCGGAATGGTGGAGACCGCCGGTGCGCGAGTTGAAGCTCTCGAAGCCCGTGGTGATGCCGGAAAGCCCGCCGCCCGTGTTCAGCGCCTTCTCGGCCAGCTGCACGGCCATCCGCGTCGCCTGGGCGAAGCTCTTGACGCCGCCCTCGCCGCCGCCTTCTTCGGCGACCCGATAGAGCGCCGCCTCGGCGCCCTCGATCTGGCCTTTGGGATCGACGTCCTCGGACGTGTCGAGCGCCTGCTCGACCATGTCGCGGCCGACCCCGATCAGCGCCCGCAGAAGCGCGAGGTCATAGACCTGGTCGGCAAAGTCCCGGGCCCCGATGATCGCTGCGCCGGAGCCGGTAAGCTGGGCGAGATAGGCGGGTCCGCCAAGCTCCTTCATCTCCTCATCGGCTTCGAAGAGCGGCCGCAAAGTCACTGGATTCGCGACCATGTTCCGATCGACCAGCTTCAGGATCGCCTCGTAGATGCGGCCGTGCAGCGGCTCGAAGAAATGATCCGGCCGAAGCTTGATCTGGATGTCCTCGGCAAGCCGGTTGTCGATCATCAGCGCGCCGAGAAGCGCCGCTTCGGCCTCCACATTCTGCGGCAGCGAGCGGGTTTCGGGAGCGGGATTCTCGATGAGTGACAGTGCCTGGACCATGACGCGATCCTAAACCGACGCGCGGCGCTGCGATAGGCGCACCCGCAAAAGTGTCGTGGGCGGATTTGTGGATGAGGTGGCGCGAAACCCGCCGGCCCCTACCAGCCGGTCGGTCCGAAATCGGGCGGCGGCGAGAAGGTCGCGAGCCGCACGCCGCTGCGAAGGTCTGGAGGCAGTCCCTCGAGCGGAAGCTCGCGCGCGTCGCCCTCTCCGCCGGCCACGATCGGTCCCTGCTCCCCAAGCTCGATCGGGACCCTGAAGACCTGTTCGAACAGAGCTTTCGGCCCGGTGATGGCGAAGGTCCCGCCGACCGCATTGCCCGCCTCGAACCCATGCTCGGCGAACCGGGCGCGAAGCGACTCGGCCTCGCCCGCCGCCATCACCATCGCCGAGATCAGGCCGCCGTCGCCCATGCGCTTGCAGTCTCCGTTTCCGCCGCCGGGCGCCCCGACGGCCAGGTGGCGAGGCTGAGATGGAGGTCCCCGTCGCTGACCATCCAGCCCGCCTCCTCCATCCGCCCGAGCAGCGCGCGGGTTGCCGCCGCCGACAGGCCGGGATGGTCGCGCGCGATCCGCGCCTGGATGGACTCGACGCTCGCGATCGAATCGCAGGCAAGATAGGCCGTCCGCGCCGGCCCGGATAGGCGGGCCGTCCGGTTCCGCGCGTTTCGCCGGCCGTCAACGAGGCGGATCGCCCTCCCGTCGTCGAAGGCGGTTAGCGTCCCAGGATCGGGATCGCGCATCCAAACCGCGACCTCGGCCAGCATCGAGTCCCGCTCCTGCGCCGCGCCGGTCGGCTGCGCGTCGAAATCGAAATAATAAGCGACCCGCGACAGACCCGCCTCGTCGAACGGATAGATGGCGGCATAGGCCGGCACGGGACGCACGCGGCTGAGGCCGTAGGCTCCGGGATCGGCATGATAGGGGCTGAACCGGTCGAGCCGGATCGGCCCGTGCGCCGCCGGCGGCGCGAGATGGGCGATGGCCGGGAGCATCCGTCGGACCGCGCGATAATCCTCGGCGCGCTCGCCGGGAATGTGGTGGAGGACGTTCCAGTCGACCGAGACACCGTGCTCGCGGCAATGGCGCAGCAACAGCAGGTTGCGCAGCGCCGTCGTCCCCTTGCGCAGCGCGCCGAGCAGCCTCGTGCTGAGACTCTCGATCCCTGGCTGGATCCGGCGCACGCCGGCCCGGGCGAGCATCGCCACCTGCGCGCGGCTGAGGTTCGCCTTCACCTCCCAGAACAGGTCGAGCCCGAGATCGGCCTCGATCAGCGCCGGGAAGAAGCTCGTGAAATATTTCATGTCGAGGATGTTATCGACGACCGAGACGGTTCCGATCGGCCATTGCGCGGTCAGGCTCTCGAGCTCGGCCAGTGCGCGCGGCCCGCTCTTTGCCCGGAAGCTCATCGACTGGCCGTTGAGCCCGCAGAAGGTGCAGTGGCTCTTCGCCCCCCACCAGCAGCCGCGGGACGTCTCGATGAGCAGGGTCGGCACCACCTCGGCCGCGGTGCCGCTCCTGGCGAGCGCGGCGAAATAGTCGCTGTAATCGGGCGTCGGCAGGCCATCCATGTCGGCCACCGGCCGCGGCGGCGCGGTGGCGAGGCTGCCGCCGTCCCGCGCCCGGATCGAAAGGCCCGGGATGGCGGCGAGCGCCTCGCCAC
>JAEWCW010000046.1 GCA_023390415.1 Pseudomonadota bacterium | reverse complement strand
GGGATCGGCCGTCAGACGCCAGAGGATCCCGGTCAAAGCCCAGGCGCCGATGTCCCAGGGCGATTCGGCGAGAGCCTGTTCCGCCAGCGCCTGGGCGCGGTCGAGTGCCCCCGTGCGCATCCGGTGGCGGGATTCGATCAGGCTCCGGCCCGGCAGCTCCGGAAGATCGTGGAACAGCCTGTCCGCCCGGTCGATCTGTCCCGCTTCAGACGCGCGCAGGGCCTCGACCAGCATCAATTCAGGGTCGCGGTCGTCGGTCGCCGCGCGGCCTTTCGCCGCCGCATCCGCGGCCTCGGCGTGGAGGTCTGCCTCGGCGAGGGCGGAGGCATAAGCGAGCCAGAGCGTCCGATCCTGCGGCGTCTCGTCCAGGGCGCGCTCGAGGTCGCGGGTGAAGCCGCGACCTTCTCCGGCCTCCCACCGCATTCGCGCGAGCACCTTCTGCCCCTGCGCCCAGGCGGGGTTGGCGGCGACAGCGGCGGCGAGCGTCGGAACGGCGCCGGGGTCGCCTTGCATTTCCATCGCCTCGGCGAGATCCAGCATGATCTGCGGATCCCCGGGACGGAGGGCCGCCGCGCGGCGATAGAAAGCGGGGGCGGAATCCTCGCCCCGTTCGAGCGCGATCCGGGCGCGCCCATAAGCCGCGATCGCCCGGTTCGGGTCGGCCGCCAGCGCCTGGTCGTACGCCTGAGCCGCCGCGCCGAGCCGGCCGAGGTCGCGAAGAACGCTTCCCCGGGCCGACTGGATTTTCGCGTCGCCGGGCTGCGCGGCCGCCACGGCGTCGAGATCGGCCAGGGCCTCCTCGCACCGGCCGAGCCGCTGGAGGAGGAGCGCGCGGTTGTAGCGCGCGTCGTGGTGGGCAGGTGCCGCGGCGAGGGCGGAGCCGTAGGCGGCGAGGGCGGCGTCATTCTCCGCGGTCTCGGCGAGGAGGTTCGCATAATTGCCCAGGATCTGCGCGTCCCTGGGCGCGAGCTTCAGGGCCGCTTCGAACGCCTTTCGAGCCGCGGCCGGATCGCCCCGACGCCGCTCGACCATCGCCAGCAGGTGGAGCACGGCCGGGTGAGCACCCGCGAGGCGGCCGACCTGGATCAGGTCGCCGCGCGCCTCGTCGAGCCGCCCGGCGAGGAAGGCCTGCTCGGCACGGGCGAAGAGAATGTTGACGTCGTTCGGCTGCATCGCCGCCGAGAGTGGCGTCCCGCCGCCGCCCTGTCTAGGCGGGGCCCTGCGCCTGGCCCTCGGCGGCCTCGACCTTCAGGCTCAGCGCGCCGTCGCCCTCTTCCACCCGCACGGTCGCTCCGTCGCTGACCTCGCCGCGCAGGATCGCGTCGGCGAGCGGGTCCTGGAGGTAGCGCTGGACCGCCCGCTTCAGCGGCCGCGCGCCGTAGACGGGATCGTAGCCGACCCGGCCGAGCCAGGCGCGTGCGGCGTCGCTGAGCACGAGCTTCACCTTGCGGTCGGCGAGCAATTGCTGGACCCGCGCGACCTGGATCTCGACGATCGGGCCCATATGCTCGGCGTGGAGGCGGTGGAAGAGGATGATCTCGTCGAGCCGGTTGAGGAATTCGGGCCTGAAGTGGCTTCGCACCACCTCCATCACCTGCGGCTCGACCTTCTCCACCTTCTCGCCCTCGTCGAGCGCGGTCAGATACTGGCTGCCGAGGTTCGAGGTCAGCACGATGATCGTGTTGGTGAAGTCGACGGTGCGGCCCTGGCCGTCGGTCAGGCGGCCGTCGTCGAGCACCTGGAGGAGGATGTTGAAGACGTCGTTATGGGCCTTCTCGACCTCGTCGAACAGGACGACCTGGTAAGGCCGCCGCCGGACCGCCTCGGTAAGCACGCCGCCTTCCTCATAGCCGACATAGCCGGGAGGGGCGCCGATGAGGCGGGCGACGCTGTGCTTCTCCATGAACTCGGACATGTCGATCCGCACCATCGCGGCGCTGTCGTCGAACAGGAATTCGGCGAGCGCCTTGGTGAGCTCGGTCTTGCCGACGCCGGTCGGGCCGAGGAACAGGAAGGAGCCCAAGGGCCGGTTCGGGTCCTGGAGCCCGGCGCGCGAGCGGCGGACCGCGGTCGAGACCGCCTTAACCGCCTCGTCCTGGCCGATGACGCGCTTGGCGAGATGGGCTTCCATCTGGAGCAGTTTCTCGCGCTCGCCCTCCAGCATCCGCTCCATGGGAATGCCGGTCCAGCGCGCGACGACGGAAGCGATGTCCTCGGACGTCACCTCCTCGCGGAGCATCGCCGTCTGGCTCGCGGCCGCAGCCTCGGCGAGCTGCTTCTCGAGCTGCGGGATGCGGCCGTATTGGAGCTCGCCCGCCTTGGCGAGATCGCCGGCCCGCTGCGCCTGCTCGAGCTCGAGCCGGGCCTGGTCGAGCTGCTCCTTGACCTTGCCCTCGGCGGCGATCTTCTCCTTCTCCGCCTTCCAGCGCTGGGTGAGCTCGGCCGATTGCTCCTCCAGATTGGCGAGCTCGGTCTCGAGCGCCGCGAGCCGGTCCTTGGAGGCGCGGTCGCTCTCCTTCTTCAGCGCCTCGCGCTCGATCTTCAGCTGGATGATCCGGCGGTCGAGTGTCTCGATCTCTTCGGGCTTGGACTCGACCTCCATGCGCAGGCGCGAGGCGGCCTCGTCCATCAGGTCGATCGCCTTGTCCGGAAGGAAGCGGTCGGTGATGTAGCGGTTGCTGAGCGTCGCAGCCGCGACGATCGCCCCGTCGGTGATCCGCACGCCGTGGTGCAGCTCGTATTTCTCCTTGAGCCCGCGAAGAATCGAGATCGTGTCCTCGACCGTGGGCTCACCGACGAAGACCGGCTGGAAACGCCGCTGCAGCGCCGGGTCCTTCTCCACATGCTTGCGATATTCGTCGAGCGTGGTGGCGCCGATGCAGTGAAGCTCGCCGCGGGCGAGCGCGGGCTTGAGCAGGTTGGACGCGTCCATCGCGCCCTCGCTCTTCCCGGCGCCGATCAGCGTGTGCATCTCGTCGATGAACAGGATGATCTCGCCCTCGGCGCCCTTGACCTCGTCGAGCACGCCCTTCAGCCGTTCCTCGAACTCACCGCGATATTTGGCACCGGCAATGAGGCTGCCCATGTCGAGCGCCATCAGCCTGCGGTCCTTCAGCGTGTCCGGGACGTCGCCATTGGCGATCCTGAGCGCCAGCCCTTCTGCGATCGCGGTCTTGCCGACTCCAGGCTCCCCGATCAGCACCGGATTGTTCTTGGTCCGGCGGGCGAGGATTTGGACGGTGCGGCGGATCTCCTCGTCGCGCCCGATCACCGGGTCGAGCTTGCCGTCGCGCGCCGCCTGGGTGAGGTCGCGGGCGAATTTCTTGAGCGCGTCGTAGCGGTCCTCGGCCGAGGCCGTGTCGGCCGTGCGACCGCCGCGAAGCTCGTTGATCGCCGCATTGAGAGTCTCGGGTTTGACGCCGGCGTCGCGCAGCGCCTTGCCGGCGTCGGTCTGCGACATTGTCAAGGCGAGCAGCAGCCGCTCGACCGTGACGTAGGAGTCGCCGGCCTTCTCGGCGATCTGCTCGGCCTGATCGAGCACCCGGATAGTCTCGCCGTCCAGCGAGGGAGCCGCGCTGGCGCCCGCTCCCGAGACGACCGGTATCTTCGCCAAGGCCTCGTCGGTCTCCCGCCGCGCCGCCTCGGGCGAGCCGCCGGCGCGCGCGATCAGGCCCGAAGCCATACCCTGCTCGTCTTCCAGCAATGCCTTGAGCAGATGCGCCGGCGCGATCCGCTGGTGGTTCATGCGAACCGCGACGGTCTGCGCCGACTGGAGGAAGCCCCGCGCGCGCTCGGTGAATTTCTCGAGGTTCATGGCAATCCCTGTAATCTTGCCCCCTCGGATATGGGGTTACCTTGACCACCATCAAGTTCGGCCTTCGGGCGCCGGCTGCGCCCGCCCCGGAACTTGGCCCGGCTCGATCGGCGCGGTGCCGAAGCTTTGCTGTCGCTACTCAGAATCCTGTTGATTATGCCCGCAGCGCCGCTACCCATTGCGTGCATTATCTCCGGAGGGGTTTCGCATGCGTAAGGTCCTGACTTCACTTGTTCTTTTGTCGAGCGTCTCGCTCGCCGCCTGCGCTCGGGGCGATGCCGTCGCCACCGCTTCGGCCGATGCGCCCGCCGCAACCGCCGCGGCGCCCGGGGCCGGAAGCGCTGGGCAGCTGCTCCGCCGCGTCGACATCCCCTACGAGACCTTCACGCTCGACAACGGGCTCCGGGTCGTCGTCCACGAGGACCGCAAGGCGCCGGTGGTCGCGGTCAGCGTCTGGTACAATGTCGGCTCCAAGGACGAGCCGCAGGGCCGCACCGGCTTCGCCCACCTGTTCGAGCATCTGATGTTCAACGGCTCGGAGAATGCCCGCGGCGACTATTTCGCGCCGCTGCGCGAGATCGGCGCGACCGACTTCAACGGCACCACCAATTTCGACCGCACCAACTATTTCCAGACGGTGCCGACGCCGGCGCTGGAGCGGGCTTTGTTCCTCGAGAGCGACCGCATGGGTCATCTGCTCGGCGCCGTCACCCAGGAGAATCTCACCAACCAGATCGGCGTCGTCCAGAACGAGAAAAGGCAGGGCGACAACCAGCCCTACGGCCTCGTCTTCTACCGCCTGCTGGAGAACCTCTTCCCTGAGGGCCATCCCTATCGCCACTCGGTGATCGGCTCGATGGCCGATCTCGACGCCGCGACGCTGGAGACCGTCCACAGCTGGTTCCGCGACAATTACGGCCCGAACAACGCCGTCCTCGTCCTCGCCGGCGACGTCGACGCGGCGAGCGCCCGCCAGCTGGTCGAGCGCTATTTCGGCGACATCCCGCGCGGCACGGTGAACACGCCTGCTCAGGCGGACGTGCCGACGCTTCCGGCGCGCGTCGACCAGGAGATGCACGACCGCGTCGCCAACACCCGTCTCTATCGCGTCTGGGCGGTGCCGGGCATGCTCCACGAGGATGTCGAGGCGCTGCAGGTCGCGGCGTCCGTGCTCGGCGGCCTCGCCAGCTCGCGGCTCGACAACGCCCTCGTCCGCGGCGAGCAGACGGCGGTCTCGGTCACTGCCGGCGCCCAGCCGCTCCACCGCGTCGGCCTGTTCATGGTCACCGTCGACGTCAAGCCGGGCCAGGACGCGGCCGCGGTGTCGCGCCGGCTCGACGAGCTGATCGCCGATTATGTCGCCAACGGGCCGACTCGCGACGAGGTCGACCGGGCGGTGATGCGCGCCGTCTCCGGCCGCGTGCAGGGACTCGAGCAGGTCGGCGGCTTCGGCGGCAAGGCGGTCGCCCTCGCCGAGGGCATGCTCTACGCCGACAACCCCAATTTCTACCGCGAGCGGCTCGAGCGCATGTCCGCGGTCACGCCTGAGCGCGCCCGCGCGGCGATGCAGCGCTGGCTGACCCGGCCGGTCTATGCGCTGACCGTCAGCCCCGGCGAGCGCGAGGCCTATCAAGAGGCAGGCAGCGTCGCGGGCGCAGCCCGTCCGGCCCCCGCCGCGACCCCGGCACCGCATGCCGCGCCGCAGCCGGCGCCCACGGCCGCCCGGCAGATGCCGGCGGTTCCCTCGACTCCCTCGCTCGATTTCCCGGACGTCCAGCGCGCCCGCCTGTCGAACGGAGTCGAAGTGGTCTACGCGCAGCGCGACGTCGTCCCGGTCACCCGGGTCGCGATCGAGTTCGACGCGGGCGTTGCGGCCGACCCGGCCGACCGTCCCGGCACGCATAATCTGATGCTGTCGCTGCTTGAAGAGGGCACGACCAGCCGCAATTCGATCCAGATCGCGGAAGAGAGCGAGCGGCTCGGCGCGAGCATCTCGACCGGCGGTACCGGCGACCGCAGCGCGGTCCAGCTGACCGCTCTCACGCCGAACCTCGGCGCTTCGCTCGACCTGTTCGCCGACATCGTCCGCAACCCGGCCTTCGCGCCGGCGGAGGTCGAGCGGCTTCGGGCGCAGCAGCTCTCCGGAATCGCGCAGGAGCTGACCAATCCGGGCGCGATTGCCGCCCGGGCGATGCTGCCGCTCCTCTACGGAGCCGCGCATCCCTACGGCCGCGCGACCACCGGCAGCGGGACGCCCGCCTCGGTGGCTGCGATCACGCGCGACGAGCTGGTCCGCTTCCACCAGAGCTGGGTCCGCCCGGACAATGCCCGGATCTTCGCGGTCGGCGATCTGCCGCTCGCCGAGCTGGTCCCCTTGCTCGAAGCCCGCTTCGGCAATTGGGCGGCGCCGGCGACCGCGCGCGGGACGAAGAATTTCGACGTCCAGCCCGCCGCCGCGACTCCGCGGATCGTCCTGATCGACCGGCCCCAGTCGCCGCAGAGCTTCATCCTCGGCGGCCAGCTGTCGCCGCTTCGCGGCACCGACGACCTGCTCGTCTTCAACGCCGCCAATGAGGTGCTCGGCGGAAACTTCCTCAGCCGGATCAACATGGAGCTGCGCGAGCGGCGGGGCTGGTCCTACGGCGCCCGCGGCGGCCTCTCCGCAATGGAGTATCGCTCGCCCTATCTGATCCAGGCGCCGGTCCAGGCCGACCGCACCGGCGACTCGATCCGGGCGGCGATGACGATGGTGAATGGCTTCCTGACCAATGAAGGCGTCACCGCCGAGGAGCTCAACCGGACGGTGCTCGGCAACACCCGCCAGCTTCCGGGCCAGTTCGAGACCTCGGGCGCCGTCCTCGGCGCGCTGCGCTCCAATGCGCTCTACCGCCGGCCGGACAATTATTGGGAGACGGTCGCGCCGCGTTATCGGGCCATGACCGCCGCGGAGCTCGACACCGCCGCCCGCCGGGCGATCAACCCGACCGGCTGGGTCTGGGTCGTGGTCGGCGATGCCGCCCGCGTCCGTCCGCAGCTCGAGGGCCTCGGCCTTCCGATCGAAGTCCGTCAGCCGCAATGAGGCACGACCCTGCCCCTCCTCCCCGATGGGGAGGGGCAGGGGAGAGCTTTAGAGGCTCAGCCTGGTGACATGCCCCATCTTCCGCCCCGGCCTGGGCTCGCCCTTGCCGTAAAGGTGGAGATGGGCGGCGGGGTCGGCGAGGATCTCGCGCCAGCTTTGCACGTCGTCGCCGATCAGATTGTCCATCCGCACTTGGGGCGCGGCGAGCGCGGTCGATCCGAGCGGCAGCCCGCAGATCGCGCGGATATGGTTCTCGAACTGCGAGGTGACCGCGCCCTCGATCGTCCAGTGGCCGCTATTGTGCACCCGGGGCGCCATCTCGTTGAACACCGCCCCCTCCCGCCCCGCGAAAAATTCGAGCGCGAGCAGGCCGCCATGGCCGAGCGCGTCGGCGATGCGCAGCGACAGCGCCTTGGCCTCGGCGATCTGCGCCGTCAGGTCGTCGCCGGCCGGCACGAGGCAGCATTCGAGAATGCCGTGATCGTGGACGTTGCGCGGCGCGTCCCAGGTGACCGCCTCGCTGTCGGCGGTCCGGCAGATCAGGATCGAGAATTCGGCGCTGAAATCGACGAAGGCCTCGAGTACCGCCGGTCGTCCGCCGATCGCCGCCCAGGCTGCATCGGCATCGGCCGGCGACATGATCCGCGCCTGGCCCTTGCCGTCATAGCCGAAGCGCCGCGTCTTCAGGATCGCGGGTGTGCCGAGCCTCTGGATCGCCGCGTCCAGCGCGTCGCGGCTGTCGACGGCGGCATAGGCTGCGGGCCGCCCGCCGAGGTCCGAGACGAAATCCTTCTCGGCCAGCCGATCCTGCGCGATTTCGAGCGAGCGGCGCGGCGGGTACAGGGGCGCTTGGCCGGACAGCGCGGCGAGCGGGCCGGCGGCAATATTCTCGAACTCGTAGGTGACGACGTCGACCGCGGCGCCGAAGCGGGCGAGGGCCGCCTCGTCCTCATAATCGCCGCGGGTGAAGAGCGCGGCGACCTCGGCCGCAGGCGGCGGCGCCTCGTCGGGCGCGTAGATATGGACCTTGTAGCCGAGCTGAGCCGCAGCCATTGCGAGCATCCGGCCGAGCTGGCCGCCGCCGAGGATTCCGATCGTCGCGCCCGGGGGGATCATGCGACTCGAATCATTCCGGGGCTTCGGCCACGGAGTCGGTCTGGCGCGCCCGCCATTCGTCGAGCTTCAGCGCCAGCGCCTCGTCGTTCGTCGCAAGGATCGCGACCGCGAGCAGGGCAGCGTTGACCGCGCCCGCCTTGCCGATCGCAAGCGTCGCCACCGGTACGCCGGCAGGCATCTGGACGATCGAGAGCAGGCTGTCCAAGCCCTTCAGCGCCTTGGACTCCACCGGAACGCCGAGCACCGGAAGCCGGGTCATCGACGCCGCCATGCCGGGGAGATGCGCTGCGCCGCCGGCGCCGGCGATGATCGCCCGAAGGCCGCGTCCGGCTGCCGACTGGGCATAATCGTAGAGCCGCCCCGGCGTGCGGTGGGCGGAGACGACCCTGGTCTCGTGCGGGACACCGAATTCGGCCAGCAGGTCCGCGGCGTGGGACATGGTCTCCCAGTCCGAGCGGCTGCCCATGATGATCCCGATGAGGGGCTTTTCCTCTGCCATTCGATCCTCTGCCCGCCGAAGCGCCCCCCTTAGACTCGGCGGCCCGCCTTCGGCAATCGCCGCCGCTCTTGGCAGTCTCTTAACCGCGCTTTGCTAGAGATGGGCCGAAGGAGAGGCCGGGCCATGGACACGCAATCCAGATCGGAACGGGCGGACGTCCAGTCCGTCGTCGACGAGAATGCGCTCCTCAGGGCGTCCCTTGCCGAGATGCGCGAGCGGGTTGCGGAACTCGAGGAGTCCGCGGACGCCGACACCCTGACTCCGCTTCCGAACCGCCGCCGGTTCCTGCGCGAGCTCGATCGCGTGGTGAGCCATGCCGAGCGGCACGGCACCCCCGCGGCGGTGCTCTCAATCGATCTCCAGAGCCTGAAGTCGGTCAACGACCGCCACGGCCAGCTCGCCGGCGACGCCGCGCTGATCCATGTCGCGCGGCTGCTCAAGGGCCTGATCCGCACCAGCGACGTCGCCGCGCGGATCGGCGGCGACGAGTTCGGCCTGATCCTCGACCATCTCGATCACAACAGCGCTATCGAGACCGCGGAACGGATCGCCCGCTGCATCGCGGCCAGCCCGCTCGATCTTGGCGGCAGCCTGATTCCACTCAAGGCGGCGATCGGCGTCGCCACAATCCTCCCGGGCGACACCGCCCCCGACATCCTCCACCGCGCCGACCGCGCCCTCGCTTTGGCCAAGCAGGACGGCTGACCGCGCGTTTGTCCGATACCGTCACCCCAGCGAAGGCTGGGGTCTCGGCGGGGGTAGGCGCCGGCGCAATTGGAGCGCTGCACAGCGGCGAGCGACCTCTCGTCCCGAGATGCCAGCCTTCGCTGGCATGACGGTGTGGCTCAGGCCACGCGGTCCTTGAGATAGTAACGGTCCACCTCGCCGAGGCCCTCGTCCAGCTCGTAGACGATCGGCTGGCCGGTCGGGATCTCCAGGCCGACGATCTCGTCGTCGGGGATGTTGGAGAGGTGCTTGATCAGGGCGCGGAGCGAATTGCCGTGGGCGGCGATCAGCACGCGCTTCCCGTCGCGCAGCTCGGGCGCGATACGCTCCTCCCAATAAGGCAGGACGCGCGCGATCGTGTCCTTCAGGCTCTCGGTGACCGGGATGTCGATGCCCTGATAGCGACGGTCGGAGGTGAGGTCGTAGGGGCTGCCCGGCTCCATCGGCGGCGGCGGAACGTCGAACGAGCGACGCCAGATCTGGACCTGGTCGGCGCCGTGCTTGGCCGCGGTCTCCGCCTTATTGAGTCCGGTGAGGCCACCATAATGGCGCTCGTTGAGGCGCCAGTCCTTCTCCTCGGGCAGCCACAGCCGGTCCATTTCGCCGAGCGCGAGGTGGAGCGTGTTGATCGCCCGCTTCAGCACGCTGGTGAAGCAGAGGTCGAAGTCAAGTCCCGCTTTCGCCATCAGAGCGCCTGCAGCCCGCGCCTCCTCGGCGCCCTTCTCGGTCACATCGACGTCCCACCAGCCGGTGAAGCGGTTCTCGAGGTTCCAGGTCGACTGGCCGTGACGAATGAGGACGAGGCGGGGCATGGGCGAAACTCGAACTTGGGAGAGGGGACAGGCTTCAGGCGGCGCGGCTGCGCTTGCGTGCTTCGACGTCGTCCGCGATCGCCAGAAGCGCGTCGAGACAGGCGCGGGCGAGCAGGCGGCAGCGCTCCGGCGACCAGCCGGCGACCGGATCGGGCAGGTCGGCATTGTCCTTGAACGGCATCTCGAGCGTCATCGTGATCGCGCCGAAGCGCTCAGCGAGCTGCGCCGTCGACATGGAGAGGTTCGCCTGGCCGGGGGCTGCGATCTCATAGCCCTGGGCGGTCTGAAAATCGGGCGTCAGGCGCTCCAACGTCTCCTGGAACTGGTCGTAGAGCGCTTGCTGCGCCTTGTTCCAGGAGGGGATGCCCTCGAAGCCGGCGAGGAAGTTGGCGGCGATCGCCTCGTCGCCATGGACGTCCATCGCGAAATCGACGCCGGTCTCGTCCATCTTGGCGAGCACGTGATAAACTTCCGGGCTGCGCTCCAGGCTGGGCGCATGCCATTCACGGTTGAGGTTCACCCCGACGGCGTTCGTGCGCAGATGCCCGCGGCGCGAGCCGTCCGGGTTCATGTTCGGGACGATATGGAAGGTCGCGCGCTCGCGGAGGCGCCGGGCGACCGGATCGGAATCGTCGAGCAATTTCTCGAGCGCGCCTTCCATCCACCACTCGGCCATCGTCTCGCCGGGATGCTGGCGGGCGTAGAGCCAGACGGCCAGCGGCCCCTCGCCGATCCGGACATAGTCGATCTCCTGGCCGTCCAGCGTCTGGCCGAGCGATTCGTAATGGACGTCGGGGTGCTCGGTGAGCGCGGCGACGAGATCGTGGTGCCGCTCCATCGTGTAAGGCGCGAAATAGGCGACCCAGAAGCTGTTCGCGCTCGGCGTCGTGCGGATCGTCAGCTTTCCGTCGGCATAATCGGTGTCGATCCGCTCCCAGGTCTCCCGGTCGGTCGAGACGCAGGCGCGGTAATTCTCCCAGCCGAGCGGATAGGCGGCGCCGGCGCAGTTCAGGATATTGAGCTCGAGCGCGCGCCCGGCCCCGCCGGTCACGCGGAAATAGAACCATTGGTAGAAGTCGGACTCATTGTCCTTGGCGATCTCGAGGTCGATCCGGTCGCCGTCGATGGCGACCAGGCGAATGTTGCCCCCGTCGAAGGCGCTCGTCACTGATAGGGTCATCTGACCCTGATAGTGCGCCCCGACTCCCCCGGGAAGTCCCTGAAAAGCGCCTGCGCGAGCCGCTCGACCAGCTCGCCGCGCGGGGCTCCGGCCGCGTGCTCGGTCACCGCCCGGCCCTGCCAGAAGGTGTTTCCGTCGGAGCGGCGCTGGATGCGCACGTCGAGGACTGTGGCCTGGCTATTGGGCATCCGGCTTGCCGGGCCGAGCCCGGCCGGCCAGCCGGTGGTCAGCGCGGCGCGGCTGCCCTGGCTGACGACGACGCGGGCGATCTGCTCGGAGGCCGGGCGGTTGGGCGCGATCGTGTAGCCGAGCCGTGCGAGCTGGCGCTCGACCGACCCGGCGAATGCCCGGAACTCGGGATTGTTGGCATCGGACGCGTTGAGCGGCTCGACGCTGATATGGGGGCGGGCCAGGATCTGGCCGAGATGGGTCCGGGTGACGTCGATGCCGCCGGCCGCCGACGCGCCGTTGTCGCCGCGAGAGGTTGCGCATCCCGCAAGCGCCAGAGCGACGACCAAAGCTGTCCCGAGCCTCTTCATCCGCACCTCCCGCAAAATCATGGAGCCTGTATAGGGTCCGTAACGTTCATGCCGGCGTTTTCGCTGCATCGGCCGCCTTTTGGGAGTCCTGAATCGATGGGGAATGAGAGAAGCACCGTCCTCGTGACCGGCGGCGCCGGCTATATCGGCAGCCACGCGGTGCTCGCCTTGCTCGACGCCGGCTGGCCGGTCGTGGTGCTCGACAATCTCTCAACCGGCTTCGCCTGGGCGGTGCCCGAGGCCGCGACCCTGGTGGAGGGCGACATCGCCGACCAGGCGCTGGTCGGTCGGCTGATCTCCGAGCACGGAATCGGCGCGATCATGCATTTCGCCGGATCGATCGTCGTTCCCGAATCGGTCGAGAACCCGCTCAAATATTATGAGAACAACACGGTGAAGAGCCGCGCGCTGATCGAGGCTGCGGTCCGCGGCGGGGTGAAGCATTTCATCTTCTCGTCGACGGCCGCGACCTACGGGACGCCCGACGAGGTGCCGATCCCGGAGACGGCGCGGACCGAGCCGATCAACCCCTATGGCTGGTCCAAGCTGATGACCGAGCGGATGCTCGCCGACGCCGCCTTCGCCCACCCGATCAATTATTGCGCGCTGCGCTACTTCAACGTGGCCGGCGCAGATCCTCAGGGCCGCTCGGGCCAGTCGACCGCCGGCGCCACGCACCTCATCAAGGTCGCGGTCGAGGCGGCAACGGGCAAGCGCCCCCACGTCTCGGTCTTCGGCACCGATTACGAGACGCCCGACGGCACCGGAATCCGCGATTACATCCACGTCTCGGACCTCGCCGCGGCGCATGTCGACGCGCTCGAGAAGCTGATCGAGACGCCCGACACCAGCTACGTGATGAACTGCGGCTATTCGCGCGGCTTTTCGGTGCTGGAGGTGCTCGATGCGGTCGACAGGGTCACCAACATGAAGATCGAGCGGCGGCTCGAGCCGCGCCGCGCCGGCGATCCCGGAGCCCTGGTGTCGGACAACCGCAAGATCCTCGCCACCTTGCCGTGGCGCCCGAAGCGCGACGATCTCGATACGATCGTCGCCGATGCGCTCGCTTGGGAGCGGAAGCTCGCCGAACGGCGCTGAATTTCGATGAACCTGCGTGCCGGTTCGGCAGGCGACATCGCCCGCCGGGCGGACTTGCGCCACCTTCAGCGGCATGAAGATATTTGCCGTCCTCGCCGCTCTGATGCTCGTCTCAGGCCCCGCCGCCGCAAGCCCTGAGGCCGCGCTCGACGATCTGCTTGCCCAGGACCGCGCCTTTGCCGCCCTCGCCGCCGAGCGCGGCCTGGGGGCGGCGATGGCGGGGATGCTCGACGATCAGGTCGTCGTCCCCCTGCCCAATGCCAGCTTCGCCCGCGGCCGGGCGGACGCGCTCAACGCTTATGCCCGCCTTCTGCGGTCGCGCACGGAATGGGCGCCGGTCCGTGGCGGAATCTCCGCGGACGGCCGCCATGGCTTCACCTGGGGCTACACGACCACGCATGCCGCGGACGGCAGCGTCCGTCCCGGCAAATATCTCTCCTACTGGGTTCGCCGTCCGGAGGGCTGGCGGGTCGCGGCCTGGCGCCGCGCACCGCGCCCGGCCGGCGAGGTCTCGGCGGCGATGCTTCCCCCGGCACTGCCGTCGAGGCCGTCCACCACGCGCGGGCGCGAAGCGGTGCAGAGCCTCGCCGCCGCCGAGCGCGCCTTCGCCGCCGACGCGCAGCGAATCGGCCTCGGCCCCGCCTTCGCGCGCTGGGGGAGCGACGATTCGGCGAACATGGGCCAAGGGGCCGCCTTCCGGATCGGCGCCGCCTCGATCGCGGCCGACATGCCGGCGGAGGCGCCGGCGAGCCTGAACTGGGCGCCGGACGAAGGCGTCGTCGTCGCCGAATCGGGCGATCTCGGCTTCACCTACGGCTGGATCCGCGCCGCTGGGCCGGTGCCGGCTGGACAGCCCGCCGCCTTTCCCTATTTCACCGTCTGGCGGCGCGCTTCGCCGGACGCGCCGTGGCGCTACGTCGCGGAGTAGCGCCGCCCTTGACTGCGGGGCCGCTTCCCCCTAGGTGGGCGCCTCGCTTTTCCAAGCAATCGAAAATCGTTTTTTAGAGGCAGGGCCGCGCGCCATGAAGATCCGCAACTCTCTGAAGTCCCTCAAGTCGCGTCACCGGGACTGCCGCGTGATCCGTCGCCGGGGCCGCACCTACGTCATCAACAAGACCAACCGCCGCTTCAAGGCGCGCCAGGGCTGATCGCGTCGCGCGCGTAAAGCGCAGCCGATGTCAGAAAAGCCGACCGCCGTTGTCTTCGACGTCGGCAACGTCCTTTACGGCTGGGATCCCGAAAGCTTCCTCGCACGCCAGGTCGAGGACGATGCCGCGCGCCTCCGCTTCATCGAGGATGTCGGCCTGTGGGACTGGCATGACAGCCTCGACGGCGGCCGCCCGTTCGACGAGGCCGCTGCCGAGCTCAGCGAGAAATTCCCCGATTACGCCCATCTGATCTCCGCTTGGGGCGAGCGCTTCGGCGAGACCATCACCGATCCGGTGCCGGGCGTCCACGCCATCGTCGAGGCGCTCGACCAAGCCGGCGTGCCTTTGTTCGCGATCACCAATTTCTCGGCCGATTTCTGGAAGCCGTTCGTGGAACGCGAACAGGCCTTCTTCCGCCGCTTCAAGGACATCGTCGTCTCCGGCGAGGAGAAGATGCTGAAGCCCGATCCGGCGATCTATTATCTCGCGCTCGACCGCTTCGGGCTGAAGCCCGCCGAAGCCCTGTTCATCGACGATCGCGCGATCAACGTCGAGGGCGCCGAGGCGATCGGCATGCGCGGCCACCTGTTCACCGACGCCGATGACCTCCGCCGCCGGCTGGAGGCCGAAGGCCTGATCTGAACCTTTCGGCGCCGTCACTGTTTCTGCACGCAATGCGTCAGAGATGGCCCTCAAGATTATGGATCGTCCGCCACGGCCAGAGCGCCGGGAACGTCGCGCGCGACGCCGCCGATGCCGAGGGGCGGCATATGATCGACCTCGCCATACGCGACGTCGATGTTCCGCTCAGCGACCTCGGCCGCCGTCAGGCCGAGGCGCTCGGCCGCTGGTTCGCCGCCTGCCCCGAGGAGGAGCGGCCGGAGGTGGTGCTCGCCTCGCCCTATGTCCGCGCCCGCGAGACCGCCGCCTTGATTTGCGAGCAGGGTGGGGTCGCGCCCGGCGCCAAGGGTCCGGTGATCGACGAGCGCCTCCGCGAGCGCGAGTTCGGAATCCTCGACCGGCTGACCGGCGAGGGCATTCGCGCGCGATTCCCGGACCAGGCCGAGCATCGCGCACTGCTCGGCAAATTCTATCACCGCCCACCCGGGGGCGAGAGCTGGGCCGACGTCATCCTCCGCTTGCGAAGCGCGCTCGATACGGTCAGCCTCCACCATGCCGACCGGCGCGTCCTGATCGTCTGCCACCAGGTGGTCGTGCTCTGCTTCCGCTACATCCTCGAGGAGATGGACGAAGCCGGCATCCTCCAAGTCGACAAGGCCGGGGACGTGCTCAATTGCGGAGTCTGCGAATATGAGTTCGAGCCGGACGACGAAAAGAGCTGCGTGCCACGCCTCGTCCGCTACAATCTCGCCGCGCCTCTGATCGAGGACGAGGCCGCGAAGGTCACGGCCGAGCCCGACATGATCACGGGGACGCGATGACCGAGACCCTCGACCGGGACCTGCTCAAGCGATTTCCGCTGCCCGAGGTAGCGGAGGATTCGAGCAAGGAGGATCGCGGCCGATTGCTGGTGATCGCGGGCAGCCGCGAGCTTTCCGGCGCCGCCTATCTCGCTGCGGTGGCCGGGCTCCGCGCCGGCGCGGGCAAGCTCCAGATCGCGACGGCGGCGAGTGTCTCGGCGGCGCTCGGCGTGGCGATCCCGGAAGCGCGGGTGGTCGGTCACGAAGAGACCGAAGAAGGTTGCCTCGATCCGGAAGCCATTTCGGCGATCGTTGCGCTCGCGCGCCATGCCGGTGCGGTGACGATCGGCTGCGGCCTCCAGGAAGGCGCGCCGCTGGAGTCCCTTCTCGACGCTCTGCTCGATTGCGGCGCGGAGCTGCCGCTGGTGCTGGACGCGGCTGTGCTCGGCTGTCTGTCCGCGCGGGCGGACGCGCTGAAGCGCTGGAAGGGCGGAGCGGTCATCCTCCCCCACGCCGGCGAGATGGCCGGTCTGCTCGAATGCTCGCGCGAGGAGGTGGAGATGGACCCCGAGCTCGCCGCCCGCCGAGCCGCCGAGACGTTCGGCGTGGTCGCGGTGGTCAAGGGGCCCTGCAGCGCGATCGTCGCCCCCGACGGCAGCGCCTTCCGATTCGAAGGCGGCGGAGTCGGCCTCGCCACCTCGGGCTCGGGCGACACGCTTGCCGGGATCGTCGGCGGCCTCTGCGCCCGCGGCGCTGACCCGCTCACCGCCGCTTTGTGGGGCGTTTACGTCCATGGCGAGGCCGGGCGGCGGCTGACCGCGAAAGTCGGTCGAATCGGCTTCCTCGCCCGCGAGATCCTCGACGAGATCCCGGCGCTGGTGAATTAGGGTCCGTACTCGGTACCCGCAACGGTCGTGACGGAGCGGATTTTGGGTCAGGCCAAGGAGCGAGGAGGGAGCGATGCTGACGCATCGTGACCGACGCTGCGACGTAGCCCTGGCCCAAAAGCCGCCCGCCGCTTCGCGGTCGTGGGGGGGGGGGCGCCCCCCGGCGGGGGGCC
>JAEWCW010000012.1 GCA_023390415.1 Pseudomonadota bacterium | reverse complement strand
CGGCCCATACCGCCGACGTGCCCGAGGAGGAGGTGCTCGAAAGCTTCCTGATGCAATTCTATGAGGAGGTGCCGCCGCCGCGGATGATCCTCACCGACCGCGAGGTGCCGGAGGCGGAGCTCGTCGCGGAGGCGCTGTCCGAGCGCGCCGGGCGCAAGGTGGCGCTCAAGGTGCCCAAGCGCGGCGACCAGGCGCGGATGATCCGCCAGGCCTCGCGCAACGCCGAGGAGGAGCTCGACCGCCACCTTGCCGAGACCAGCACCCAGGCCAAGATCCAACGCGCGCTCGCCGACCTGCTCGAGCTGCCCGAGCCGCCGCAGCGGATCGAGGTCTATGACAACAGCCACGTCCAGGGCACGAACGCGGTCGGCGCGATGATCGTCGCGGGGCCGGAGGGCTTCCGCAAGAACCAGTATCGCAAGTTCAACATCAAGCGTCCGGAGACCGCGCCGGGCGACGATTTCGCGATGATGCGCGAGGTGCTCGGCCGCCGCTTCGCCCGGCTCGAGAAGGAGGATCCCGACCGGAGCCGCGGCGACTGGCCGGACCTGATGCTGATTGACGGCGGCAAGGGCCAGCTCAATGCGGTGCTCGAGACGATGGAGGATGCCGGGATCCACGACGTGCCGGTGGTCGGAATCTCGAAGGGGCCGGACCGCAATGCCGGGCGCGAGACCATCCACCTCGCCGACGGGCGCGATTTCCAGCTCCCGCCCAATTCGCCGGTCCTCTTCTACCTGCAGCGCCTGCGCGACGAGGCCCACCGCTTCGCGATCGGCGCCCACCGCCAGAAGCGCGCGAAGAACATGGTCTCGAGCCCGCTCGACGAGGTTCCCGGCATCGGCCCCGGCCGCAAGCGCGCGCTGCTGATGCATTTCGGCACCGCGCGGGCGGTGAAGAACGCCGCGCTGGAGGATCTGGAGAAAGCGCCCGGAATCTCGAAGGCGATGGCGCGCGGCATCTACGATTTCTTCCACCCCAGCGGGTGAGGGATCAGCTGCGCTCGGCAGCCGCCAGGATCTCGGGCGTGCGCACCGGCGTGACGCCGCGGCGGGCGAACAGGTCGAACACGCCGTCCCACCAGGCCCAGAAGGCGCGGAGGTCCGCCGCGTCGCGGACATAAGGCGTGTGGCCGGGCTCGACCGAGGGCGTGTGGAAGGAGAGGCTGAACATCCGCGTGCCGCGGTCCAGCTCGGTCTCGATCGCCTGCTTCGCCTCGGCCAGCGGCACGCCCTCGGGCGTCAGCGGGATCCGGTTGAGCAGCCCGCTCCGCGCCAAGGCGCCGCGCAGCCGGCTTGCGCGGGTGAGGCCCGGCCAGCGCCCCAACGGGCCGGCGAGCGAGGTCGTCAGCGGCAGCGCGAAGAGGCCGTTGTCGAGCCAATAAGGATCGATCGGGTGATCGGTGAAGTCGGGGCCCGCTTCCGCGCCGTAATCGAAGCGCGCGCGGACCGAGGCGTCGACGCGGTACCCGAGATCGGCGAGGATGCGGTGCGTGTTCGGGCCGACGCCGTAGCGCCCCGCGCGGTAGATGATGGGACGGCGCCCGAACGCTTCCTCCAGGGTCCCGGTCAGCCGGGCCAGCTTGGCGCGCTCCAGCGGCTCCGGGAGGTTGCCTGCGAAACTGTTGGCAACATTGACCGCCTCGTCGTGCGGCGGCGTTACCCAGGGATGCAGATGCGCGCCGATGTCGCATTCCATCCGGGCGACCGCATCGCGGCTCTCCGGCGTCGCCGCGACCGGATAGCCGCAGACATAGGTCGGGACCACGCCGGCCTCGACGAAGCGGCGATTGGCAGCGGGGAGGGCGGCGACCGCCTTGGTCGCATTCGCCTCGCGGCTGAACGGCGCGCCCCAGTCGAACTCCTCCTCCAGGTCGCCGAAGACGACGAAGCGCCGGCCGAAATCGCTCGGGAATTCGGCGCGCGCGCTCGTCGGCGGCGGGCTCAGGAGATCGGTCGCGTGCATGCCGGGCGCTGGGTAGCGCACAAGCGTGGATTATCGGTTACGAACGGTTCCATGCGGATCGAGACCCAGGCCATCGTCTGCGCGGTGCGCCCACATGGCGAGCATGGCGCAATCGTGCGCGCTCTGACACCGGAAGACGGGGTCCAGCCCGGCTTCGTCCGCGGCGGCCGCTCGCGCCGGCTGCGCCCGGTGCTCGTGCCAGGCAATCTCGTCCAGGCCGAATATCGCGCCCGAACCGAGGAGCAGCTCGCCCAGCTCTCGGTCGAGCTGATCCACAGCCGCGCGCCTTTGCTCGGCGAGCCGCTCGCCGCCGCCGGGATCGACTGGGCCTGCGCGCTCACCGCCCGCGCGCTTCCCGAGGGCCAGCCTTATCCGCGCCTCTACCAGGCGCTGGACGGGGTGCTCGCGGCAATCGAGGCGGCCCCGAGCGCGCGTGGCTGGGCGGCGCCCCTGGTGCGCTACGAGCTGCTTCTGCTCGGCGAGCTGGGCTTCGGCCTGGACCTCTCCGAATGCGCCGCGACCGGAAGCGCGGACGATCTCGCCTTCGTCAGCCCGCGCAGCGGCCGCGCGGTCAGCCGGGACGGGGCAGGAGAATATCGCGACCGGCTCCTTAGGCTCCCGCCCTTCCTCGCCGGCGAAGGCGGTGCGCCCGCCTGGGAGCATGTTTACGACGGTCTCCGGCTCACCGGCCATTTCCTCGCCCGCGACCTGCTGATCGAGCGCCAGGCCGACATCCTCGTCGCGCGGGAGCGGCTGGTCGAGCGGCTCAGGCGGATTGGAGGCGGTTGACCTCGCCCGCCCGACAGCCGAGGAAGCGTGGGTGAAGCAGTTCTTTCCCCACAGCGCCGTCACTGGCGATCTCACCGTCCGGGTCTCGGTCTCCTACCTCCCCGAGCAGTCGGAGCCCGGCAAGGGCCGCTGGTTCTGGGCCTACCATATCCGGATCGAGAATGACGGCGGGCAGCCGGTTCAGCTCGTCAGCCGCGAATGGCGCATCTCCGACGGGCGCGGGATCCAACAGATCGTCCAGGGCGAAGGCGTGGTCGGCGAGCAGCCGGTGATCGAGCCGGGAAGCGCGTTCGACTACGTCTCGGGCTGTCCGCTCGGCACGCCGACGGGGGCGATGGAAGGTCTCTACCACATGGTCGGCGCGGACGGCGCCCGCTTCGCCATCGCCATCCCCCGCTTTCCCCTCGTCGCCCCGGCGGTCGCCAGCTGAACGCAACCGTCCGCCGCCTTCCGCCGTTACACCGGCGAAAGCATGGGAGACGGAGAATGCCGGTTTCGAACACCGATATCGTCGAGCGGATCGCGCGGGTCATCGCCGGACGGGTGATCAGCAGCAATGCCGAAGGCGACGATCCCTCGGCCGGCGACCGGGTGGATTCGACCTGGCGAGACTATCGCGAGGACGCTTTGTCGATCCTGCGCACCTTGCGTGAGCCCGATCCGGCGATGGCGGCAGCGGGCGATCTCGGCACCTGGCAGCGCATGATCGAGGCGGCGCTCGCCGAGGCCGGCGAGGGTGTTCGCTAGACTCGGCGCTAGCCGACCAGGATCTCGATCATCCACAGCGACGGCAGCGCGAGCAGCAGCCCGACGGCGATGTCGAAGGCGCGGAGTGGCGCCAGCCGCGCGCCTCTGCGCCGTCCGCGCCGGTAACGGTCGACCGCGGTGATCCACAGGATCGAGAGGCCGCAAAAGGCGGCAATTCCGCACAGGGCGACGAGCGGCCAGTGCAAGGCCACCGGCCAGGCCGGATAGGCGATCCGCCCGACGATCGCCGCCACGCCCGCGACCAGGCCGAGGCCGGTGGCGCGCTGCACCGTCCAGCCCTGGCGGACCGGACGCGCCGGCTGTCGCCGCCTGGTCACGCGTCGATCTCTTCCTCGTCGACCTGCGCCGCATTGCTCTGGATGAAGGCGAAGCGGTGCTCTGGATTTCTGCCCATGAGGCGGTCGACGAGGTCCTTGACGAGGAAGCGCTCCTCGGGCTCCATCGGCAGCTTGATGCGGACGAGGGAGCGGGTCTTCGGGTCCATCGTCGTCTCGCGGAGCTGCGCCGGGTTCATCTCGCCAAGGCCCTTGAAGCGGCTGACCTCGACTTTCTTGTTCTTGAACATGGTGCGCTCGAGCTCGGCGCGGTGGGCGTCGTCCCGCGCATAAGCGACGGTGCCGCCCGCCGACAGCCGGTAGAGCGGCGGCTGGGCGAGATAGAGATGCCCGCGGCGGACGAGGTCGGGCATTTCCTGGAAGAAGAAGGTCATCAGCAGGGTGGCGATGTGGGCGCCGTCGACGTCGGCGTCGGTCATGATCACGACGCGCTCGTAACGGAGGTCGTCGACGCTGCAGCGGTCGCGGGTGCCGCAGCCAAGCGCCTGGATCAGGTCGGCAATCTCCTGGTTGGCGCGGATCTTGTCGGCGGTTGCGGAGGCGACGTTCAAGATCTTGCCGCGGATCGGGAGGATCGCCTGGGTCTTGCGGTCGCGCGCCTGCTTGGCCGAGCCGCCGGCGCTGTCGCCCTCGACGATGAAGATCTCGGTGCCCTCGGGATCGTCGTTCGCGCAGTCGGTGAGCTTGCCCGGGAGCCGGAGCTTGCGCGCGGAAGTGGCGGTCTTGCGCTTCACCTCGCGCTCGGCGCGGCGCTTCAGCCTTTCGTCCATCCGGTCGAGCACGAAGCCGAGCAAAGCGCGCCCGCGGTCCATATGATCGGCGAGATAATGGTCGAAATGGTCGCGCACCGCGGCCTCGACCAGACGGGCGGCGTCGGGCGAGGTCAGCCGGTCCTTGGTCTGCGACTGGAACTGGGGATCGCGGATGAAGACGGACAGCATGATCTCGGCGCCGCCGACCACGTCCTCGGCCTGGATGTCCTTGGCCTTCTTCTGTCCGACCAGCTCGCCGAACGCGCGCAGGCCCCGCGTCAGCGCCTGTCGGATGCCCTGCTCGTGGGTGCCGCCGTCGGGCGTGGGGATGGTGTTGCAGTAGTAAGAGGAGCCGCCCTCGCTCCACAAGGGCCAGGCGACCGCCCATTCGGCGCGGCCCTGTCCGTTCGGGAAATCCTGGCTTCCGGAGAAGAAATCCGACGTCGCGCACTCCCGCGCCCCGACCTGCTCCTTGAGATGGTCCGCGAGGCCGCCGGGAAACTGGAACACCGCCTCGGCCGGCGTGTCGTCGTCGATCAAAGCCGGATCGCACTTCCAGCGGATCTCGACGCCCGCGAACAAATAAGCCTTGGAGCGCGCCAGCCGGTAGAGCCGCGCCGGCTTGAACTTCGCCCCCTCACCGAAAATGTCGGCATCCGGGGTGAAGGCGATGGTGGTGCCGCGGCGGTTGGGCGCTGCGCCGACCTCCTCGAGCCCGGTGACCGGGAGGCCGCGCGAGAAGGTCTGGCGGAAGAGCTGCTTGGCGCGCGCCACCTCGACGACCGTCTCGGTCGACAGCGCGTTGACCACCGACACGCCGACGCCGTGCAAGCCGCCCGAGGTCGCATAGGCCTTGTGGCTGAACTTGCCGCCCGAATGGAGGGTGGTGAGGATCACCTCGAGCGCCGACTTGCCCGGATATTTGGGGTGCTCGTCGATCGGGATGCCGCGGCCGTTGTCGGCGACGATCAGCCGCCCGGCGCTCCCCGGCGCAGCTTCAAGCGTCACCTCGATCCGGGTCGCGTGGCCGGCGACCGCCTCGTCCATGCTGTTGTCGAGGACCTCGGCGGCGAGATGGTGGAGCGCGCGCTCGTCGGTGCCGCCGATATACATTCCGGGCCGCCGCCGGACCGGCTCGAGCCCCTCCAGCACCTCGATCGAATGGGCATCATAATCGGATTGGGCCGACGCATTGGCCGCGAACAGGTCAGACATGAGAGGGGTATAGGGGGGCGGGCTTGGGCGGAGCAAGGTTCTTGGACTGTTCTGTCCACAGGTGTGCGGAGAGGGGGATGGCCTCACGCGGAGGCGCGAAGGGACGAAGACGCGAAGGGGCCGAGAAGGTGGCGCGCGGTGGGGACTGCCGGTCCCCATAAGCTAGTGCTTAAAGGTCGCGCACCGCATAACATGTTCGCTCTGTAGTGGGTGAAGGCGGTGGCGAATGGGCAGAGCAAAAGAATGGTACTTCGAACAGTTGGAGCGCGGCTATTCCGAAGCGGAGGGCGATATTTGCGCAGACTGCGTTAATGATCCCGAGCTTAAGCGATGGGTGGAGGACAACGCCACCGCCCACGCCTGCACGTTTTGCAATGAAGAATCGGATCAGCCGATCGCAGCGAGCTTCGACGAGTTCGTCGGGGTCGTCCTAACCGGCGTGCGCTTCGATTGGAATCATCCCGACGACGAAGGGATTATGTACATCAGTGCGGAGGGTGGATACCAAGCCACGATCACCGACACGTCGGACGTGCTTGCAGACTATGACATCAGTGACAATACGGATGTGATCGACGCGATCCTCGGTGTCGTCGACATAGATGGTTGGGTTGAGCGCGAATATTATGCTGGAGACAAGAGCCAGCGTCTGGAATGGGGGTGGGACGAATTCAAACGCGTCGTTAAGCATCAAACACGTTATGTTTTTCTAGTGCCGGACGATGGGGACGGCCTGGCAGAAGTTCCACCGTCACAGATGCTTGCTGCTATCGGCGAGACTGTCGTTGACGAGTTGGCGGACCTTGATCTCATCAGACCGATCACGAAGGATACCGACCTCATCCGTATCCGCGTAGGTGAGCAAGCGTTTCACGAAGCTGCTGAAATTGGCACGCCCCCAGCGGAGTTTGCTAACCAAGCCAACCGCATGAGCCCTGCGGGTATCGGGATGTTCTACGGCGCGTTCGATGTCAGCACAGCGCGAGCCGAGACATTCGATCCCGAACTTGATGCCGCTCAAGTTCTATCGATTGGCACCTTTCGCCCTACACGTGCATTACGCGTCCTCGACCTAGCTGACCTGCCTGACATTCCAAGCGTGTTTAACGAAGAGGGGCATCCGCGCATCCACCCGCTCCGTTTCCTCAATGCCTTCGCACATGACATCGTCCAACCCATTGCGCGCGATGGTCGCGAACATATCGAATATGTGCCGACCCAAATCGTCACCGAGTATTTTAGGCGCGTTTTCCGCGAGGCTGACGGGGGCGCGATAGACGGGATCGTTTACGAAAGCTCGCGAGAACCGGGCAACCGAGCGTTCGTGCTGTTCTGCGAGAATGAGCAGTGTTTCGCACCTTATGATGGCCCAGCGTTCCTCGAGCAGCTCGTTGAGCTCGTTTCCGTAGTTCATGAACAGACGTAGAAGGTGTTACCGCCAATCTTGAACACGCGGGTACGCTAGAGGCTGCCGGTCTAAGATGCGAAGTTGTGATAATCCCAGTGCAAAAGGCTTTACGTCGTCGGAGATTGCACCACGTACCTCGGTATAGCAGCCGAGATAACCCATTAGAGAGTCCCAAATCTTTCGATCCAAACCCTCGAAGGTCTGGCCGTCATTGCAGAACCAGT
This sequence comes from Pseudomonadota bacterium, assembly GCA_023390415.1. Classification (GTDB taxonomy): domain Bacteria; phylum Pseudomonadota; class Alphaproteobacteria; order Sphingomonadales; family Sphingomonadaceae; genus Allosphingosinicella. The sequence continues at coordinate 9,029 of JAEWCW010000012.1, read as the reverse complement.
AATGCTTACCCCAGCCTGATACGGTTCCATCAAGGGCTTTCAATACACCGAGCAGCGACTGTGATCGTTCCAGACACTGCCCGTTCCGCAGACCCACCATACCCCTCTTTCCCTGCTCAAGTATGGCGGCGACCTTGCTCAATAGCTTTAGCTGTGCCCTCGGCGCTGGGCGGATCAACCCTGGACACAGTTCGATGCCTAAGAATTCGAAGCCCTCGCGGATCGATTGCGCTCCTCTAGACGTCTTCTCTGGCGAGAGATTCATACCTAGGGCGTTTAGTAACTTAGCAGCCTTCCTTAGGCGCGCGTTTGCTATCTTCCTCGTGGGGGCGAGAATGACGAAGTCATCGATGTATCTAATGCAGGTACAATCTGCGTCGTTCATCTCGCGATCAAATTCGGCTAGCGCGATGTTTCCGAGCAGAGGGGAAAGTGAATTGCCCTGAGCGACACCTACTTCCTCGATTGGAAATTCCGCCGCTCGTTCTCGCAACGCCGCCATGTTAGACAGTTCGACCTTAATCGCTTGGTCAAAAAAGGCCATGAACTGATGGTCCTGGGCTGCATTCGCAATGATGGTGCTAACGGCTGGCTTCGAAACTCTGGTAAAGAATGCACTGATATCGGCTGTCGCGCAGTAGCGCGCGCCCCGTTCGATGCTGTCTAGCACCGCTTTGATTGCTGCGGGAACTGCAGATAGGTTCCCTTCTGCTAACCCCTCTTCGGTGCACTCCTTCCGAAGCCCGCCAAAGCTGTATGGTGTTCTGACGAACGGAATCAGGGCCGGGAGGGTCAGTAGAATGTTCAGGATGGCACGTTGAACGATGCGAGCTTCCACCGAAGCGATTACGATCGGCCTGATTTTTCCTGTTGGCTTTCCTCGCTCGTCGAGCTTTGCGATGGGGACGCCTCGGGACGGACGGAACCGAAATTGGCTCCTCGACAGACGCCAGTGAAGCCGGCGAAGGTTGCCCGAAGGGTCTTCGGCAAATTTCGCAATCTCGGATCGGACCTCATCCGATTGAGAAAACCGGCCGTTCTCGAAGATCACGCGCCAAGACTGCTCCAGATTGGAGATGCGGTGAACTTGCTTCAGCAGCCTTGAGGACACGTCTTTTGGGCCCTGTCGGTGCACCCGACCCGTCCGACGGTGGCGCTGATCCTCGCGGCGGATCCTTTCGGCCCGTGCCGCACAAACGAAGTCACGACCTGAGCCGCGGCCTCGCCGTAGCAGTTGCGCACGGTCCCGACGGTCACCCCGCCTGCCGCGCTCCCCGCCAAGGTCAGTCCGATAATCAGTCGCGCGAAGCGCTTCGTCCTACCGGTCCGTGCCGGGTTGGCACGTTTTTGCATGTCGCGCGCATCAGCGTTCTCCTCGCCTGAGGCTACCCTTTTTGGGGCCCGTGGCAAGGCGAAGCGCGTCGCGCCCGGCTCCGAGCCACCCGTGAAATTAATGCGACTAGCCGTCCGACAGTTACCCAAGACAGCAATGGTTACGGCTAGTCTAACTTCGCCGGACAGATCGGCGCTGATCCTCGCGGCGGATCCTTTCGGCCCGTGCCGCACAAACGAAGTCACGACCTGAGCCGCGGCCTCGCCGTAGCAGTTGCGCACGGTCCCGACGGTCACCCCGCCTGCCGCGCTCACCGCCAAGGTCAACGCGGAACATCATAAGAACCTGCTGCGGTGGGTCAAGTTCGTTTCGCGGTGGTAGCGAAAAAGCTGTGGATACTCGCTTTCCTGGCCGGCCGATGGATCGACGCGGTCACCATACCCTCGCACGCACGCCCTCTCCCCGATGCCTTGGGAATGCCCAGGTCGCCTGCGCGAGCTGAGTGACGAGTCTCAAGCGGTTGGGAGGGCTCGAAGAACAAGAGGAACCGATATGGTTCATAGCTTGACATTCGCGAACAAATGAGGTACGGCGTCCCCCACCTCATCGGCGGGCGCGACATGGACACAATCTCATCCGGCAACGGCCGCCGAATCCAGGCGCGCAAGCCTCGGAAGGACGGGTTCACCGAGGCGAAAAGGCAGATCGTGCTCGATCAGCTTGCCGGCTGCGCCAATCTGTCGCGGGCGGCAGCTGCGGCGGGGGTGACCACGGTGACGGTCAATTATCATCGGCGGCGCGATCCGGCGTTCCGGCAGCAGGTGATCGAGGCGATCGAGGCCGGCTACGAGGTGCTCGAGGCGATGGCGATCGACTATGCGACGACCGGCAAGGCCTACCAGCCCGGCGACACCGACGTGCCCGGGCCGGAGACGATGGACCCGAACGTGGCGCTCCACCTGCTCCGGCTGCGCCGCGCGCCGCCGGGCCAGCGCACCGGCCGCGCCGGCTACGAGCCGAAACGGGCGAGCGAGAAGGAGCTGAACGAATCGATCCTCGCCAAGCTCGACCTGCTCGACCGGCGGCTGCGGCCGCGGCGGGACCAGGCGCGGAAGCTGGAGACTCGGGCTGCGGTGGCTGCGCTTGCGGGGGAGGGCGCTTCGACAGGCTCAGCGCTAGCCGGGGCGGACCGCGCTTCGACAGGCTCAGCGCTAGCGGGGGCGGGAGGCTCGGCAGCTCCGCAGGATGAGCGCGGGTTACAATTGCGGGCGCCCGCTGGCGCGCAAGAAGGGGAAAGAGCCGGGCACCCCGGCGGGTGACCCGGGACGAGAAGGCGCTGCGGCGGACGATCGAGCGGCTCGCGGGGCGGCCGGCCGACGAACGCGCCTGGGTAGTGCGGCGGCTGACCATGCCCGAGAAGCGCACGCTCGACGAATTCTGGCCGGCCTGGGCGCATGACGGGCAGCTTCCTCCCTCGGCCGCGGTCGCGACCGAGGATCCCTCCGTCTGGCTGATGATGACCGGGCGGGGCTTCGGCAAGACCCGGGCCGGGGCGGAGTGGGTGAGCGGGCTCGCGCGGGAGGCGGGGGCGGCCGGGGGCGCGCAGCTGCGGATCGCCCTGGTCGGCGCGACGATCGAGGATGCGGTGAATGTGATGGTGACCGGGCGCAGCGGCCTGCTTGCAGTGGCGCGGACCGGCGAGCGGCCGAGCTTCAACAAGACGGACGGGATCCTGCGCTTCCCCTCCGGCGCGGAGGCCTTCCTCTATTCGGGCGCCTGCCCCGAGAAACTGCGCGGGCCGGAACATCATCTCGCCTGGTGCGACGAGATCGCCAAATGGCGCTGGCCGGAGGAGACCTGGGACAATCTGCGGCTCGGGCTGAGGCTGGGGGGCGAGGGGGCCGGGGTGCGCGTGCTGGTGACGACGACCCCGAAGGCGCTGCCTTTGCTCAAGCGGCTGCTCTCGACGAGCCTGGTGACGCGGGGGCGGACCGCCGACAATCCTCATTTGCCGCCGGCCTTCGTGGCGCGGATGGAGGCGGAATATCGGGGGACGCGCAAGGGGCGCGAGGAGTTGGACGGCGTGCTGATCGAGGAGGCGGAAGGGGCGCTGTGGACCCGGGTGCTGATCGAGCGGTGCCGCTGCGACTCCCCCTCTCCCGGCCTCTCCCCCGAGGGGGAGAGGGGTGGGTTCAGGCGGATCGTGATCGGGGTGGATCCGCCGGCGACGGCCGAGGGCGATGCCTGCGGGATCGTGGCGTCCGGGCTGGGGTTCGACGGGATCGGCTATGTGATCGGGGATCATTCGGTGCGCGGGCTGTCGCCGGAGGGGTGGGCGGCGAAGGTGGTGGCGGCGGCGGAAGGCTGGGGGGCGGGCTGCGTCGTCGTCGAGAGCAACCAGGGCGGCGAGATGCCCATGGCCGTGCTCAAGACCGCGGACCCGGCGCTGCCGGTGCGGCCGGTCCATGCGCGCTTCGGCAAGGGCGACCGCGCCGAGCCGGTGGCGATGCTGTTCGAGAAAGGGACTGCCCTGTTCGCGGGCCGATTCCCGGAGCTCGAGGACGAGCTCTGCGCGATGACCCGCGGCGGCTATGCGGGGCCCCGGGGCTCGCCCGATCGCGCCGACGCGCTCGTCTGGGCGATGACCGAGCTGATGCTCGGGCGTCCGCGGCAGCCGGTGCGGGTGTCGCAGCTCTGAGCCTAGTCCCGGTCCGCGACCACGCGCGGACCCGACCCGCCGGCCGACGCCGGTAGGCAGGGGACGCGGTCGGCCGTCCAGTCGATCTCGAACGTCGCCGGGACCCGCGCCGCCGCGGCCGAGGCCTCCCGCCGCGGGCGCGGATCGAAGTAGATCTGCGCCATCGAATTGTCGAAGCGGGCGATCCGGCCATTGTCGCGGCTCGCAGCGCCGGCGTCGAACTCGCGGACCTCGATGCGCGTACCACGGACCATCCGGATGGCCTGGTCGCGAAGGTCGAAGGCGCGGTAATAGGTCCGGCCGAAGATCCGCGTCTCGAAGCTCGAATTGAACGACCATTGGTTCGGCCGGGTCGAGCCGGGCAGGCGGACGGTGGTGACGTGGCAGGAGAAGACCGGCTCGTTGTAATAAGGCAGGCTCTGATTCTGCTCGGGCGGACGGATGCGCCGCTGCGGCGGATTGAAGCCGCCGCCGGGAAGGGTGAGCGACTTCGCGCCGTCGCCGTCGTCCTCCCAGGCCACCAGCCCGGTGCCGCTGATCGTCAGGATGCTGGCGCGCGCGCGCTCGTCATAGCGCCATTCGACATTGTCGATGGTCTGCCAGATGTCGCCGGTCATGTGCTGGCGGACGCCGTTGAGCAGCTGGGCCTGGGTCAGCCCGGACAATTCGGAATGCTGCTGAAGCCCGGCGATTCCGCGGGCGATCACCGTCGTCGTGATCCGCGCGGGCTGATCGAAGCCGGCACGGCATCGATCTCGTAGAGCGACAGTTCGCCGGGAGTCTCGTCGGGCGTCCAGTCCCGCCGCGCGATCGAGCTGCCCTGGGCGGTGATCGGCAGGGTCCAGCGATAGCCGATGACCGGCTCGAGGCTCGGCGCCGCGACCGGCGGAAGCGTCCCGTCCAGCCAATAATCGGCGCCGCCGATATGCGCGCGGACGAGGACATGATCGAACATGCCGGGATTGGGAAGCCGCTCGTCGAGCCCGTCGTCGCCGCCATTGTTGTTGACCAGGACGGGCTCGCCGACGATTCCCAATTCGCCGAGCAAGGCGAGCAGGAGGGCGGTCTTTCCCTTGCAGTCGCCGTAGCGCCGCTGCCAGGTCTGGTCGGCCGTGGCCGGCGTGTAATTGCCGCCGTCGAGGCCGACATAGACATAGCGCACCTGCTGCTGGACCAGCCGCAGCGCCGCCCGCGCGCGCTCCAGCGGATCCGAATGCGCGGCGGCGATCCGGCGCGCCTCCTGCTTGACCGGCGACTCCGGATCGAGCCGCGCAGCGGCCGCATAAAGTGGCGCGAAATGCCGCGAGATCGCCGCCCAGTCCGGATAGTCGCTATATTCCACCATGCGCTGCCAGCGGTAGCGCGGAGGCGCGTCGTTGGGCGGCGTCACGGGGGTGGGGTCGTCGAAATCGAAGGTGATTCCCCCGCTCCGCCGGACCGCTGCAGCGCTCATGTCGGGCGTCATCTGCAGGCGAGGTTCGTGCCCGGCCTCCCAGCTCAGCCCGATCCGATAGCGTCCGGGCGGCGGCTCGGGCGAGAGCCCGATCTGCCCCGCATCATTGCCGCCAAGGGTCGGATCGGCTTCGCGCGTGGTCAGTGCGACCTCGACCTCGTCGCCGACGCGCAGGTCGGGGATCCGAAGGACGGCGGTGAGGACGCCGTCGAGGCTCGCAGCTTCGAGCTGTCCCTCCCGGCGCAGGATCTCGAACGACGCGGTTTCGAGTACGTCGATCACCTGGTCGCCGCGGTGGACGCGAATGGCATGGACCGTGGGGGCGCCGTCAGCCGGATTCCACGCGACCTGCAAATTGCCGAGCTGCAGCGCGTTGGGATGGAGGATCCGCATCCGATAGGCGAAATAACTGGCGAGGCCGCGCGCGTCGAAATGGACCAACCTTTCCTGGCGGCGAACATAAACCAGCCCGGTCGCGCCCTCGGGCACCGGCAGAAGCTCGGAAGCGACGACCCAGCTCGGCACCGGCCCGCGCAGCACCTGATTGTTGTTGGCCAAAGCCGGTCCGGCGGCCACGGCCAGGGCCGTGACCAACAAAGAAACGCCGATACGCATTACACCCCCTCACGTTGAGCGGGTCATAATGGCGGTAGGGAATATGGATGCAACAAGGATTTACGAAGGACGGGTGGGCCGGCCGCGAAAGGTACGGCAGGCTCCCCAGCGACAAGGAACATCCGTTCGAGGATTGAGTCCCGCCGCAGCGAAACTTGATTCTGAACCGCCGCACCGGCTTCTGACTTCAAGAGGGCGCTACACGGCCCGGTGATATTACGGTATCATTCTTGGGCTCCCGGCCTACTCTTCGGGCCGCGGTGCCGGATCCGAGCGAAACGGTCCGATGACGAACGGCGCTGACGCGGCGGGCACGGCGCGCTAGGCTGCGGCCCGCGAAAGGGGACGCGACATGGCCGAGACCAAGACCAGGGCGACCGGGGTCGACGTCGGCGACTTCATCGCGGCGGTCGAGAAGCCGGTGCGGCGCGCGGATGCGCTGGTGCTGCGCGAGATGATGGAGCGGGTGACCGGCGAGCCCGCGACGATGTGGGGGCCGACCATCATCGGCTTCGGCGCCTATCATTATCGCTACGACAGCGGGCACGAGGGCGATTCCTGCCGGGTCGGCTTCTCCCCGCGCGCGGCAAACCTCGTCCTCTATGTCGGCGGCTTTCCGGAATATGGGGGACTGCTCGAACGGCTCGGCAAGCACAAGCGCTCCAAGGCGTGCCTGTACCTCAACAAGCTTGCCGACGTGGATCTGGCGGTGCTCGAGGAGATCGTCCGCCGCTCCTATGCTGCCACAGAAGGCGCGGAGCGCTGCCCGGTCTGCTGACGAACCAGATGGCCTTGAAATCCCACTGAGGCGAACCATATAGGCTGTGCCGGGCGCCTGTTCGGGCCCGGTGGCGGGCGCCGGGCGTCGGCGCCCCCTCGTTGCGATTGCTCTTGATGGAGGATTGTCATGAGGACCAATTTCGATTTCTCGCCCTATCGCCGCTCCACCGTCGGCTTCGACCGCTTGTTCGACCTGCTCGAAAGCGGCGGCCCGCTCGGCCAGGCGGACAATTATCCGCCGTTCGATCTCGTCCGGGTGAGCGACGACGAATATCGGATCACGCTCGCCGTCGCCGGCTTCGGCGCCGACGAGATCGAGATCATCGCCCAGCAGAACCTGCTGGTCGTCTCCGGCCGCAGGCGCGAGGAGGACGAGCGCGACTATATCCATCGCGGAATCGCCACCCGCGCCTTCGAGCGGCGCTTCGGCCTCGCCGACTACGTCCAGGTGAAGCGCGCGGACCTTCGCGACGGCCTGCTCGCCATCGACCTCGTCCGCGAGATCCCGGACGAGATGAAGCCGCGCAAGGTCGCGATCGAGAGCGCGCCGGCCGAGCAGCCGCAGCAGCTCGGCGACGGCGGCCACAACGACAATCACGAGGGGCGCGACGCGGCCTAAGGCGCGCGCCCTTTCCAATGCCCTGCGGCCCCCCGGCATGTGCCGGGGGGCCGTCTTGATTCAGCGTTCGAGGAAATTGGGATCGGACCGGGGTTCGTCGCCGTGGATCCGGTCGAGATAAGCGGAGGCGAGCTCGTAATGCGCCTTCACCACATGGGCATGCTGGGCCTGCTGCGCGGCCTCGATATGGTCTTCCGCGCGCCGTTCGTAATAATCCAGTTCGTCGGTGGACATTATTTGGTCGTAAGCTCCCGATTCGTCGTGCCGGATCAGCCGCTTGGCGATCCGTCCCGGTCACTGGTCAACGCCGCCGCCGGCCCCCCGTTCCGGCAAATCGAATTGATCCAGATCGGTTTGGCGGACGGAGTCTAGCGCGCCTTGGCGACCGGCGCCGAGTCGGCCGATTCCGCCAAATCCTCGTCGGCGACCTTGGGCGAGAGGCGGTCGGCAATTGCGGAGATCAGGGCGGTGAACAGGAAGGTGATGTGGATCCCGATCAGCCAACTGATCTCAGTCGGGTTGAGTGCTTGGACCCCTGATTTCCTGATTTGCATGAATGCCTTGAGCAGCTCGATTCCGGTGATTCCGATGATCGACGCGAAGAGCTTGAGCTTCAGGCCCGCGAAGCTCTCCCGCGCGATCCAGACCTGGCGATCCGGCTCGAGATCCTTGCCCTCGATGTCGAGCTTCGAGACGAAATGCTCGTAGCCGACGAAGATCACCATCAACAGAAGATTGGTGACGAGCGCGATGTCGATGAAGCCCAGGACGGCGATGATCGCCTGGTGAGAGTCGAGATTCGGCAGCTTCGAGACTTCGCCCCTCAGCTCCTTGAGGAACACGCTCAGCAGCATCACCAGGCCGAAGGCGAGGCCCAGATAGATGGGCGCGGCGATCCATCGGGTTCCGAATAGGAAGGATTCGAACCTTTTCTCGAAGGCGCCGGGAGGCGAGGGTTTTTTCTCGCTGCCCTTGTCGGTGGTCCCGCTCTCGGTCGCGCCGCCGTCCTGCTCCGCCATCGCCGCCCCCTGCGTGGTCCGCGTCGGAGGATGGCACGGCCGGCGACAGTCCCAAACGTCAACTCGGTCCGATTTGGACTTCGCTCGGAAGCTGCGGCGGGGGATTCAGCTTTGCGCCGTCACCGAGGATCAGCGGACCCGCGGGCCGCCGAAGGGGAGGGGCGGCGGCGGCCGGCGGTCGCGGCGCGGGAGCTGCGCTTGGTAGGCGACCCCGCAATGCTCGACGCAATAAGGAAAGCCCGGGTTGGAGGCCTTGCCGCAGAAATGGAAGTCCGGCTCGCCGGGATGGCCGATCGGCCATTTGCAGATGCGCTCGTTGAGATCGAGCAGGCTGGTCTTGTCGGCGATCTCCGGGCTCGGCTTGGCCGGGACCAGGCGGCGCGGCGGCGCCGGCGGGATCGGCGCCTGCTGGTCGCCCGGGCCCTGACGAAGGAAGCCGCCGGGGCCGATCGAGCGGATCTGCGGCTGCGCGGGCTGGAGGGGCTCGGCGGCCGCGGCGACCGGTGCTGCAG
>JAEWCW010000197.1 GCA_023390415.1 Pseudomonadota bacterium | reverse complement strand
TTCGCGTCCAAATTCTTCGGGATCGGCGCGATCATCCTCGGGCTGGCGCTTGGCGGCTGGCTGATCATCGTCTTGGGGCGGATGTTCACCCTCACCCTCGGCGCCGCGCTGTCGGCGGCGACCAACCTGCTCTACGCCGATCTCGCCGCCGGCGGCGCGACGATGGGCGCGGTGAGCAATGCGATCGGCTTCACCTGGCTGGTCGAGCAGTTCGGCGGAAGCGAGCGGCTCGCCCGGCTTATGATCACCATCGGCGGCGAGAATCTCGCCATCGGAATCGCCGGCGCGGCCTATATCGCCTGGCTCTCCTCGATCGTCAGCAAGAAGCACAGCGCGGTGCAATATGCACTGCTCGCCTCGCTGACCCTGCTGGTGGGGACTCTCGGCCGCGGCGCGCTCGGCCAGATGATCGAGGAGCGCGGCTATTATTTCGTGTTCGTCTTCACCGCCCTGATCGGGGTGATCGCGGTCGTTCTCTGCGTGCTCGAATGGATCAGGGAGGCCCGCGCCGGGCGGGCGTCGGGCGTGGTTGCACCGGATCCCGCGATCGTGGGGGCGGGGGACGCTGCCGCCTGATGCTGGCGCTGCTGGCAATCGTCGCGATCCAGGTCGCCTGCGCGGTGCATGTGCTGCGCAACGGCCGGCCGCCCTGGTGGCTTCTGATCATCCTCTTCTTCCCGCTGCTCGGCAGCCTGATCTACACGATCGCCGAGATCCTGCCCGGGCTCGGGACCAACCGCCGGGTGCGAATGGCGAGGGACGCAGCGGTTCGGCGGATCGACCCGGAGCGCGAGGTCCGCGCCGCCCGCGAGGCGCTCGACACCAGCGATACCGTCGCCAACCGGGTCCGGCTCGGCGACGCGCTCGCCGAGCAGGAGAATTGGTCGGAGGCCGCGCTTTCCTATTTGCTCGCGCTCGACAAGGCGCCGTTCGGCAACGACGCCATCAAGCTCAAATATGCGCGCGCCTGCTTCGAGGTCGGCAATGCCGCCGAGGCGCTGAAGGTCCTGGACGAACTGCCGCAGGGCCGGCCTGGTGCCGAGGCCGACCGGGCTAGCATGCTCCGCGGCAGCGCCCTGGCCGAGCTCGGCGAGGCCGAGGCCGCGATCGCGATCTTCCGCGACCTCGGCACGCGCATGCCCGGCGGCGAGGCGCAATGCCGGGAAGCGGGGCTGCTGATCGAGCAAGGCCGCGAGAGCGAGGCGGTCGCGGCGCTCGCCGAAGTCGAGCGCCGGATGCGCAGGCTCGATGCGCACGAGAAGATGCGCCACCGTGACATGTATGCCTGGGCGGAGCGCAAGCTCGCCGAGCTTCGCGCGAAAGGCGCCTAGCTCGGCGCCTGCTCGTTGCGGCGGAGGACGTCGCCGGCGAGGTAGAGCGAGCCCAGGATGAGGACGATCGGCGGATAGGCGCGGTCGGCGTGACGGGCGATCCAGCGGAGGGCGTCCTCGACGCCCGCCGCTGGCACCGCCTTCAGGCCGTGCTCCTTAGCGATCCGGGTGAGCGTGTCGGGCGAATGGTGGTCATGGCCGGGGACCGGCACCGGATGGACGGTGAGCGTGCGGCCGGCGAAGGGCCGCAAGACGCCCGGCGCCTCCTTGTTCGAGAGCAGACCGATGACGAGGTGGAAGGGCTGGTCCGCGGGAACATAGGCGCGGAAATGATCGGCGACGGCACGGGCTGCCGCGGGATTGTGGCCGCCGTCGAGCCAGAGCTCGCTGTCCTTGGGCAGGAGATCGTGGACAGGGCCCCGCGCCAGGCGCTGGATTCGGGCCGGCCATTCCGCCCAGCCCATCGCCGCCTTCAGTGCCGAGTCCGGGATCCGGAGCAAATCCTGGTGGCGGAGCATGGCGACGGCGAGGCCGGCATTGGCGGCCTGATGGGCGCCGCGCAGCCGCGGCATCGGCAGATCGAGCGTCCCGCGCGAGTCGCGATAATGGATCTGGCCTTGATAGGCGTTGGAGTCCCAGGCGCCGGCCTTCGGCAGCCATTCGGCGCCCGCAGCGGCGGCGGCCGCGCCGATGCGCTCGGCGATCAGCGGCGGATAGTGGTGGGTGACGAGGGGCACGCCGAGCTTGGCGATCCCGGCCTTCTCTGCAGCAACCTGCTCGATCCGGTCGCCGAGAAAGGCCTGGTGGTCGAGCCCGAGCTGGGCGATCCCGGTGACGAGCGGTCGCGCGACCACGTTGGTCGCGTCGAGCCGTCCGCCGAGGCCCACCTCGATCACCGCTGCGTCGGCGGGGACGCGCGAGAAGGCGAGGAAGGCGGCGGCAGTCGTCGCCTCGAAGAAGCTCACCTCCATGCCGTCGGCGGCGCCCAGCACCTCTTCGAGCAATTCGGCAAGCGCATCGTCCGCGATCAGCTTGCCGGCGATCCGGAAGCGCTCGTTGAAACGGACGAGGTGCGGGCTCGCATAGACATGGGCGGTGAGGCCGGCGGCCTCGATGGCGGCGCGGAGGAAGGCGCAGGTCGATCCCTTGCCGTTGGTCCCGGCGACGTGGAGCACCGGCGGAAGCGCGCGCTCCGGATTGCCAAGCCGGGCGAGCAACGCCTCGATCCGTTCCAGGCCAAGCGACGGCGTCGCCGGCGCTAGCGCGGCGAGGCGATCGAGCTGCGCCTGGACGGCCGGGTCATCGGAGGTCGCGAAATCCGCCACGGCGCTAGGCCGCGGCCTTCCGCTCCGGCGTGAGATAGGAGAGCAATTGCGCGAGGCGCTGCTTGAGGTCGCCGCGGGGGACGACCATATCGACCATGCCGTGCTCGAGCAGATATTCGGCGCGCTGGAAGCCTTCGGGGAGCTTCTCGCGGATCGTCGATTCGATGACGCGCTGGCCGGCGAAGCCGATCAGGGCGCCGGGCTCGGCGAGGTGGACGTCGCCGAGCATCGCATAAGAGGCGGTGACCCCGCCCGTCGTCGGATCGGTGAGGACGACGATATAGGGCAGGCCGGCCTCGCGTAGCTGGGCGATGGCGACCGTGGTCTTGGGCATCTGCATGAGGGAGAGGATGCCCTCCTGCATGCGTGCGCCGCCGGCGGCGGTGAAGATCACATAGGCCGACCGGCTCTCGATCGCGGCCTGGACCCCGGCGACGAAGGCGGCGCCGACTCCGAGGCCCATCGATCCGCCCATGAAGGCGAAATCCTGGACCCCGACCACCGCCGGCTGTCCGTCGATCGTGCCGCGGGCGTTGAGCAAAGCGTCGGGCTCGCCGGTCTGCTGGCGCGCCGCCCTGATCCGGTCGACATAGCGCTTGGAGTCGCGGAACTTGAGCGGGTCCTCGCGCACCTGGGGCGGAGCGAGCATCGAGTACCCGGGATCGAGCACCTGCTCGAAGCGCTGGCGGGCGCCGATGCGGCCGTGATAGCCGCAGCGCGGGCAGACGCTGAGATTCTCCTCCCACTCCTTGGTGAAGACCATCGCGTCGCATTCCCGGCACTTGTGCCAGAGATTGTCGGGCGTCTCCCTCTTGGGGAGGAAGGGGATCGAATTGCGGACTCGGTTCAGCTAGCTCATGGCAAGAATTCTCCTCGGGCGCGGCGGATAGGCCCGCGGGCCGGAGCTTGTCTAGAGAGTCGCGGCGATGGCGCGGGCGGCCTGGTCCGGGTCGCTTGCCTGGGTGATCGGCCGGCCGACGACGAGGACGGAAGCGCCGGCGTCGAGCGCGGCGCGGGGCGTCACCACCCTTTTCTGGTTGCCATGATTTCCGTCGGCGGGGCGGACCCCGGGGACGACGAAGAAGCCGTCCGGCCACAATTTCTTGGCCGCCGAGACCTCAGCGCCCGAGCAGACGAGGCCGTCCAGCCCGGCTTCGCGAGCGAGGCCGGCGAGGCGTTCGACCTGGGCGTGGGGATCGGCCGCGACTCCGATCGAGGCCAGGTCCTCGCCGTCGAGGCTGGTGAGGACGGTGACGGCGACGACCCGGGTGCCGCTCGGCGCAGCGGCCTTGGCATCCTCCATCATCGCCCGTCCGCCGGCGGCGTGGACGGTGAGGATCGCGGGCTCGAGCGGGCGCAGCGCCTGGATCGCCTTGCCGACCGTGTTGGGAATGTCGTGGAACTTCAGGTCGAGGAAGATCGGAAGCCCGAGATCCGCCATCTCGCGGACGCCTTGGCGGCCGTTCGCGCAGAAGAATTCGAGTCCGAGCTTCAGCCCCCCGACATGGCCTCTGACCCGGCTCGCGACGGCGCGCGCGCGATCGAGGTCCGGCGTGTCGATCGCCACGTAAATGCAGCTTGCACTCATGCCGGCCAGATTTTGCTGTCGGTCGCGATCCGGTCTTCGGGGGTGCGCGGGGGAGTCGGCGTGGCGGTCGCAGCGCCCGGCTTATTGACCACCGTTACCGCAGGCGCGGAATCGAGGCGCCGCTTCAGCGCCCACAGCCGGCCGCGATAGATGAGGAAGGTCGGCAGGAAGCCGATCAGGAAGGCGGCGAGGAGCAGCACCGGAAGCTTCACGTCGGCGAGGAGGCCGCCCCAGAGCTTCACCGTCACCTGGGTCCAGTTGGCCCGCGCGAACAGCACGATCACGACCGCGAGGATCACCCAGAACAGGGTCTTCAGGAACTGCATGACCTCTCCTCTCGCAAATCCGCGCCCGCATCAAGGCCGGCGGCGTCGATCTCGCGCGCGATCTCGTCGAAGAGCGGCCCGACATGGGTGAGCCGACCCTTCTCCTCGGCGAGGATCGCGCGGAACGCGCTGCGCTTCAATGCGGCGATCTCGGCCTCGGTCCGGGCGGTGGCCGCGGTCGACAGAAGGATGTCGATCAGCCGGTCGGCGCCGTGCAGACGGCCCCAGAGATAGTCGTTCTCGCGCCAGGCGCGGCTGAAGAAGGCGCCGAAGCTGGAGAATTGCACGCCCTTGAGGGTCGCGGCACCGCCGGCCCGGATCGCAGTCGCGTCGTCGGGCGAGATCCGGTCGACCTTGATCGGGTCATATTCGTCGCGCCCGTCCTCCTGGAGCAGAGGGAAGGTGGCGATGTCGTAGAAGGGGAAGCCGAGATAGGCGACGAGCAGGGCCTTGCGCCCGGCGCGGGGCAGCGACTCGACCGCGGCCGCGACCAGCTCGTCCGTCGCCTCGTCGAGCTCGGGCAGGCCGAGCAGGTCGCGCAGCCGATCGAGCGCGGCCCCCGCCTCGGCGAAGGGCGCGGGCTCGATCGGGACCCGGGCGGCGGCGGCGCGGAAGCGGCCGATCAAATCGTCGATCGCCGCGCGCAGCTCCGGCCGGTCCCGGATCTGGCGAGCGAGGAAGCGCAGCCGGCGGATCCGGAAACCGGTATCGAAGGCGGCGAGGAAGGCGATGGTCGGGCGCGCCGCGCCGGCGCCGGTGAAGGCGTCGTCGCCGGCGATGCCGCGGCTTCTTATATGGTCCCAGATGGCACGGCGGACGTCGCTCCGGTCCGGATTGCCGGCGATCCGGCAGATCTGCCCGACCGTCTCCTCGACCACCCGCGACAGCTTGAGCTGGCCGTAGGCGGCGTAGGCGAAGCCGGCCTGGCGTGCGGCGACGCGGTGCGCGCGGTTCCGCCAGGCCCGGACCCGGGCCGGGGTCGCCTTGAGCACGAAGAAGGAGGCGCCGAACGCCTTGGCGATGGCCGATTCGACCTGCGGCCGGATCGCGGCGATGATCCGGTTCATCCGCCGGATCCGCGACGAGCGCTGCTCGATCGCCTCGAGATTGTCGCGGATCGGCTGCTCGCGCGGAATGTCGGCGAGGGCGGCGAAGATGGTGCCGAAGAAGCCGGGCGCCTCTTCGCTCTCGGCCGAGGTCAGCCGGACGCTCCGGACCCCCGGCTTGGGATCGATATAGACGAAGCGGCGGTCGATCTCGCGCCGCGCGGGCCGGTTTTGGAGCGCGGCGATGGCCGGGCGGAAGGGCGCGTTGGCGAGGATCGCGCCGTCGATCAGCACGGTCCGCTCGGCCCGCTCCGGATCGGGGAAGGCGGCCTGGACGAAGTCGGCGCGGCCGGGCCAGGCGTCGCCCCGCTTCTCGAGCACCGAGTCCAACTCGCCGATGGCGAAGGGCGGGAAGGCGCCCGGGAAGCTCGCCGTCGCCCGCGCCGCGAAGGCGAGATCCGGCACCTCGGCCAGCGTCCCGGCATGGCCGCGGAAGGAGAGGGTGATGCGATGCTCGGTCTCGAGCACCTCCGGCGGTGAATTGAGCCGGAGCTTCTGCGGATAGCCGTGAAAGTCCGTGACCGTGACCGAGAGGTCGACCGGATGCCCGGGCGGGAGCAAAGGCGGGGAGGCGGGCGCGGCGCGCATCGCGGTGAGCGCGTCGAGCAGGATCTCGGTGAAGCCGCGCCCGCTGAAGGGGGGTGCGAACCAGCGCGCGCGGACGAAGTTCGCGACCTTGGCGCGAACCTCGGCGCGCTCGCCCGAATCGCCGCGCCCGGACAAGGCCCAGGCGATCGGCACCGCGGCAGCCTTGGCGAAGCGGGAGAGGGTGCTCACCTCCGGGTCGATCAGATGATCGACGTCGGCGCCTTCGAGCCAGAGGTCGGTCAGCGGCTCGAACGAGCTTCCGGTCGCGATCGCATCGGCGAGGAAGATGGCATTGATCCCGCCCGCGCTGGCGCCGGCGAGGATGTCGACGAGCACGCGCACCGCCGTGCCGCCTTCGGCGATCTCGCCGAGCAGGCCGGCATAGACTGCCTCGACCCCCTCGCCAGGCGCGCGGCCGCCGTGAAAGGCCTCGCTCGCCCGGACGAGATGCCAGATCTCGCGGGTGATCCCGTGCATGTACACGGCGAGGCTGACGCCGCCATAGCAGACCAGAGCGAGGCGCAACTCCTTCTCGTGCATGAGCCCAAGCTGACAGCCGCCGCACCCCATGTCGAGCCGGTCGCTAGCGCCTTGCGCTCGGCAAATTTTTCCCGGAAAGGCCGGCGTCGTGACCTTCCGGCGTACCGCACTCCTCCTCATCGCCCTGCTCTCGCTTGCCGGCATCGTCTGGGCGGCGTTCAACGTCCGGGTCGTCGCGCCCCAAACCGGCAACAGCGTCGAGCCGGCCACCGCAATCGGCCCGCGCAACGGCTTCGAGGCGCAGATCGGCGAGGAAGCCGCGCCGGCGGGCCGAATCGACTATCGCCGGCTCGACCAGCGCCTCCGCATGCTCGCCGAGCGCCCAAACATGGTCGGCCTTGCCGTCGGAATCATCGAGAATGGCGAGATCCGCTTCCTTCAGGGCTACGGGATCACCGCTGCTGGCGGCGAGGAGCCGGTGACGGTCAACACCGTCTTCCGCTGGGCGTCTTTGTCGAAGGGCGTCGCCGGGGACATGGTCGCCTTGCTCGCCCACGACCGCAGCCTGTCGCTTCACGATCCGGTGGCGCGCTGGGTGAGCTCGATGAGGCTTCCGGGCGGCGCCGAGCACCAGGCGACGCTCGCCGACATGCTTTCGCACCGGCTCGGCCTGTTCGGCCATGCCCAGGATTCGAAGCTGGAGGACGACCAGGACCCGCGCTTCCTGCGCTCGACTCTCGCCACGCTCAACCAGATTTGCGCGCCGGGCACGTGCCACGCCTATCAGAACGTCGCCTATGACGGTGCGTCCGAGGCGGTCGAGCGGGTCACCGGCCGGCCCTATCGCGACGTGGTGCGCGAGCGGCTGTTCCTCCCGCTGGGAATGACATCCGCGAGCATGACCCGCGCCGAGCTGATGGCGTCGCCGAGCTGGGCGCGGCCCCATGTCGGCGGCCGCACCAGCACGCCCCAGGAGGTGGCCGAGGCCTATTATCGCGTGCCCGCCGCGGGCGGGGTCAACAGCTCGATCAAGGATCTCGCCTTGTGGATGCGGGCGCAGATGGGCCTGGTGCCGGACGTCGTGCCGGCGGACGTGCTCGCCGCCGTCCAGAGCCCGCTCGCAGCCACTCCGGGCGAGAATGCCCGCCGCCGCCGCCAGGCGGAGCGGATCGGCAACAGCTTCTACGGCCTCGGCTGGCGGATCTACGATTATGCCGGCCACCGCGTGATCGGCCATCGCGGCGGCGTGCGCGGCTATCGCTCGCTGATCATGTTCGATCCGGCGCTGAAGACCGGCGTGGTCGCTTTGTGGAATAGCTCCGCCGGACAGCCCGGCGGGATCGAGTTCGAGGTGATGGACATGGTCTACGGCCTGCCCTTCCACGACTGGATGCAGCTCGACCGCGGCCAGAGCGCGCCGGCGGCCGAGGAGCCCGAGAATCAGGGCGATCAGCGCAGCCGCTGAGGCTGAACGCCGACCCTAGGCTGGGCGCAGGTCCGCCCAGATCGGGAGGTGGTCGGAGGCGGTGCGTGCAGCCGCGCTCTGATGGACTCCGCTCGCAATCAAAGCGAGATCCGGCGTGAACATGATCCGATCGAGCTGGGCGATCGGCCGGCGCGCGTGGAAGCTCCGGCCGCACTCCGCGAAATGATGGTGGATCCCAAAATCCTCCAGGCAGCCGCCACGGACGCTCCATTCGTTGAGATCGCCCATCATGACGGTCGCCGGGCTTCCGGGAAGCGAATCGAGATGGGAGAGGATGGCGGCGGCCTGGCGGCGGCGCCACAGGCCGGACAGGTCGAGATGCATGCCGACAACCCGGAGCCTCAGCCCCTTCACGACGAGATCGGCGAGCACCGCGCCGCGCGGCTCGAGCGAGGGCAGGTGGACGAGCTCGCGGCCGAGCAGTTCCACGCCGCGCCGCACGAGCAGGGCATTGCCGTGGAAGCCGATGCTGCCCGCACGCGAATCGAATGGAACTGGGACGTAGTCGCTATGCGCTTCGAGCAGCGGGAAGGGGATCGCACTTGCCCGGCTGCCGAAGCGGCGGTCGGCCTCCTGGAGCGCGATCACGTCCGCATCGAGCTCGTTCAGCACCTCGATCGTGCGCTCGGGCCGGCGCCGCCGATCGGTGCCGATCGCCTTGCGCATGTTGTAGCTGGCGGCGCGGATCATCGCGGCGGCTCATGGTCCGCCGCGCGGCGCTGGGCAAGGCCTATGGTCAGGCTCCCCGGGTCCGGTCGGCGAGCTTGCCGAGCTGGCTATCGAGCGCCCGCACCGCCTTCTTAGCGGCACCGATCACCGCGCGATCGACGTTGGTGCCATGTTCGACCACAGCCACCGGCTGGATGCCGTTCACCCGAACCTCCATGCTCGATCGAAGGTCGCCGGCGCCGCCCTTGGGGCCATTGACGTCGGAGACGTGGACCTCGATGTCGGTGATCCTCTCCTCGAAGCGCGCCATGCGCTGGCGGATCTGCTCTTCGAGGCGCGCATTGCGCTCGGAATCGCTCTCGATCTGGTTGTCGACATGGATGTTGATGAACAAGGTCTGCCTCCGCTTCTGGTCTTCCGGAGATAATGCGGGGCAGCGGAAGCCGTTCCGGCCGATCTGTCCGGGGCTGGAAGTTCCGTTTCTGTTCCGCTACGTCAGTCGGATGAAGCGGGATGGACGGAAGGCGGGAGAGTCGGAGGTCTTGGACTTCGTCGTGCGCGGCGTCCGCGATGTTTCGGGTTTGCCGGAGGAGCGAATCCGTCCCGAGACACGGATCATGGAGGATCTCGGCGTCTATGGCGACGATGCCTATGAGCTGATCTGCATGATCGACGACGAGTTCGAGATGGCGCCCGGCGATTTCCACCTCGAAATCCATTTCGGCGTCGAGGGGCTCGGAGCGCCGCTTCCCTGGCACCTCCGCTCCAGCGTCGCCTGCTTCGAGGCGCAGCCGATGACGGTGGGGCAACTGGTTGGCCACATCCGGACGGGACGCTGGCCGGACACGCCGCGCATCCCGCGCCCCCGCGGTAAGGTCCTTTCGGTCCATGCCGCGAGCTGGGTGCAATTCACGTTTTTCGCGGGCGGCGCGGCCGCGATGATTGTGACGCTGATCATGGCGAGGGTGGTGGACTGATGGCGAAGCTGCGCACCAAATATGTCTGCCAGGCCTGCGGGACGTCGCAGCCGCGCTGGCAGGGGCAATGCCCGGATTGCGAGGGGTGGAACACGCTGGTGGAAGACGCCGGCGCGGTGGTCACGCCCTTCTCGGCGCGGCACAATCTGCGCGGCGGCGGGCGTGCGATCGAGATGGTCGGGCTGGACGCCGAGGTCGCGCTTCCGCCGCGCATGTCGACCGGGATCGCGGAGCTGGACCGGGCCGTCGGCGGCGGCCTCGTCGCGGGCTCGGCAACCCTGATCGGCGGCGATCCCGGCATCGGCAAGTCGACGCTTCTGCTCCAGGCCGCTGCGAAGATCGCTTCGCAAGGTCTTGCCGTGGCTTATGTTTCCGGCGAGGAGGCGGCGGACCAGGTGCGGCTTCGCGCGCGCCGGCTCGGGCTCGGCAAGGCGCCGCTCCGGCTCGCCGCGGCGACGTCGGTGCGCGACATCCTGACCACATTGGGTGACGGCGCGCCGCCCGCGCTTCTGGTCATCGACTCGATCCAGACCATGCATTCGGACCTGATCGAGGGCGCGCCGGGGACGGTGAGCCAGGTCCGCGCCTCGGCGCACGAGCTGATCCGCTATGCGAAGGAGACCGGCGCGGCGCTGGTCCTGGTCGGCCACGTCACCAAGGACGGCTCGATCGCCGGGCCGCGTGTGCTCGAGCATATGGTCGACACGGTGCTGTCGTTCGAGGGCGAGCGCAGCCACCAGTATAGGATCCTGCGCGCGGCCAAGAACCGCTTCGGGGGCACCGACGAGATCGGCGTCTTCGCCATGGCCGAGGAGGGGCTTGCCGAGGTCGCCAACCCGTCGGCCTTGTTCCTGACCGAGCGCGGCGAGGCGGTGCCGGGCGCGGTGGTCTTCCCGGCTCTGGAGGGGACTCGGCCGGTGCTGGTCGAGATCCAGGCGCTGACGGTGCGCCTCGCCAGCGGGGCGACGCCGCGCCGGGCAGTGGTCGGCTGGGATTCGGGGCGCCTGGCGATGATCCTCGCGGTGCTGGAGGCGCGCTGCGGATTGAGCTTCTCGACCGCCGAGGTCTATCTCAACGTCGCCGGCGGCTACCGGGTCAGCGATCCGGCGGCGGACCTGGCGGTGGCGGCGGCTTTGGTCTCGGCTCTGTCCGAGCGGCCGGTGCCGGCGGAGAGCGTGGCGTTCGGCGAGGTCGCCTTGTCCGGCGAGGTTCGCCCGGTCTCGCACGGCGCGCTTCGCCTCAAGGAATCGGCCAAGCTCGGTTTCTCCCGCGCGCTCGTCCCGGCCTCGCTCGACGGCGGCAAGAGCGACATGCGCCTCTCGGGCTTCCGGGCGCTGGGCCAGCTCGTCGATCATCTCTTAGGGCGGTGATGCCACACCCGTCATCCCAGCGAAGGCTGGGATCTCAGGACGAGACGTCGCGGGCCTTTCTGCAGCGCTGCATTGGCGGCGGCGCCTACTCTCGCTGAGATCCCAGCCTTCGCTGGGATGACGGTCTCGCTCGGGTGACGGTCTCGCACCTGCATGCATCGCCACTTCCCCCAGCGGCGAACCTCCTTTAGCACTTGCAGCATGACTGCTTTGGACGTGATCACCCTTCTTCTCGTCGGCGGCGGGCTCGTGCTCGGCGCGATGCGCGGCTTCGTGCGCGAGGTGCTGTCGCTCGCCGCCTTGGTCGTCGCGATCGCGGCGCTGAAGCTTCTGCACACGCCGCTCACCGGCGCTCTGGAGGGGCCCGTCGGGACCTGGGCGGGGGCGGCGGTGCTCGCCTTCGCCTTGATCTTCGGCGTGGTCTTCCTGCTCGGCAAATTGATCGCCCACCGGATCGGCGGCGCCACCCGGCGCTCGTTCGTCGGGCCGGTCGACCGCGTGCTCGGCGCAGGCTTCGGTGCGCTGAAGGGGCTGATCGTCGCGACCTTGCTCTATCTCGCCGCCAATCTCGTCTACGACATCTGGGCGGGGCGCCAGGCGGCGCGGCCGGGCTGGATGGCCGACAGCCGGACCTATCCTTTGCTCAACGCCAGCGGCCGCGCGATCGTCGATTTCGTCGAGTGGCGGCGCGGGCCGGCGGAGCCAGAGGGCGAGGGCCAAGGCAACCAGGCCTCCAACGCCCAATGATCCGCCTCCACGACACCCAGGCGCGCGAGAAGCGCGTCTTCGAGCCTGCCGATCCGAGCCGGGTGACGATGTATGTGTGCGGCCCGACCGTCTACAACCGCGCCCATATCGGCAATGCCCGGCCCGCCGTCGTTTTCGACGTGCTCGCCCGGCTGCTCCGCCACAGCTACGGCGCCGGCGCGCTCGTCTATGCGCGCAACGTCACCGACGTCGACGACAAGATCATCGATGCGGCGCGCGCGGAAGGGGTCGATCCGGAGACAATCACCAGGCGCTACGAGGACTTCTACCTCGCCGACATGGGCGCGCTCGGCGTCTCGCCGCCGAACCTGGCGCCGCATGCGACCCACAATATCGGCCCGATGATCGCGATGATCGCGCGGCTGATCGAGTCCGGCAACGCTTATGAGGCGGACGGGCACGTCCTCTTCAACGTCCCCTCGGACCCGGGTTACGGTGTGCTCGGCCGCCGCGACCGCGAGGCGATGATCGCCGGGGCCCGGGTCGAGGTCGCCTCCTACAAGAAGGACCCGGCCGATTTCGTGCTGTGGAAGCCGTCGCCCGAGGGGGTGATCGGCTGGGATTCGCCGTGGGGCAGGGGCCGGCCCGGCTGGCATATCGAATGCTCGGCGATGATCGAGCGCCATCTCGGCGAGACGATCGATATCCATGGCGGCGGGCTCGACCTCATTTTCCCGCATCACGAGAACGAGATTGCGCAAAGCCGCTGCGCCCATAATGGCGCGCCGCTCGCCCGCTACTGGGTCCATAACGGCTTCCTCTCGATGGCTGGCGGCGAGAAGATGTCGAAGAGCCTCGGCAACGTGGTCACGGTCGGCGAGCTTCTCGAGCAGGGCCACAAGGGCGAGACTTTGCGCCTCGCCTTGCTCTCCGCCCATTATCGCCAGCCGCTCGAATGGTCCTCGTCGCTGATCGCGCAGAGCAAGGCGACGCTGGACCGGCTCTACCGGGCTGCCGGCGAGGCGGAAGCGGGGGAGATCGACGCCGGGGTTGCCGATGCGCTGGCCGATGATCTCAACACGCCGCTCGCTCTGTCGCGATTGGCGGCGATCGACGATCCGGCGACCTTGCGGGCGTCCGCGAACTTGCTCGGACTCCTCGAAGGCAGCGCGTCCGCCTGGTTCCAGGGTGAGGGCGACGCGCGGATCGATGCGCTGATCTCCGAACGCGCCGAGGCCAAGAAAAATCGCGACTTCGCAGCGGCGGACCGAATCCGGGACGAGCTCGCCGCCGAGGGCGTGCTGCTCGAGGACGGTCCCCAAGGCACGACCTGGCGCCGGGCCTAGCTCGTCATGCCAGCGAAGGCTGGCATCTCAGGACGAGAAGTCTCGCACGCTCGTCCAAGGCTGCCTTAATCGCGCCGCCTGACTCTCCGTGAGATCCCAGCGTTCGCTGGGATGACGGTCTCGCTCGGGGGTCGTGACAGTCTCGCTCGGGTGGGTGACGGTGCGGCGCACACCGCCTATATCTCGGTCGTGGCCCGGCCTCTCTACAATCGCGACATCCTTCGCCTTGCGGCGGATATTCCGCATCTCGGCGCGCTTGCCGATGCGGGCGCGCGCGCCGAGCGGCGGTCGCCGGTCTGTGGAAGCCGTGTCGCAGTGGACGTCAGGCTGGACGGGGAGGGCCGGGTCGAGGCGCTCGGGCAGGAGGTCAATGCCTGCGCGCTCGGACAGGCCTCGGCGGCCTTGATGGGCGCGCATGCGATCGGGCGTTCGCCGGACGAACTGGCGGAGGCGCGGGACAGTCTCTCAGCCTATCTCGCCGGCCAGCGCGATGACCCGGGCAACTGGCCCGGGCTCGACCTGTTCGACGCGGCGCGGCGACATCCAGCGCGGCACCCGTCGATCCTGCTCGCCTTCGAGGCCGTGGCCGACGCCGCGGGGCGGGCGCGGGGATGAGCGCCGGCGAGCACGCGCCGGTGTCGCTGCTCGCCGAGGGGGTCATATTGCTCGGTTTCGCCTTGGGCTTCGTGCTGCTGTTCCGGCGGCTCGGGCTCGGCGCCACCCTGGGCTATCTCGTCGCCGGGGCGTTGGTCGGCCCGCAAGTGCTCGGCTTGGTCAGCGGCGGCGAGACGATGCTCGAGATTGCCGAGATCGGGATCGTGCTCCTGCTGTTCCTGGTCGGGCTCGAGCTCAACCCGAGCCGCCTGTGGCGGATGCGCCAAGACATTTTCGGCTTCGGGCTGCTTCAGGTCATACTGTGCGGGATCGCGGCTGCTGGTCTGGTCTGGCTGGCGACCCGCTCGACTCTGGCGGCGGCGCTGTCGCTCGGGCTTCCGCTGGCCCTGTCGTCGACGGCGCAGGTCCTGCCTCTGCTCCAGTCCGCGGGGCGGCTGCGGACTCCGTTCGGCGAGCGCGCCTTCTCGATCCTGCTCTTTCAGGACCTGTCGATCGTGCCGCTGATCACGATCATCGCGGCGATGTCGCGCAATCCGGCCGATGCCGGGGGACCCCCGGGGTGGCAGCTCGCTTTGTCCACCGTGGCCGCGATTTTCGGCCTGGTCATCGCCGGGCGGTTTGTCCTCCGGCCCTTGTTCCGGCTGATCGGCAATCTCGGCGAGCGCGAGATGTTCGTCTTCGCCGGCTTATTCACCGTAATCGCAAGCGCCGCGGTAATGGAGCTCCTCGGCCTCTCGACGGCGCTGGGGGCCTTCATCGCCGGGGTGATGCTGGCAGACAGCCCGTACCGGCACGAGCTCGAGGCGGACGTCGAGCCGTTCCGATCGATCCTGCTCGGCCTGTTCTTCCTCGCCGTCGGAATGATGCTCGACCTCCAGGCCATCGCCGAGCGGCCGGTCTTCGTCGTGACGATGGCGCTCGCCCTGATTGCGATCAAGACGGCGGTGATCACCGGCCTGGCGCTGGCGTTCAACATGGCCTGGCGCCCGGCGCTCGCGCTCGGCGTGCTGCTCAGCCAGGGCGGCGAGTTCGGCTTCGTCCTCTTCGCCCAGGCCCAGCGCGCCTTCCTGATCGCGCCCGAGGCGGCGAGCCTGTTCGGCGCGATCGTCACCCTCTCGATGGCGACGACGCCGTTCCTGATGATGGCGACGGCGCGGATGCGCGCTGAGCCAGTCAACAAGGAGGTGCGCGGCGGCCCCGTCGCCGACGGCTCCAACGCGATCATCGTCGGCTATGGCCGGTTCGGGCAGACGGTCGCCCAGATGCTCAATGCCCAGGGCATCGCCGTCACTCTGGTCGACACGGATATCGAGATGATCGACGTCGCCGGCGGCTTCGGCGCAAAGGTCTATTATGGCGACGGTACCCGGCTCGACCTGCTCCGCCAGGCCGGCGCCGCCGATGCCGAGCTGATCCTGTTCTGCACCGACGGGGATCAGATCGAGCCGGAATTCCTCGAAGCCGTGCACAAGACCTTCCCCAAGGCGGCGCTTTTCGTCCGTGCCTATGATCGCCGCGCCTTGCTGAAGCTTCGCCACGCGCCGATCGCGGGCGCGGTGCGCGAAGTGCTCGATTCGGCGGTGCGGATGGCGCGGATGGCAATGGCGAAGGTCGGGGTCGACGAGTCGGAGATCGACCGGACCGAGCAGCTCTACCGTGCCCGCGATCACGAGCGGCTGAAGGCGCAGCTGGAAGCAGGGGACCTGCGCGTGCGCAGGGACCAGATCATCACCCGGCCGATGCCCGCGTCGGACCCCGAGCCCGGCTGAGCGCGCGCCACCTCGATCTGGCTCACGCGCCGATCTCCCGGCAGATCGAATCGACGATGGCGGCGTGCGGCGCAGTGCCGGTAGGGATACGGATATGCGCCTCGGCGTAGAGCGGCGTCCGCTTCGCAGCGAGCTCCGCAATCGCCTCGGCCGGGTCCCGGCCCTTGAGAAGCGGACGGTGGCCGAGCCGGCCGAGCCTTCCGAGCAGGGTCTCGACGTCGGCATCGAGCCAGATCGTAATGCAGCGCTCGAGAATCAGGCGCCGGGTCGCCTCTTCGGCGAAGGCCCCGCCGCCGGTCGCGATGACCCGCGGCGGCCCTTCGGCAAGCCGGGCGATCACCCGCCGTTCGCCTTCGCGAAAGGTCGATTCCCCGAAGCGGTCGAAAATCTCGGCGACCGTGTAGCCGCAGCTCTTCTCGATCTCGTCGTCGGCGTCCGCGAAGGGGAGGCTAAGCCGCTTCGCCAGCCGCCGCCCGACCGTGCTCTTTCCGGCGCCCATCATGCCGACGATGGCGATGCTTCGATCGATGCGGGAAGCGCGGGCGGCCATGCGGCGGGGGCTATACATGCCGCGTCCTCGTGGGGCAAAAGGCCGCCCATGCGTAGAACCACATTCGCGCCGACCAGGCGGCGCCGTTCGCCGCTTCCGGCGATTGCCCTCGTCATCCTCCTGCTCGTGATCGGCCTCATCGTCTGGGCGGCGATGAAGGACACGGAAGTGCCGCTTCGGACGATCGAGGAGGATGTGACCAATGCGGCCCTGGCGAAATAGGCTGCTCCTGGCGGGCGCGGTCGTCGCGCTCGCGGCCGCACTGCCGGCCCTTGGCCAGGACACGCCCGAATCGCTGCTTCCGCCCGGCTTCTCAGAGCCGCCCGCGCCGAAGGAGGAGCCGCGCAACGCCGCGGAGCCTGCGCCCCCAACGGCGGCGCCGAACGAGGTGGCGCCGGCACCCACGCCGGGCGCCGACGAAGCGACAATCGAGGACGGCGCCGCTGCCGATCTCCGCGATCTGCCCCGCTTCACGCCGCCTTACCATGTCGACGTCCCCGAGGCGCTCCGCCGCCCGGTCGACATTGTCGGCCCGCTGACCCCGGGCAACTGGGGCTTGGGCGAGGGCGCGTTCGGCACCGATCGCGGCGCCTTCCACGCCAGCCTGATGCGTCAGCTCGACGCCCCGGTCGCCTCGCGCTGGGTGTCGATGCTGCTGCGCCGCGCACTGATGTCGCGGGTGCCCGCCCCGAGAGGCGTTCACCCGGTCGACTGGGTCGCCGAGCGTGCCAGCCTGCTCGTCCGGATGGGCGAGGCCGATGCGGCGCGCTCGCTGGTCCAGGCGGTCGATGTCGGCAACTACACGCCGCTGATGATCCAGGCGGCGCTCGATACCGCGCTCGCGAGCGCCGATCCGGGCGGCCTCTGCCCAATCGTGGCACCCGGCCGCGCGCTGGTCGATCGCCCCGTCTGGCGGCTGGCCGACGCGATTTGTTCGGCGCTCGCCGGGGATGCCACACGCGCCAGCCAATTGATCGGCGAGGCGCGCAATCGCGGCGGGATCGGCGGCGCGGACCTCGCGCTCGCCGAGAAGCTGGTCGGCGCCGGAACCGACAGCCGCCGCTCGGCGACCGTCCGGTGGCAAGAGGTGGACGGTCTCACCGCCTGGCGCTTCGGCCTCGCCGGAGCGACCGGCATGGAAATCCCAGCGGAGCTGGTCCGCGGCGCAGGGCCGCGGGTGCAGGCCTGGCACGCGCGCGCGCCGATGGTGCCGTTCGAGCAGAGGGTGGAATCGGCCTATGTGGCAGCCGCGCTGGGCGTCTTCTCGTCCAATGCCCTGGTCGAGATGCAGAGCCAGATCTTCGAGCGGACCGACCAGGCCGAGGTTGCGGAGACCCCGGCGGGCCGCCTGCGCACCGCCTTCGTCCACCGCGATCCGGCGCAGCGCGTGGCGGCGCTCCGCCAGCTGTGGGGCGAAGGGGAGGGCGGCCAGCAGCGTTACGGGCGGCTGATCCTCACCGCGACCGCCTCCGCCCATCTTCCGGTCGATTCCGCACGCGGTGGCGATGCGGACGAGTTGATTGCTGCGATGTTGAGCGCCGGCCTCGACCGCGAGGCCGCGCGCTGGGCGACCCTGGTCGCCTCTGGCGACGCCGATGCCCGCGCCTGGGGCCTGCTCGCGGTCGGCGGGCCGCAGGGAGCCGTCGATCCCATCGCCTCTATCGCGGCCTTCCAGGACCTCGACGACAGTCGCGACCACAAGCGCACCGAGATGCTGGTCGCTGCCCTGATCGGCCTCGGTCGCGCCGGCGGCGACCTCGCGGGCGAATATGGCGTGGATCTCAGCCTCGAAAATCGCTGGACCCGGGCGCTCGATGACGCGGCGCGCAGCCGCCGCCCCGGCGCGGTCGCGTTGCTCGCCGCGGTCGGCCTGCAGGCAGGCGACTGGGCGGAGGTGCCGGCTGCGCACCTCTTCCGGATCGTCCGCGCGCTGCGCAGCGTCGGCTACGACTATGAGGCGCGAATGATCGCGGCCGAGGCGGTGATGCGCCTGTGAGCGCGGGCGAGGATCGGAGGCTCATCGCCGCCTTCCTCGAGATGATGGCCGCTGAAGCTGGCGCAGCGCGCAATACCTTGCTTGCCTACGAGCGCGACCTCCGGGGCGCCTCGGAGCTTCTCTCCGGTCGCCTCGCTGACGCCTCGCCCGAAGAGCTCCAGGGTTTGGCCGAAGCCTGGGCACCGCTGAAGCGTGCAACCGTCGCCCGCAAGGCGGCGGCGCTGAGGCGCTTCTTCGGCTTCCTTCAGGACGAGGGTTTCCGTGGCGATGATCCGTCGGCCGCGCTTCCACGGCCGGCCTCGGAGCGGCCGCTGCCCAAGGTGCTCGATCGCGGCGCGGTCGATGCGCTGTTCGCCGAGATTGAGCGGCGCAAGGCCGAAGGCGCGCCCGGCGCGCTCCGCCTCGCTGCGCTGATCGAGTTGCTCTACGGCTCGGGCCTCCGCGCGAGCGAGCTGGTCTCGCTGCCGCGCAACGCCGTCTCTCCGGATCGCCCGTTCCTGATCCTGAAGGGCAAGGGCGGGCGCGAGCGGCTGGTACCGATCTCGGACCGCGCCCGCGCCGCCGTCGCAGAATGGGCGAAGGACGTGCCCCGCGATTCGCTCTGGATGTTCCCCTCGGGGAAGGCGTTCCTCAGCCGAGTCCGGCTCTACCAGCTGGTGCGCGATCTCGCTGCAGCGGCCGGCGTGGCGGTCTACGGCGGCTACAACAACGTGTTCCGCAATATCTATGTGGCCGACACGCTCACCTACTCGGGTGTCACCATCAGTTCGATCGACTTCGACATCCCGATGGTGGGCTTTGGCACCCAGCCGACCACCTTCGAGAACATCACGATCGAGCGGGCCGGTGGCCACTTCTGGGGCAACCAGGTGTTCCCGGCCCTGTGGGTCATG